>NZ_CP103371.1:607335-911002 GCF_024802625.1 Massilia sp. H6
CGAGCTGCTCGGGCCGCGCCAGCTGCCGCTGCTCGCGGAGCGCCTGATGAAGGCAAACGCCGGCAAATACAGCTTGTCCGACAACGTGCAGGATAGTTATGGCGTAGTGTTGCTGGCAACCGGGCATCCGGCCAAAGCCAAGTCCCAGTTCATGAAGGCGATTGCGCTGGCCCAGGCGCAGGGCAAGGCAGACAAGGCGGTGGCAGGCTACCGCGCCAACCTGGTCAAGGCCGATCAGGCGCTGGGATTACTGTAATTTTGCTAGGCATGGTCTTGCATCCAGTCCTTCAGGCCGTCGACCCAGCGGTTGGCCGGCAGGTTCAGGCGCCGCTTGAGCTGGGCGGCGCGCTCGTACAGCAGCGAAAAATCGAGCTGGGGCGCATCCTTGAAGGCGAGAACCACGATATTGGCGTCATGCACCTCGGGTAGCCAGACCACCGCGTCAAACACCTCTTGCATGGTGGCCAGGTTGGTGTCGTAGCGGTTGACGTCCCCAAACACATTGGCGGTCATGATGCCGTCCGGCGCCAGGCAGTCGTGGCAGCCCTGGTAGAACTCGCGCGAATCGAGCACCGGGCCGCGCGCCTCCTGGTCGTACAAATCCACCTGCAGCACATCGGCCTGGCCGTGATTGCGCGAATCGAGCACGAAGTCGAGCGCGTTGGTCTCGCGCACGTCCAGGCGCGCGTCGTTCCCGGGCAGGCCGAACAGCGCGCGGCAGATCGCGATCACGTTGGGATTGAGTTCGGCCGCCGTCACGCGCGCGTCGGGAAAGCGCGTGCGACAGAACTTGGTCAGCGCCGCGCTGCCCAGGCCCAGCTGCACGATATGCCGCGGCGCGTCCTTGAACAGCGTCCACATCATCATCAGTTGCACGTATTCGAGCTCGATCGCATCCGGCTTGGCCAGGCGCATGGCGCCCTGCACCCACGAGGTGCCCAGATGCAGAAAGCGCACGCCATCGAATTCGTCGATGGTGGCGGGCGGGTGGCCCGGCTGGGCGAAGCGGGGATCGATGCGGGCGTACGAGGGTGGCATGGCGGCGAACGGGAAGTGAACGTCGATGTTACCAGAGCCGCCGGGTATTCTTCGGGCAATCTAGGGCAGCGCCGGCAGGATCAGGCTCACGGCCAGGGCGCCGCCAGCCGGCCCTGGCCTAGGCCGTGTTGGGGGCTTCCCATTTAGCCGCGTGGACGCGATTGCGGCCACTACGTTTGGCAGCGTACATCAGCTCATCGGCGAAGGCGATCAAGGCCTGGCTGGCAATTTCTGGCAGGGAGGAAGACAGCTGCGCGCCAACCACGCCGAAGCTTGCCGTGGTAGTGAGCTTGACCTCGCCGTGCAGGCTGGTGGTTGTGGCAAGGCATGCGCGCATGCGCTCGGCAAGGGCCTGGCCATCGGCCAAATGGGTGTCGGGCAGGATCAGCAGGAATTCCTCGCCGCCGTAGCGCACCACCGTATCGTTGCCATGGCGGGTCATCGACAGCAGCAAGTGCGCGAAGTCCCGTAGCAGCGTATCGCCGGCCTGGTGGCCATGGGTGTCGTTGATGGCTTTGAAACCATCCAGGTCGCACATGATGATCGTCAGCGGGGCCTCGCGGCGGCGGGCGCGGTCGATTTCACGTTGGAGCAGGCCGGCATCGAGATGGCGCCGGTTGAAGGCACCCGTCAGGGGATCGCGCAAGGACTGGTTGATCAGGATTTTCTGGGTCCAGTACTGGCGGCGCGTCGAACGTGCGTCGCGGCGCGCGGCAATGGCGCCGAACAGGTTCGCGAGCAGCAGGAGCATTGCCATGGTCGACAGGTGGCGCGGGCTGAGCGTGCCAGAGGCGTGCATGAGAGCCAGAAATCCGACGCTCGCGCTGACTGCGACGATGCTAGCGTTGACCAGGCGGTTCGGAATGAACAGGTACACGATGATCAGCATGATGGCCATCGACATGCCGTGCAGAAGCGGCTCGCCCCGCAAATATGCGACCAATAGGAACGAAAGCATCGCAAGACTGGCAAATACCGTGGCTGCGCGATACGCGATGGGGCCTGGATTGGCGCTGCGGCGGGTCAACACGATGCCGGCCAGGGCCACCACGGCAATGGTGAGACGCAGTACGAACAATGCCAGTGTCTGGGTGCTGTGGCCCAAGTGGGCCATATCGGCAAACGCGAATGCCAAGTAGAAGATCCCGCAAAACGACAGCGAACGTGTCAATTCTTTCCGGATGGCGCCGCCCTGGTCGTGCAGGAACGCCGACTCGAGTGTGGGCGATGTGAATTCGCCGCGCCAGAGGGCGAGTGCACCGGGAGACTGCAGCTTGGACATGAAATACGGCGCACATTGGGTGGGAGCCCGACTGTAAGCGACATACTTATTGCTGTAAAGAATTTCGTTGACGACCTATGCGACAGGTGTATCAATACTGCATCAACTCATTGGTCAGCCGAAAAATTCCGTTGCACGGGAAGGCATCCCGAGTGCGGCGAAGCGCCCATTGACCCTGGCGTAGGTGCACAATCCGTGCCCTCAACTTGAGCGTTGTTAAGTCTTTGATCGGCGACGAAACGGGCCGTTTAAGAAGGCTGTCCGAAGTGTCCACGACAGGTGTCCGTACGTACGCGGGCACGGCGCTAGGCACCGCCGTGCACCGTAGGGGCCGTCATTCAATTCACTTCTGCCGCTCGTGCTTCTGCCTGGTCACCTCAGTTGATTCCGGCTGTGTGACAAAGCTTGAATATTCGGTGTTGACGCGCTGTTAAGATGCCGCGTCGATGCCGTTTTTCCTGCCCATGCCTTTCAAGTTCGCTTCCATCTTTCGCTCGCTGATGAGAATGCTGCCAGACGCACTTGAGCCCGCCGCTCGCCGCGAACCGCCGTCGTATTTCTTCACGCCGGAAGAAATCGGGCGCCTGCACCGTGCCGGGCTGGACGAGCGCAGCGCGCTCGACGACCAGACCTGGGAGGACCTGCTGCTCGAAGCCTACCAGGAGAAGCTGGCCCAAGGCAGCAGCATTTTCGGGCGTCAGATGCTGCACCGTCGCCTGCGCGCCGGCCTGGACGACGCCGAATGCGTGGCCCTGGGCGAGCGTCTGCGCGGCTTGCTGGCCGACCCTGCGCGGGTGGATGCGCTGGAGGCGGCCTTGCTGCCGCTACGCCATGCCGAGACCGAGATCACCGGACTACTGTACGGCGGTGAGCCGCCACCGGCGCCATTCTGGACGCCGTATGTATTGATGTTGCCGCTGCTGCTGCTGATGTCCCTGGCCCTGCTGGCAACGCAGCCGCTCGGCTGGATGGCGACGATCGCCGCCCTGGTCCCCCTGATGGCGCTGCAGATCAGCTATCACCACCGCATCGAGCTATGGACGACCACCCTGAACAGCCTGGGCGCGCTGTTGGCAAGCAACCGCAAGCTGGCGGAACTCGGCGGCCCGCTGCTGGAGCCCTTCGTCGACGCGCGGGACCCTGCCGCGCGCCTGCACAAGCGCGTGGGGCGCTCGGTGCTGATGCGCATGACCCCTGGCGCTGCCTACGCCAATTGGTTCGGCGCATGGAACGTGCGCCACTACTGGAAGACCATGGGTGTTGTCCATGCATCGCGCGCGTTCCTGCGCGATGTCTACCTGCGCTGCGCTGCGCTGGAGGCCGATGTGGCGTTGGTGCGTCACCTAGGTGGATGGGAGCACTGGTGCTGGGCCGAGCGCACGCCGGCGCGTACGCTCCACATCAAGGGCGGCGTGCATCCGCTGATGGAACTGCCTTTCCCGTTGTCGGTGCAGCTGGATGGACGGGGCGCCTTCGTCTCGGGCCAGAATGCCTCGGGCAAGAGCACGTTACTGCGCATGGTGGGCTTGAACCTGGTAACGGCGCGTGCCTTCGGCTTTTGCTACGCGACGGCAGCGCGCCTGCCGGCGGTGCCGGTGCGGGCCAGCATGCAGAACGAGGATTCGCTGCTCGGCGGCGAAAGTCTGTATATGTCGGAACTGCGGCGCGCGCACGAACTGCTGGCAGCCAGCGGCGCGCCGGCCGGTATCTGCCTGGTGGACGAGGTCTTCCGCGGCACCAATCACCTCGAGTCGGTATCGGCCGCTTGCGCGGTGCTGGAAGCCTTGTGCGCGCGCGACTTGGTACTTGTCTCGTCGCACAACCTGGTGCTGGCGCGCCTGCTGCACGGCCAGTTCGACCCCTTCGTCATCGATACGTCAAGCGGCTGCCCGGTGTTGACGCCTGGCGTGCTGCTCAACCCGAACGGCATCGCGCTGCTGGCCACCCAGGGCTTCGGCGCCGGGATCGAGGGGCGGGCGGCCGAGGTGGCGCGCTGGCTGACGGCGCACCTGGTGGAACCGGAAGCGGCAATTGCCGAAAGTCTCAATACCGCTTGAGCGGCTTGCCGCGCGCAATCACCTCGCGGCAGTCGCCGCGCATGGTGGCGTCGTCGTAATCGGTCCAGCCATAGCTGTCGACGTAGCGCTTGTGGCGCGTGAGTGCCGGGCTCACGAAGCTCCATGCCAGGCGTTCTCCCGGGTAGCGGATGTCGGCCATGTCGAGCGCGGTATGAAACATGTTCTCGGTCGAGAGCCTGGCCTTGCGGTGGCGCTGCAGCTGCGCCACCTTGGCCGGGAAGCGGTCGGCATAGGCATCCGAATACCAGACAAAGGCCGGGATGTGGAATTCGTACTGCGTGTTATGCCCGTGGAAAGCGATCCTGCACGACTTGTCGTACAGCGTCTGGCCATGGTCGGCCACGTACATCAGCGACGACGGCACGCTCGACTCCTTGAGCATTCCAATCACGCTCGACAGGAACCAGTCGGTGTACAGGATCGCACTGTCATAGCTGTTGTTGATCTGCGGCTCGAGGCGGTCGTCGGTATAGTCGGGTTTGGCGATCGCGGAGAGCGAAGGCTGCCAGCGGTCGAATTGCTTCGGATAGCGGTGCGCATAGTTCCAGTGGCTGCCCAGCGTGTGCAGCACCACCAGCACTTTTTGCGACGGATCGGCGATCGCGCGCTGTAGCGGGGCCAGCAGCACCTCGTCGTGGTTCGAGGCGCCAGAAAAACTGCCCAGGTTCAGGAACTGGACATCGTCGGCTTCCTTGGCGAACACCGACACCGGCGTGTCGAACTTGCCGAACGAGACCTGGTTCGAGATCCAGAAGGTCTTGAAGCCGGCTTCGCGAAAGGCCGAGAGCATCGATTTTTCCGAGAAGCCGTCTTTCAGGCTCTGCATCGCGGGTTTGCGCGAAATGATCACCGGGACCGACAGGCGGGTCGCCGACACCGGCGTGATCACGTCTTCCAGCATGACGAGATTGGTCTCCTTGGCCAGCAGCGGATTGGTCTGGCGCCCGTAGCCGTTCAGGCTCCAGCGGTCGAAGCGCGAGGATTCGCCCAGCACCAGCACCACCACCTGCGGACCGTCCGCCCCAGGCTGCTGGTGGGCGCCAAAGCGAAAGGCGGCGCTGCGCCGGTTCAGCTGCGCCAGGTAGATGCGTTCTTTATAGAAGTCGACGCCGCGCGCACTCATGCCAAAGGGCCAGGAGCGCGAGAAGATGTCCAGGTCGAAGGGCAGCCGGGCCCAGTGCGGCAGCGCCGGTGGCTGGTCCGCCGATGTCGCGGCCACGCTGGCAGACGCAGACGCAGACGCAGCCGGCGCCTGCGCCACGCCATATTTGCCGCCATAGGCCAGCACCGCCGCGCAGGCGCCCAGCGCCGCCAGCACCACCCAGCGCGAGCGGTCGTTCCAGTCGAAGTCGCGGCTGCGCCAGGCCACCACCCAGGTCGAGCCAAACCACAGCAGCACTGCCATGATGGCCGCGCCGAGCAGCCAGGCTTTCCCGCCCAGGAATTCGAGCGCCTCGCTGGGGCTGGTCTCGGCGATGACGCCAAGGTGGTGGGTCGAGATGCCCTGGCCGTAATAGGTAATAAGATAGAGCTCGGTCGGCAGCGCCAAAAAAGCCGGCAGCAGCGCCCAGTGAAACCAGGCCGGCCGCTTGCACAGCGCCCAGGCGGCGATCCAGGCGAACAGTCCGGCGCCGAACAGATGCCAGGGAGAATCCGGCGCGTCTACCGGCGTGCCCAGCACGCGGCCGGCGAACGGCATGGCCGACAGCACCGCATAGCTCAGCAGCAGATAAAGGTTGGCAGGGCGCAGCAGCGCAGCGGGCAGCAGTTGCAGGCGGGACATTGAATTTGCGGCTAGAAAAGCGACTATTATGCGCACTTTAGCGGCAACCGTCTTTATCGGCAGAAATGTAAGCCGCTGCCAGCCCGGCCCGGGCAGCGCCAGCCGAAATTTGTAGCAGGCTGGCCACATTCGACCCGGCAAACCGGCGTGCGCCGGCCCGCATCGGCCCGCCAAGCCAGCAAAGCGGTTGACCGCTTGCCCTATCCGGCCTATACTCGTGAGTTCTCGAATTTATTCTGCACATCGTATACGCATTCGCAGCCGCTCCTTCGGTGAGTGGCTTTCGTCGCCTGCGCTGTAAAAGGACTCGGGACTAGGTTTCAGTCCCCGGACACATGGTCCGGGTCATCAACTGTAGTACTTTGTTGGATTAGGAACGATGCCAACCATCAATCAACTGATTCGCAAGCCGCGCGTTGCCGCGGTTGTGAAGAGCAAGTCGCCGGCACTGGAAAACTGCCCGCAAAAGCGCGGTGTCTGCACCCGTGTGTACACCACGACTCCAAAGAAGCCGAACTCGGCTCTGCGTAAAGTCGCCAAAGTTCGCCTGACCAACGGTTTCGAAGTCATTTCGTACATCGGCGGTGAAGGCCACAACCTGCAAGAGCACAGTGTTGTCCTGCTGCGCGGCGGTCGTGTCAAGGATTTGCCGGGTGTGCGTTACCACATGGTTCGCGGTGCACTGGATACCCAGGGCGTCAAAGACCGTAAGCAGGCTCGCTCGAAGTACGGCGCCAAGCGTGCCAAGGCTACGAAGAAGTAATAGCGGAGCTGCAATACGCGGTCTCGTTACATCGAGGTCATCTATAAAAGTTAAGTTGAGCCGGCCGTCAGGCCGAGTAAGTGAGTGGTCATGATGGCCCTCGCGAGTGCTCTCAAGGCACTCAACTGAAGATAAAGGAATTGAAATGCCACGTCGTCGTGAAGTACCCAAGCGCGAGATCCTGCCAGATCCAAAATTCGGCAACACCGATGTCGCCAAGTTCGTCAACGTTCTGATGCTGTCCGGCAAGAAGTCGGTCGCTGAAAACATCATCTACGGTGCGTTTGAATACATCCAGACCAAATCGGGCAAGGACCCGCTGGAAGTGTTCATGGCCGCGATCACGAACGCCAAGCCGATGGTCGAAGTCAAGTCGCGCCGTGTCGGCGGTGCCAACTACCAGGTGCCAGTGGAAGTTCGTCCGGTTCGTCGTATGGCGCTGTCCATGCGTTGGTTGCGCGAAGCCGCAAACAAGCGCAGCGAAAAATCCATGCCACAACGTCTCGGCGGTGAGCTGATGGAAGCGGCTGAAATGCGCGGCGGCGCCATGAAGCGTCGCGATGAAGTTCACCGTATGGCTGAAGCGAACAAGGCGTTCTCGCACTTCCGCTTCTAAGCAATTGGCCAGACCCTTTCTGGGGCGCGGCCGTGCAGTATCTGTTGTTCAGGCCGGGCACATTTTGACTCCAAGATGCCGCCCGGTTTTGTCCATTCAAAGATTTAGGAAAAATTATGGCACGCAAGACCCCCATTGAGCGCTACCGCAACATCGGTATTTCCGCTCACATCGATGCTGGTAAAACCACCACCACCGAACGCGTCCTGTTCTACACCGGCGTGAACCACAAGATCGGCGAAGTGCACGACGGCGCCGCGACCATGGACTGGATGGAGCAGGAGCAGGAACGCGGCATTACCATTACCTCGGCAGCGACGACCTGCTTCTGGAAGGGTATGGCCAACAATTTCGAGCCGCACCACATCAACATCATCGACACCCCGGGCCACGTCGACTTCACCATTGAAGTCGAACGCTCGATGCGCGTGCTCGACGGCGCCTGCATGGTTTACTGCGCAGTCGGCGGCGTGCAGCCACAGTCGGAAACCGTGTGGCGCCAGGCTAACAAGTACAAAGTGCCACGTCTGGCCTTCGTCAACAAGATGGACCGTACCGGTGCCAACTTCTTCAAGGTCTACGATCAGATGCGCGCTCGCCTGAAGGCGAACCCGATTCCGCTGCAGATCCCGATCGGCGCTGAAGAGAACTTCCTGGGCGTGGTCGACCTCGTCAAGATGAAGGCTATCTTCTGGGACGACGCGTCGCAGGGCATGAAGTTCGACTACCGCGACATCCCGGCAGAACTGGTTGATCAAGCCAACGAATGGCGCGAGAAGCTGGTCGAAACCGCCGCTGAAGCGTCGGAAGAGCTGATGAACAAGTACCTGGACGAAGGCGACCTGACCGAAGCAGAGATCAAGGCCGCCCTGCGCCAGCGCACCATTGCGTCGGAAATCGTCCCGATGATGTGCGGTACCGCGTTCAAGAACAAGGGCGTGCAAGCCATGCTCGACGGCGTGATCGAATACCTGCCATCGCCGATCGACATTCCACCAGTCGGTGGTACGGACGAAGACGACCAGCCTGTCACCCGCCGCGCAGCCGACGACGAGAAATTCTCGGCGCTGGCATTCAAGATCATGACCGACCCGTTCGTCGGCCAGCTGATCTTCTTCCGCGTCTATTCGGGCATGATCAAGTCGGGCGACACCGTCTACAACCCGATCAAGAACAAGAAAGAGCGTCTCGGCCGTATTCTGCAGATGCACGCCAACCAGCGCGAAGAAATCAAGGAAGTCCACGCCGGCGACATCGCCGCTGCGGTCGGCCTGAAAGAAGCGACCACAGGCGAAACCCTGTGCGATCCTTCGTCGATCATCACCCTGGAAAAGATGGTCTTCCCTGAGCCGGTCATTCAGCAGGCCGTCGAGCCGAAGACCAAGGCTGACCAGGAAAAAATGGGCCTGGCGCTGAACCGCCTGGCACAAGAAGATCCGTCGTTCCGCGTGCGTACCGATGAAGAATCGGGCCAGACCATCATCGGTGGTATGGGCGAGCTGCACCTGGAAATTATCGTCGACCGCATGAAGCGCGAATTCAGCGTTGAAGCTACCGTCGGCAAGCCACAGGTTGCCTACCGCGAAACCATCCGCAAGACGGTCACCGATGTCGAAGGCAAGTTCGTCAAGCAGTCGGGCGGCCGCGGCCAGTACGGTCACGCAGTCCTGACCATCGAGCCGCAAGAGCCAGGCAAGGGCTTCGAGTTCGTCGACGCGATCAAGGGCGGTGTGGTTCCACGCGAATACATCCCTGCAGTCGAAAAAGGTGTGCGCGAAACCCTGACCACCGGCGTGCTGGCTGGTTACCCGGTCGTTGACGTCAAAGTCACCCTGACCTTCGGTTCGTACCACGACGTCGACTCGAACGAGAACGCGTTCCGCATGGCCGGTTCGATGGCATTCAAGGAAGGCTGCCGCAAAGCATCGCCAGTCATCCTCGAGCCAATGATGTCGGTTGAAGTGGAAACGCCGGAAGACTACGCCGGTAACGTGATGGGCGACTTGTCGTCGCGTCGCGGCATGGTGCAGGGCATGGACGAAATCCCAGGCGGCGGCGGCAAGATCATCAAGGCCGAAGTCCCACTGTCGGAAATGTTCGGTTACTCGACCTCGCTGCGTTCGGCGACCCAGGGCCGTGCAACCTACACGATGGAATTCAAGCACTATTCGGAAGCTCCGAAGCACGTGATTGACGCCATCGTCACCGCAAAATCCAAGTAATGCCTCAGGGGGCAGGGCGCACAGGCCTGCCCCTTCAAAAATAAAGTAAAACAGTTCATTTAAAGGAAGATCGAAAAATGGCAAAAGGTAAATTCGAACGGACCAAGCCGCACGTCAACGTCGGCACCATCGGTCACGTTGACCACGGCAAGACCACCCTGACCGCAGCAATCGCTACCGTCCTGTCGAAGAAATTCGGCGGCGAAGCAAAAGCCTACGACCAGATCGATGCAGCGCCGGAAGAAAAAGCACGCGGCATCACCATCAACACCGCACACGTCGAGTACGAGACCGAGAACCGTCACTACGCACACGTTGACTGCCCAGGCCACGCCGACTACATCAAGAACATGATTACCGGTGCCGCGCAGATGGACGGCGCGATCCTGGTGTGCTCGGCCGCTGACGGCCCAATGCCACAGACCCGCGAGCACATCCTGCTGGCGCGTCAGGTTGGTGTTCCATACATCATCGTGTTCCTGAACAAGTGCGACCTGGTCGACGACGCAGAACTGCTGGAACTGGTCGAAATGGAAGTGCGTGAGCTTCTGTCGAAGTACGAGTTCCCAGGCGACGACCTGCCAATCATCAAGGGTTCGGCACGTATGGCCCTCGAAGGCAAGCCGGGCGAAATGGGCGAAGACTGCATCATCGCTCTGGCCCATGCACTCGACACCTACATCCCAACGCCAGAGCGCGCTGTTGACGGCGCCTTCCTGATGCCAGTCGAAGACGTGTTCTCGATCTCGGGTCGCGGTACCGTTGTTACCGGTCGCGTCGAGCGCGGTATCATCAAGGTCGGCGAAGAAATCGAAATCGTCGGTATCGTCGACACCGTCAAGACCATCTGCACCGGCGTGGAAATGTTCCGCAAGCTGCTGGACCAGGGTCAAGCTGGCGACAACGTCGGCCTGCTGCTGCGCGGCACCAAGCGTGAAGATGTCCAGCGTGGTCAGGTCCTGGCCAAGCCAGGTTCGATCAAGCCGCACAACCACTTCACCGGCGAGATCTACGTTCTGTCGAAAGATGAAGGCGGCCGTCACACCCCGTTCTTCAACAACTACCGTCCGCAGTTCTATTTCCGTACCACCGACGTGACCGGCTCGATCGAGCTGCCAGCGGACAAGGAAATGGTCATGCCAGGCGATAACGTGTCGATCACCGTCAAGCTGATCAACCCGATCGCGATGGAAGAAGGTCTGCGCTTCGCTATCCGCGAAGGCGGCCGTACCGTCGGCGCCGGCGTGGTTGCCAAGATCCTGGCCTAAGTTCGCTTAGCCGGATCGCCCGGGTGGCTCTGTCACCCGGGCACCACAGATGGGGACAGACTTTTGGTCTTGTCCCCATCTTCATGAGGGGGAAGAGTGATACAATCCCGCCTCTTGTGCAGCACAGAAGCACCTTACACACATTGCCGGCTTCGAGCCGGAACGTTCTTTAAAAGGAAACAGCATGTCCGCTAACCAGAAAATCCGTATCCGCCTGAAGGCTTTCGACTACAAGCTGATCGACCAGTCCGCACTGGAAATCGTCGAAACCGCCAAGCGCACCGGCGCCGTGGTCAAGGGCCCAGTCCCACTGCCAACCCGTATCCAGCGTTTCGACATCCTGCGTTCGCCGCACGTCAACAAGACCTCGCGCGACCAGTTCGAAATCCGTACGCACCAGCGCCTGATGGACATCGTTGATCCTACCGACAAGACTGTCGACGCACTGATGAAGCTCGACCTGCCAGCTGGCGTCGACGTCGAAATCAAGCTGCAATAATTGGATGTTCGCCGGCGCAGCAATGCGCCGCGAAGCAGGGGCCGGGAAGTTCGCGAGAACTCCCGGCCTTTGTCGTTTACCGCGCACCTTTGCGCGATCGACCGGCGACAGGCTGGAGTCGGACTGCCATTTTTTTGCCAACTGTAAAAATTTTTCGATTTACCGCTGGCGCATTGCCACGCACCCTTCCCAGCTTTAGCATGTCTTCATTGAACATTGCAGCGTAGCGAGGAAGGATGCTCCCGACCGAAGGCATGGGCACACTAGCGACTCATCTGCGCCCGATCGGCCTGGCGCCGCCAAACGGGGGGGGACTGCGCAGCCGGATCGGACCGGGTGCGCTGATTGTCCTGGTCCATATCGCCGTGACCATCGCGCTGATCCGCTATGCCGGCACGCCGTCGGTGCGGGACAATCCGGCGAGCACGGTCGAGATCGTGTCGACCATCATCCCCATCATGGCCACGCCCCTGGCGCAGGCGGTGGTCGCACATGCGCCCGCATCCTCGCTGCGCCCTCGGCGCGCGGCAGCGCACCGGGTCAGGCCTGCACCGCCCGCGCCCGTGCCCATCCCTGCCAGCCGCGCACCCGAGGCGCCCTCGCCAGTATCCGAGGGCCAGCCGGCGCCACCACAAAACTTTGACATGGAAGGCTGGCGCAACGCGGCGCGCCAGCTCGAGAGCGAGCGGGTACCGACGGCCCGGCAGCACCTGCGCGAAGCTGACGACAGCACACTGGCGCGCGACATCAAGAAGGCGAATCGTCCAAACTGCCAGAGCGCCTACGCGGGCGGCAAGAAGGCCAATTTGCTGGTACTGATTCCACTTGCCATCGATACCGTCACCGGCAAGGGTTGCAAGTGGTAGGGTGCGACCGGGGCGCCCTGCGGCGCTCACGGATTGACCGGCAACGCAGGCTGCTTAGCCTTTCGAGCCGGTCTTCCAGCGCAAGCCGAAGCCGAAATGGCGGTCCATCAGTTCGTGCGCGCTGGTGCCGCCCGACTGCTGGAAGTATTCGGCCAGCTTGGTCACCTGCAGGCTGCCGCCGCGGTTCTCGATCAGGGCGATCGCGCACATCATCTGGTTGCCGCCGCCGTCGAGCCGCACTTCGATGGGGGCCTGGTCGGCCGCGGCAATCGTGACCAGGGCATCGGTTGCGGCCCAATTCGGCACGCCTTCGTAGATGAACGAGAAGATCAGCGCGCGCCGGATCTGGTCGAAACGCTCGCCGTTGATGTACAGGTTTTCGCCGCCGCTGACCGCGCCGGTGCGGTCATCTGCATCGAGCTTGATGAAGGGCTCGCGCTCGAGCTCACCCCAGGAATTACCGAGCGCCTGCACCAGCCCGCGCCGGCCGTCGGCCAGTTCGTACATGCAGCCGAGGTCCAGGTCGATGCCGCCGCGACCCTTGCGGCCGGCGGTGGCGGTGGCGATCAGCTTGTCGAAGAAGCCGGTCTTGGCCGGCGCCGGCGGGGGCGGGGTGGTGGCCGACTGGTTCCAGTTCAGGTTGACGTGAATGCGGCCGAAACCCTTGCCCGCACGCTTGTCGAGCGAGACCTTGTCGCCGCGCTTTTCCAGCGTGACCTTCGACAGCGAGACCCTCGGCGCCGCCGGTGCCGGTGCCGGTGCTGGTGCCGGCGCCGGTGTAGGCGCCGATGCTGGTGCCGCCTTTGGCGCGGCTTCGCTGCCGCCGAAATGCGCCAGCAGCGCCGACAGGCCGCCACTGAAGCCCTGGCCGACCGCGCCAAAGCGCCAGCTGCCGTCGCGGCGGTACAGCTCGGCCACGATGACAGCCTTTTCGTCGCCAAAGTCCTGGCCCGACCACGGGAAGCGCACCGCGCTGCCCAGGCTCAGCGAGCAGGCGCCGAGTGCGCGCATGCTCTGGGCGCCGTCGATGGCGGCCACGAACACCAGCTTGGCGATCGACGCCGGCAGTTTGTCGAGGTCGATCGCGAAGCGGGCCGGCCCGGCCGCCTGCTCCAGCCGTACCGCGCCCTCGGGGCTGGCCAGCTGGTTGTAGAACACCATGTAACGGTCGTCCGAGAGCTTGTCGGAGGCGTCCAGCCCGAAGCAGGACACGTCGACCGACATGCCCGGCGACTGGAGGTCGACGTCGACCTTGAATGCGCTGCCGCAGCCGAGATCGGCCAACTTGCCTTTTTGCCCGCGTGCGAACTGGTTCATGATGGTTCTCCTTCCATGGATGGGGTACGCCCCGGCGGCCGGCGGGCTGCATCGAGGGCATGGGCGCCGAAGCGGTGTGATTGTTCGACCAGGCTCTCGGCCCAGGCGCGATGGGTGGCGACTTCGCACATGGCGTCGTCCATGCGGAACACGGCCGGACTGGCGTCGTCCAGGATGGCGCGCGCCACCGCCAGGTCTTGCGGGCGCACCTTGTAGTGCTGCTCGATCGGCCCGATCTGGGTCGGATGGATCGCTGTCTTGCCGACCATGCCATAGGCGAGATCTTCGAGTACCTCCTGGTCGAGCAACTCGGCCAGGTCAAGGTATTCGAATACCGGCGCGGTGAGTGCAAAGCCGTATGGGCGGAAGGTGGTCACCAGGCGCGCGATGACCGGGCCCAGTGGGGTGCGGTAGATCGTCATGCCGCGCGGGCGACGCAGCCCGAGCAGGGCGAGCAGGTCGTTGCCGCCGATGCGCAGGCACAGGATGCGCTGGCGCACGCCGGGCGCATCGAACACGCTGCGCAACTGCTGCATTTCGCTATCGCAGAACACCTCGGCCGTCTCCAGCGTCGGCATCAGCATGTGGCCAGTGTCGCGCACCAGGCGGAAATAGACCTCGAAATTGTGCCGCGTGACCTTTGGCAGCACGAAGCCGGTCAGCTTCTCGCTGCCGGCCATGGCCAGCACGCGCGCCATGACGTCCGGGTTGCGCACCCGCACAAAACGATCGGCCGGGATCTCGTCGCGCATGTTCTCCAGCACCACCGACAGGTTGAACAGTGACCAGCTCAGCTCTCCCTCGGCGATGGCATCTTCGAGGCAGAAGATGAGCGAACGTGCCTGCGGCAGCTTCTCGCCGTTGGCGATACCAGCCAGGTCCTTGTGATTGGCGGGCACGTACAAGGACGCGCCCATCGACTTAACCATCCAGTGCACTCCTGATGAGGGATACTGCGTGATAGGGCAGTGCCGGATCGATTTCGACCGGCACCTGTTTTTCTTCGGCCAGCACCTGCAGGTGCGCCACATCGTCGGCGCCCGCCTGGCGCAGCACCAGCAGGCGCGGCACGCGCCGTAGCAGCACGCGGGTGGCCTCGCCGATGCCCGGCTTGACCAGGTTGACGTCGGCGATGTCGTAGCGTGCCATTGCCCGCGCCAGGTAGGCGCGCGACTGCGCGCCGGCCAGCGCGGCGTCGAGGCTGGCGGCGACGGGCAAGCCCTTGGCCGCCTGGGCGGTGGCAAGCCCCACCAGTGTATCGGCGAAGTGCTGCGACTGGTCGTGCTGCGCATACTGGCCGTAGTACACGCAGCCATGGAAGTCGTGCGGACCGATGCGCTCGTCCAGCACGGTACGGCTGACCAGGCCCGACACGGTCGCATTGAGGATGCTCGACGGGATCAGGTAATCGTCGCCGGAAGCCGCGCAGGCGGCCGCGCCGGCCAGGTCGGACAGCACATGCAGGCCGCTGTCGATGCTGGTTCCGTGCGCTGCGTTGAAGGCGTGGACCGACCGCGCCAGCTCGCGCGCGATCACGCCCTTGCCGGTCCAGCCGTCCACGAACACGATCGATTCGGGGCGGTGGCCGCTAGCCAGAATGTGCCGTAGCGCGACGCAGTCCAGGCCGCGGTCGCGCACGATCGACACCGAATAGTGGGCCGCCTGGCGCCCATATACCTCGCGCAGCAGGCGCGCCACCACCACGCCCACCGGGGTGCCGGCGCGCGCCAGCGAGACCAGCGTGATCTCGTCGCCCCCCGTGCCGCCGCCGCGTTCTGCGATCAATGCGGCCAGGCGCAGGCAGTCTTGCGCCATGCGCCCATTGTTGGCGCGGCAGGCTGCCTCGAACAGCGCCATGTAGCGCGCCGAGGGCACCGCTTCGGGCGACAGCATCTGGCTGTAATGGCGCTGGCCCGACTGGATCAGGCGCTCTTTTTCAAGCACGCCGGTGAATTGCTGCGCCGCCAAGCGGGTGAGCAGGAAATCGACTTCGCCGCTGCGGTAGCTGCCCGAAAAGCTCATAGCGCCGCCACGGTAATGCCTGCCAGCTGGGTCGCGCGCGGCACGATTGCATAATCGCAGGCTGCCATGAAGGGGGCGTCCGAGCGGCTGTCGCCCATGCCGAAGGTGATGATGTCGCCATGTTCGGCGCGCAGCAGTTCGGTAACACAGGCCACGGCATGCGCCTTGTCGAGCGCCTTCGGCAGGATCGCCAGGTTGTTGCCGTTGCGGTGGACGACGTAAGGCCTGTTTCCGTCGGCGATCCAGGGGCGCACAACGTCTGTCTCGACCGGCGCCAGGCGCTCGTGCCGCTTGTCCGGGTCTTTTACCACCAAGAAGAAGGGCGTGGCGAAGTCCTCGATCATGCGGGCCCGCCCGCCGAAGCCGGTGCGCTGCGCGTAGTGGTCGATATGCGCGGCCAGCTCCAGCAGGCCCGGCAGGGCGGTGTGCATCGCGGCGCGCATGCCTTCGAGCCAGGGCGCATGGCTGGCGCCGCCGGGTAGCAGTACCACGCCGCCATAGTTGATGATGGCGTAGCTGTCGAACGGCAGGTCTACGCGGCGCAGGCCGTCGTGGTCGCGCGCGGTGGTCGGAATCAGCGTCATCCCGTCCTGCGCAAAGGCCAGGAAGGCGCGTTGCACGCCGGTGGTGTACGAACAGATGCTGCCGTCCTTGTAGTAGGCGGCCGGCTCCAGCACATCCGGGCCACTTCGGTGGCTGCCAAGCGCCGTGGCCTTGTCGAAGGTCTGGAACAGCGTATCGTCCAGGTCAGCGAACAGGAACTTCTTCAACATGGTCTTCTCGCAGGAAGTGGAACAGGCGCGCATCGAGCAGGCCGGCAAGCTCGCGCAAGGCCGGACCCACGACGCTCTCGTGGCACACCAGTACGTGGTCGTACTGGCCGGGCGCGACGTTGTAGATGAAATTGGCGACGCCTTCGCCGTAATTGTCTGGAAAACGCAAGGCGTGGCTCACCGCGCCCCAGACCAGGATCGGCGAGCGCGTGGTCGACTGCACTTTCACGTCGACGCCGCGCCGCTCCAGCGCCGCAGCCAGCAGCAGGCTGGCGTGCATGAATTCGCCGGTGCCGAGCACCAGCACCGTGGCGCCGGGGGCGAACTCTCCCGCCAGGCGCGCGGCAAGTGTCTCGGCGGCGGGCAGGGCGCCGGCCAAGCCAAGGCGTCCGAAGCGCGGGCTCGCGCCGCGGTCCGCATCCGGGTCGAAGCGCTGTGCCTGGCCCGCGGGCGCGCTATAGTCACCCGGCGTGAATCGGTATTCGCCGCTGACCAGCGCGCCCATGCTCACCGGCAGGCCAAAGCGTGCGCCCAGTGCGGCGGTCGCCGCCGCGCCCATGAAGTTGGTGATGGTCGCCAGGTGGACGCGTTCGATGCCCGGGTTCAGGCGCTGGCACGCCTGGCTGAGGTTAAGAAAGGTGTTGCCGGTACTGGCCTCGTCGTCGACCAGCACCAGCGTGCGCGCTTGGAGCAGCAGCGCGTGCAGCAACGGGTCGGTTGGCAGGTGCAGGAACTGGCGCGGCGCGTGGCTGTGGGCTTCCTCGAATTCGATCAGCGGTCCGTTGCCGACGCGGTAGCGCGTGGTGTGGATGAACAGCGCCGGCTGGCCCGGATGGGCGCGCAGCCAGGCCTCGAACACGCCCTGGCCCAGGCCAATCGCGGTTTCGGCCATTGCGATGAACACCACCGCGCCCGGTACCGGCGGCACGGTCGCAGCCAGGCGCTCGTGGATGGCAAGCATGCTCGCGGGCGTTACCGGCCAGTGCTTGCCCAGCACTTTGCTCAGGAACAGAAAGCCGCGCTTGGCGTTGGCGCGTGCGGCAAAGCCCAGTAGCGCATCGGCTTCTCCGGCGCCGTCGTCGAGCGTGAGCTCGAGCAGGCCGGTGGGCAGGGCCACGCGATGGTGCGCCAGCGCTTGCCGGTCGTGCAATGCATTCATGCCAGCTCCATCGCCTGCTGCACTTCGACCACGCGCATGCCGTTGCGTACTTCGGGCACCTCGACCGTGTCGAACCCGTTGGCAAAGCCGCTCAGGGCGATCCAGGGCAGGTTGGGGCCGGCCATGCAGGCCATGCCGATACCGCCCGACATGCGTGGATTGATCTCGAGCAGGCGCGCACGTTTTTCCTGTCCCTTGCCGGATTCGCGGAACTGCACGTTGAAGATGCCGTTCAGGCCATAGTCGCGGGCCAGCTGCGTGGTGGCCTCGACGATGTCGGGGCGCATGTCGATCCGCTGGCCGCTGCCCGATGCGAGCTTGCGGCGCGCCACCGCCGCTACCAGGCGGCCGTTGTCGCCGACGCAGTCGACGCTGTATTCGTGGCCATCGAGGAATTCCATCAGCAGCATGCTACGGAACTGCCCCAGCTCGGCCAGGCCGCGGCGCAGGTCGGCGTAGCCGATATGGTATTCGACGCCCGCGAGCAGCAAGGCTGCGCTGCTGCGCTCTTCGTCGATGACGGCGAAGCCCAGGCCATAGATCGAATGCGAGGGCTTCAGGCAAAGCCTGGCGTGGCGCGGGCGCAGCTCGGCCCAGGCGGCGTCGAAGCCCTGCACCGACTCGAAGTGGCGAAACTCGGCCACCGGTGCTTGCTCCAGGCGGGTCTCGGCATAGAAGGCGGCCTTGTCGTGGATCAGCTGCAGCTTCGATGGCGTGGCCGCACTCATGACCCGCGTGCCGATCGCTTCGAAACGCGCGTGGTGGGCCGACAGCGTGGTTGCCTCGCGCCCGGGTACGAAAATGGCGATGCCCTGCTTACGGCAGAACTGCAGGCACCAGTCGACATAGGCATCCGGCTCCAGCCCGGTCGGCTCGCTATAGAACTCGTGCGCCACGCGCGCGGCCGGAGTATGGCGATTGGCGTTGCTGTGGATGATGGTGAACCGGCCAGCCGTATCGGCCTGGCGAATCAGCTTGAAGGCGGCGTAGACGGACGAGAACGTCCTGTTGTACCAGACGCGCATGGAGTCCTCTGTGCAGGGTAGGGGCGGCGCCCGTCCTGGATGCCGGACGGGCGCGCTGTGGCGGTGGGTAAGGCTTGCGCTTACGCGTTGACGCCGAACGAACGGGCGAGCGGGCCGAGGCCGCCCTTGAAGCCCTGGCCGACGGCCCGGAACTTCCATTCGCCGCCATGGCGATACAGCTCGCCGAAGATCATGGCCGTTTCGGTGGAACTGTCTTCGGACAGGTCGTAGCGTGCGATCTCGGCTTCGCCGGCCGCGTTCAGGCAACGGATATACGCTTTGCCGATCATGCCGAAGTTCTGGTTGCGGGCGTCGGCATCGTGGATGGTGACGCAGAACGAGACCTTCTCGATCTCGCTGGGCACCGCGGACAGGTCGACCGTGATCTTCTCGTCGTCGCCGTCGCCCTGGCCGGTGGTGTTGTCGCCCGCGTGCACGACCGAGCCATCGGTCGACTTGAGGTTGTTATAGAAGATGAAATCGGCATCGCCGCGAACCTTGGCATCGGTCTTGAGCATGAAGGCACTGCCGTCGAGGTCGAATGCGGCGCCGTCGGTCGAGCGTGGATCCCAGCCCAGGCCGATGATGACCTTGGTCAGCCCGGGGGCTTCCTTGCTGAGGTTGACGTTGCCGCCTTTTTGCAGACTGATTGCCATGCGAACTCCTTGTTGATTAGAGGGGGGAATCATCGATGCCGTGCGCACTGCCGCCGTTGACGGCAGCTGGGCGATCGCTGTGTGCCGATATAGTAGGGCGTAATTGTTCGATTGTACACGTGCAGCATTTCATCTTGCCAGGCGTGCGCGCTCGGGGCGAACAGGCTTATTTTCACATTCGTACAACACAGCTATTGCAAAACCTGAACGGCCGCACGTATAATTCGGCTCCCCGGGCGGTTAGTTCAGTTGGTTAGAATACTTGGTCGACATCCAAGGGGTCGCAGGTTCGAATCCTGCACCGCCCACCAAAGTTTCCAGATCGCAGGCCCCGAGCCTGCAGAGAAAAGATGGATGACACGTCTTTTCTGTGCTGACCAGCTAGGTCAGATTCCTCTCCTTCTCCAAGCACTGCGGAAAACGCAACAGGGTCGACATACCCCCGATTCTCTTGTTGCGTCAAGCCCTTTTGCGCGCTATACTAGCCGGCTTCGGTATGGGTTTATCTTTTTTGCCCACACCTTTTCCTGGTAGTTAAATTAGCCCCGCCCAATCGTAGGTGGGAATGGAGAAAAAATGAGCCTGGGCCTTCTCGGTCGCAAGGTTGGCATGATGCGCATCTTCACGGATGACGGGGATTCGATCCCAGTTACCGTGCTCGACGTGTCGAACAACCGTGTTGCGCAAGTCAAAACTCCTGAAACTGACGGTTATACCGCTGTTCAGGTCGTATTCGGTCAACGTCGCGCTTCCCGCGTGATCAAAGCCGCTGCTGGTCACTTCGCCAAAGCTGGCGTCGAAGCTGGCACGATGCTGAAGGAATTCCGCATCGATTCCGCACAAGCCGCTGAACTCAAAGCCGGCGACACCATTGATACTTCGATGTTCGAAGTGGGCCAGAAAATCGACGTGCAAGGCACCTCGATCGGTAAGGGCTACGCCGGTACCATCAAGCGTCACAACTTCGCCTCGGGTCGCGCTACCCACGGTAACTCGCGTTCGCACAACGTTCCTGGCTCGATCGGTATGGCCCAGGATCCAGGTCGCGTGTTCCCAGGCAAGCGCATGACCGGTCACATGGGCGACGTCACCGTCACCACCCAGAACCTGGAAGTCGCCCGCATCGACGCTGAGCGTCAACTGCTGCTGGTCAAAGGTGCCGTTCCTGGCGCCAAGAACGGCCAAGTGGTTGTCAAGCCGGCTGTCAAAACCAAAGCCAAGAAAGGAGCTTAATTATGGAACTTCAGCTCCTGAATGAGCAAGGTCAAGCTGGCACCGCTGTCGCTGCTGCCGATACCGTGTTCGGTCGCGAATACAACGAAGCCCTGATTCACCAGGTCGTGGTCGCCTACGCTGCTAACGCACGTAGCGGTAACCGCAAGCAAAAAGACCGTGAAGAAGTG
The DNA here is from genome assembly GCF_024802625.1 of Massilia sp. H6. Taxonomy (NCBI): domain Bacteria; kingdom Pseudomonadati; phylum Pseudomonadota; class Betaproteobacteria; order Burkholderiales; family Oxalobacteraceae; genus Massilia; species Massilia sp. H6. The sequence continues at coordinate 628,106 of NZ_CP103371.1, forward strand.
CACCACACCACGAAGAAGCCATGGCGCCAAAAAGGTACCGGCCGCGCTCGTGCTGGTATGTCGTCGTCGCCACTGTGGCGCGGCGGTGGTCGTATCTTCCCGAACTCGCCTGACGAGAACTTCACCCACAAAGTCAACAAGAAGATGTTCCGCGCAGGTATCTGCTCGATCTTCTCGCAGCTGGCGCGTGAAGGCCGTCTGGTCGTTATCGAAAACCTGTCGATCGACGCGCCAAAGACCAAGCTGCTGCAGCAAAAGCTGGTGGGAATGGGCCTCGAATCGGTCCTGGTGATCACCGACACCATCGACGAAAACCTGCTGCTCGCCTCGCGCAACCTGCCACACGTGCTGGTCGTGGAGCCGAAGGCAGCCGATCCGATGTCGCTGGTGTTCTACAAAAAAGTCCTGGTCACCAAAGCTGCACTGGCCAAGATCGAGGAGATGTACGCATGAGCGCCGCAATCAAATTCAGCGAAGAGCGCCTGATGAAGGTGCTGCTGGCTCCGGTCATTTCCGAAAAGGCGACGTTTGTCGCTGAAAAGAACGAACAGATCGTGTTCAAGGTTCTGCCGGATGCGACCAAGCCAGAAATCAAGGCTGCCGTCGAGCTGCTGTTCAAGGTCGAAGTGGAATCGGTGCAAACCGCAAACCGCGAAGGCAAGCAGAAGCGTTCGGGCCGTTTCACCGGTCGCCGCAACCACACCAAGCGCGCTTTCGTGGCCCTCAAGCCGGGTCAGGAAATCAATTTTGTCGAGGAGGCTAAATAATGGCACTCGTTAAGATGAAGCCAACCTCCCCAGGCCGTCGCGGCATGGTGAAAGTTGTGTCGGAAGGCCTGTACAAAGGTCGCCCGTTCGCAGCCCTGGTTGAAAAGAAATCGAAAACTGCCGGCCGTAACAACAACGGCCACATCACTACCCGTCACATGGGTGGTGGTCACAAGCAACACTACCGTATGGTGGACTTCAAGCGCAACGACAAGGACGGTATTCCGGCCAAGGTCGAGCGTATTGAATACGACCCGAACCGTACCGCGCACATTGCTCTGCTGTGCTACGCGGATGGTCATCGTGCGTACATCATCGCCACCAAAGGCATGGCTGTGGGCGATGCCGTCATGAACGGCTCGGAAGCGCCGATCAAGTCGGGCAACTGCCTGCCGATCCGCAACATTCCGGTCGGCACCATCATGAACTGCGTCGAAATGCTGCCAGGTAAGGGTGCCCAGATGGCCCGTACCGCCGGCGCCGGCGTCGTGCTGATGGCTCGCGAAGGCACCTACGCCCAGGTTCGCCTGCGCTCGGGTGAAGTTCGCCGCGTGCACATCGAGTGCCGCGCTACCGTTGGCGAAGTCGGCAATGCCGAACACAGCCTGCGCAAGATCGGTAAGGCTGGCGCGATGCGCTGGCGCGGTGTTCGTCCTACCGTTCGCGGTGTGGTCATGAACCCGGTCGATCACCCGCACGGTGGTGGTGAAGGTAAAACCGCAGCTGGTCGTCATCCAGTGTCGCCTTGGGGCCAACAGACGAAGGGCAAGAAGACGCGTTCGAACAAGCGTACTTCGTCGATGATCGTTTCGCGCCGCGGCAAGAAATAAGGGATAACACATGACTCGTTCATTGAAAAAAGGGCCGTTCGTTGACGCCCACCTGGTGAAAAAAGTCGAAGCCGCGCAAGCGAACAAAGACAAAAAGCCGGTAAAAACCTGGTCGCGCCGCTCGACGATCACGCCTGACTTCATCGGTCTGACGATCGCTGTGCACAACGGCAAGCTGCACGTGCCTGTGTACGTGTCGGAGAACATGGTCGGCCACAAGCTCGGCGAATTCGCGCTGACCCGTACGTTCAAGGGCCACGCCGCTGACAAGAAGGCGAAAAAATAATGGAAACTAAAGCAATCCTCAAAGGCGTGCGCCTGTCGGAACAAAAGGGCCGCCTCGTTGCGGACCTGATCCGCGGCAAGAAAGTTGACGCAGCACTCAACATTCTGCAGTTCAGCCCGAAGAAGGGCGCGACCATCATCAAGAAGGTTCTCGAGTCGGCAATCGCCAACGCGGAACACAACGATGGCGCCGACATCGACGAGCTCAAAGTCGTGCAGATCTATGTTGAAAAGGGCCCGATCCTCAAGCGCTTTACGGCTCGCGCCAAAGGCCGCGGTGATCGCATTTCGAAACAATCCTGTCACATTTACGTGACTGTCGGTAACTAAGGGGTCATACGATGGGTCAGAAAATCCACCCAACCGGCTTCCGCCTGGCGGTCACCCGTAATTGGGCATCGCGTTGGTACGCTGGCAACGGCAACTTCGCCGACATGCTGCAGGAAGACTTGGCTGCACGCGCCTTCCTGAAAAAGAAGCTGAAAAACGCTTCGGTCGGCCGCATCGTCATCGAGCGTCCTGCCAAGAATGCACGCTTCACCATTTACTCGTCGCGCCCAGGTGTCGTGATCGGTAAAAAAGGCGAAGACATCGAAGTGCTCAAGACTTCGCTGGCAAAGATCATGGGCGTGCCTGTGCACGTCAATATCGAAGAGATCCGCAAGCCTGAGATCGACGCGCAACTGATCGCCGATTCGATTTCGCAGCAGCTCGAAAAGCGCATCATGTTCCGCCGCGCGATGAAGCGTGCCATGCAAAACGCCATGCGTCTGGGTGCCGTCGGCATCAAGATCATGTCGTCGGGCCGCCTCAACGGCATCGAAATCGCACGTACCGAATGGTACCGCGAAGGCCGTGTGCCTCTGCACACCCTGCGCGCCGATATCGACTACGGCACCAGCGAAGCATCGACCACCTACGGCATCATTGGCGTCAAGGTCTGGGTCTACAAGGGCGACCGTTCGGTCACCGGCGAAGCCCCAGTCATCGACACCCCGCCGGACGAGAAGAAGCCACGCGGTCCACGTCGTGACGATGGCAAGCCATCGCGCGGCCCACGTCCGGCCGGTGGTGCCCGTCCAGCAACTGCAGCGCCAGTCGTGCGCGCTCGTCCAGCCGTCAAGCTGCCGACGCCAGCCGCCGCTGAGCCAGCTGAGAAAGCAGGAGAATAAGCATGCTGCAACCATCGCGCAGGAAGTATCGTAAAGAGCAGAAAGGCCGTAACACCGGCATTTCGCACACCCGCGGCACCGCGGTCTCGTTCGGTGAATTCGGTCTGAAGGCAGTTGCCCGCGGCCGTATCACTGCACGTCAGATCGAAGCGGCACGTCGTGCCATGACCCGTCACATCAAGCGTGGCGGTCGTATCTGGATCCGTATCTTCCCGGACAAGCCGATTTCGAACAAGCCGGCCGAAGTCCGTATGGGTAACGGTAAGGGTAATCCAGAATACTACGTCGCTGAAATCCAGCCAGGCAAAGTCCTGTACGAGATGGATGGCGTCGCTGAAGAACTGGCACGCGAAGCGTTCCGCCTGGCCGCTGCCAAACTGCCACTGGCTACCACCTTCGTGGTGCGCCAGGTCGGCCAATAAAAGGAGTTGAATATGAAAGCATCGGAACTCCTCGGCAAGGACCAGGAAGCCCTGCAAAAGGAGCTGAATGAGCTGCTCAAGGCCCAGTTCGGCCTGCGCATGCAAATCGCTACCCAACAGCTGGGTAACACTTCGCAGCTCAAGAAAGTACGTCGCGACATCGCACGTGTGAAGACCGTGATGAACCAGAAGGAAGCCAAATGAACGACACCACTAAAACGGCGCTGAAGCGTACGCTGGTCGGCAAAGTCGTGTCCGACAAAATGGACAAGACGGTGACCGTACTGATCGAGCGTCACGTGAAGCACCCGCTGTACGGCAAGATCATCGTGCGCTCGAACAAGTATCACGCGCACGACGAGACTAACGAGGTCAAAGCCGGTGACACGGTCGAGATCACGGAAGGTCGTCCGATCTCGAAGACGAAAGCGTGGACGGTGACTCGCGTTGTGCAACAAGCACAAGTCATCTAAGCCTTAAAATTTGTCTTGCGTGGCCCGCTGGTATCTGGGATACTAGCGGGCTTCGTTCATGTGTTGCCGCAGTTTGTCCCCCTCGGTAAAGCGGCCTGTGTAGCGAAAGTTATTTGGAAAGTCCATCACCCAAACATAGTGCTCCAGCAGGGGCGGTATGGCGGGACCAAGACTGACCGCAGGCCTACGGTTCGCCGTGGGGTTTCTTCGGCTTAAGTTGGGAAAGAAAATACTATGATTCAAACCGAAAGCCGGCTCGAAGTGGCCGACAACACCGGTGCCAAGGAAGTTCTGTGCATCAAGGTGTTGGGCGGTTCCAAGCGCCGTTATGCGAGCATTGGCGACGTGATCAAAGTAACCGTCAAGGTTGCTGCGCCACGTGGTCGTGTCAAAAAAGGTGAAATTTACAACGCCGTGGTTGTGCGTACCGCCAAAGGTGTGCGCCGCCAGGATGGTTCCCTGGTCAAGTTCGATGGCAACGCCGCCGTCCTGCTGAACGCCAAGCTGGAGCCGATCGGTACCCGTATCTTCGGACCAGTGACCCGCGAACTGCGCACTGAAAAGTTCATGAAGATCGTGTCCCTGGCACCTGAAGTTCTGTAAGGATACGACATGGATAAGATTCGTAAAAACGACGAAGTCATCGTTCTGGCCGGTAAAGACAAGGGCAAGCGCGGTGTCGTTCAGAAGCGTGTAGACGCTGAACACGTCATCGTCGAAGGCGTCAACGTCGCTAAAAAAGCGACCAAGCCTAACCCGATGACCGGTGTTACTGGTGGTATCGTCGACAAGACTATGCCGATTCACGTGTCGAACGTCGCGCTGTTCAATGCGGCGACCGGCAAGGCAGATCGCGTTGGCTTCAAAGACCAGGACGGCAAAAAAGTCCGCGTCTTCAAGTCGAGCGGTGAAGTAGTGAAGGGGTAAGAATAAATGGCCCGTCTCCAAGATATTTACAAAGAAAAAGTCGTCGCTGACCTGACCGAGAAATTCGGCTACAAGTCGGTGATGGAAGTGCCGCGCCTGACCAAGATCACCCTGAACATGGGTGTCGGTGAAGCGATCGCTGACAAGAAAGTGCTCGAGCACGCAACTGGCGACCTGACCAAGATCGCCGGCCAGAAGCCAGTGACCACCAAGTCGCGTAAGGCAATCGCAGGTTTCAAGATCCGCGAAGGCTACCCGATCGGTACCATGGTGACCCTGCGCGGCGCACGCATGTACGAATTCCTGGATCGCTTCATCACCGTGGCCCTGCCGCGCGTGCGTGACTTCCGTGGTGTGAACGGCAAGTCGTTTGACGGCCGTGGCAATTACAACATCGGCGTCAAAGAGCAGATCATCTTCCCGGAAATCGATTACGACAAGATCGACGCTCTGCGTGGCATGAACATCTCGATCACGACCACCGCTAAGACCGACGAAGAAGCCAAAGCGCTGCTCGCCGCCTTCAAATTCCCGTTCAGGAACTAAGAGCATGGCAAAACTTGCACTGATTAACCGCGAACAGAAGCGTGCAGACCTGGTGGAGAAATTCGCCGCAAAGCGTGCAGCACTGAAAGCGATCATCAACGACCAGTCGAAGTCGGAAGAAGAGCAATACGAAGCACGCCTGAAACTGCAGGCACTGCCACGTAACTCGGCACCGACCCGCCAGCGTAACCGCTGCGCGATCACCGGTCGTCCACGCGGCACTTTCCGTAAATTCGGTCTTGCCCGCACCAAAGTCCGTGAGTTCGCCATGAAAGGCGAAATCCCGGGTATGACCAAAGCCAGCTGGTAATAGGAGAATATGCAATGAGTATGAGCGATCCTATCGCCGATATGCTGACCCGCATTCGCAACGCACAAGTTGTCCAGAAAACCACGGTCGCAATGCCGTCGTCCAAAGTCAAGGTTGCCATTGCCAACGTCCTGAAGGACGAGGGTTACATTGAAGATTTCGCCGTGTCCACCGAAGGTGGCAAGACGGAACTGAAAATCGGTTTGAAGTATTACACCGGCCGTCCGGTCATCGAGCGCATCGAGCGCGTCTCGCGTCCTGGCCTGCGCGTCTACAAGGGCAAGAACGAGATCCCAACCGTCATGAACGGCCTGGGCGTCGCTATCGTTTCGACCCCGCAAGGCGTCATGACCGACCGCAAAGCACGTGCTACCGGTGTCGGTGGTGAAGTGCTGTGCTACGTGGCTTAAGGAGTAGACATGTCTCGAGTAGCTAAGATGCCAATCGCCGTCCCTGCCGGTACCGATATCGCGATCAACGCGTCGTCGATCACCGTCAAGGGCCCGCTGGGCACCCTGACCCAGGCCCTCACCGGCCAGGTCAATATTGAAAACAACGATGGCACGCTGACGTTCGCCGTGGCTGACGATTCCCGTGAATCGAAAGCCATGTCCGGTACCCTGCGCGCCCTGGTCAACAACATGGTGACCGGCGTGACCAAGGGCTTCGAGAAGAAGCTCAACCTGGTCGGCGTGGGCTACAAGGCAGCAGTGCAGGGCAACGCCCTGAACCTGTCCCTGGGCTTCTCGCACCCGGTGCTGCACGCGATGCCGGAAGGCGTCACTGCTACCACCCCGACCCCGACCGAGATCCTGATCAAGGGTATCGATCGTCAAAAGGTCGGCCAGGTTGCCGCTGAAGTGCGCGCTTACCGCTCGCCTGAGCCTTACAAGGGCAAGGGTGTCCGTTATTCGGACGAAGTGGTGAAGCTTAAAGAAACCAAGAAGAAATAATCGGAGCTGACATGGACAAAAAAGAATCACGTCTGCGTCGCGGACGTCAAACTCGCATCAAGATTGCACAGCTGGGCGTGAACCGTTTGTCGGTTCACCGCACTAACCTGCATATCTATGCAAACCTGATCAGCCCGGACGCAAAGGTGCTGGTGTCGGCTTCGACGCTGGAAGCTGAAGTACGCGCTGAACTGGCTGGCAAGACTGGCGTCGGCGGCAACGCTGCCGCTGCTGCCATCGTCGGCAAGCGCGTCGCTGAAAAAGCACTGAAAGCTGGAATCACCGAAGTAGCGTTCGACCGCTCGGGTTTCCGTTACCACGGCCGTGTGAAGGCGCTGGCGGAAGCCGCGCGTGAAGCCGGTCTGAAGTTCTAAGGAAGAATCGTCATGGCAAAAATGCAAGCGAAAATGCAAAGCGACAAGCCGGATGATGGCATGCGCGAAAAAATGATCGCGATCAACCGCGTGACCAAAGTGGTCAAGGGTGGTCGTATCATGGGTTTTGCAGCGCTGACCGTGGTTGGTGACGGCGATGGCCGCATCGGCATGGGTAAAGGCAAGTCGAAAGAAGTTCCAGTCGGCGTGCAAAAAGCGATGGAAGAAGCCCGCCGCAACCTGATCAAGGTGCCCCTCAAGAACGGTACGCTGCACCACACCGTTACCGGCCGCCACGGCGCCTCGAAAGTGATGATGTCGCCGGCCAAGCCGGGTACCGGCGTCATCGCAGGTGGCGCAATGCGCGCTATCTTCGAAGTGATGGGCGTGACCGACGTGGTCGCCAAGTCGACTGGTTCGTCGAACCCGTACAACCTGGTTCGCGCCACGCTCGACGGCCTGTCGAAAATGAGCACTGCTTCCGACATCGCCGCCAAGCGCGGCAAGTCGGTTGAAGACATCCTGGGTTAAGGGGAACAAACATGGCAAACACTGTCAAAGTTCAGCTCGTCAAGGGCTTGATCGGTACCCGTCAGGATCACCGTGCCACCGTGCGCGGCCTGGGTCTGCGTCGTGTCAACTCGGTCTCCGAGCTGCAGGACACCCCATCCGTGCGTGGCATGATCAACAAAGTCGCGTACCTCGTTAAAGTAGTCTCGTAAGCCTTCGGGCTTACGTACGGAGAAATCAATGGAACTCAATACCATTCAACCAGCTGACGGCGCCAAGCACTACAAGCGCCGCGTCGGTCGCGGTATCGGATCCGGCCTGGGCAAGACTGCCGGCCGTGGTCACAAGGGTCAGAAATCGCGTTCGGGCGGCTTCCACAAAGTCGGCTTCGAAGGCGGTCAGATGCCTCTGCAGCGTCGTCTGCCGAAGCGTGGCTTCAAGTCGCTCAACGCTACCTTCAAGGCGGAAGTTCGACTGTCGGACCTGAACAACCTGGCGGTCGGCGATGTCGACATCATGGTGCTCAAGCAAGCAGGCATCCTGCCAGTGCTGGCGCGCGACGTGCGTGTCATCCTGTCGGGTGAGGTCACCAAGGCGGTGAACCTCAAGGGCCTGAAGGTCTCGGCCGGCGCGAAAGCGGCGATCGAAGCAGCTGGCGGTTCGGTCGCTTAATTGCGACCCAGGCTGATCGGAGCAAAAATTGGCGACTAATTCACAACTTGGTAAAAGCGCTGCGTCCGGATTCCCTTGGGGCCGGCTGTGGTTTTTGCTTGGCGCGTTGGTCGTGTACCGCATCGGTGCTCACATTCCGGTCCCCGGAATTGACCCGGTGCAGTTGGCGGCACTGTTCAAGCAGAACGAAGGCGGCATCCTGGGCATGTTCAACATGTTCTCGGGCGGCGCCTTGTCCCGCTTTACCGTGTTCGCCCTCGGCATCATGCCTTACATTTCGGCTTCGATCATCATGCAGCTCGCATCGATCGTCTCGCCGCAACTTGAGGCGCTGAAGAAAGAGGGCGAGTCCGGCCGTCGCAAGATCACCCAGTACACCCGTTACTTCACGGTGGCACTGGCCTTGTTCCAGGCGTTCGGTATCTCGGTTGCGCTCGAGTCGCAGCCTGGCCTCGTGCTCGATCCTGGCATGGCCTTCCGCTTCGTCACGGTGACGACTCTGCTGACCGGCACCATGTTCCTCATGTGGCTTGGCGAGCAGATCACCGAGCGTGGTCTTGGTAACGGTATTTCGATCATCATTTTTGCCGGTATTGCAGCAGGTCTGCCGTCGGCCCTGGGTGGCTTGTTCACCTTGGTTTCGAACGGTTCGATCGGTAGCTTCTCCGCGATCATCATCGTGGTGCTGGTGGCAGCGGTAACGTATGCCGTCGTGTTCGTGGAACGCGGGCAGCGCAAGATTTTGGTGAATTACGCAAAACGTCAGGTCGGCAACAAGATCTACGGTGGCCAAACCAGCCACCTGCCCTTGAAGCTGAACATGGCCGGCGTGATCCCACCGATCTTCGCTTCCTCGATCATCCTGTTCCCGGCGACGATCGTCGACTGGTTCACGCGTGGCAAGGACTCCACGAACCCGTTCATCGGGTTCCTGAAGGATCTGGCTGCGTCGATGGGTCCAGGCGAGCCGATCCACGCGTTGCTGTATGCGGTGGCGATTGTGTTTTTCTGCTTCTTCTATACGGCGCTGGTATTTAACAGCAAGGAAACGGCGGATAACTTGAAGAAGAGCGGCGCGTTTGTCCCGGGCATTCGTCCTGGTGAGCAGACCGCACGCTATATCGACAAGATTTTGATGCGCCTGACCCTGGCCGGTGCGGTGTATATCACTCTGGTGTGTTTGGTGCCGGAATTCATGACCTCGCAGTGGAAAGTTCCTTTCTACTTCGGTGGTACGTCCCTCCTCATTGTCGTGGTGGTGACGATGGACTTCATGGCACAAGTACAGAATTACGTCATGTCGCAACAGTACGATTCACTGTTGCGCAAGGCGAACTTCAAGGGTGGTATTCCGACACGTTAAGCGGGAAGGCATAGAGCGTATGGCAAAAGACGACGTCATCCAAATGCAGGGGGAGGTTCTCGAGAACCTCCCGAACGCAACATTTCGCGTGAAGCTGGAAAATGGGCACGTGGTCTTGGGGCATATCTCGGGTAAAATGCGGATGAATTACATCCGTATTCTCCCGGGAGACAAGGTGACGGTGGAATTAACCCCGTACGACCTGTCCCGGGCCCGCATTGTGTTCCGCACCAAGTAAAAATCATTAAGTAAACGAACCGAAGAGAGTGCAAAATGAAAGTTAACGCTTCAGTCAAGCGGATCTGCCGCAACTGCAAGATCATCAAGCGCAAGGGCGTGGTCCGTGTGATCTGCGTCGAGCCGCGTCACAAGCAGCGTCAAGGTTAAGAGGAATAACGAATGGCACGTATTGCAGGGGTTAACATCCCAAATCATCAGCACACTGTTATCGGCCTGACGGCGATCTACGGTGTTGGCCGCCCACGCTCGCAGAAGATCTGCGACGCGACTGGTATCGCGACCAACAAGAAGGTCAAGGACCTCGACGATAACGAACTCGAGAAGCTGCGTGACGAAGTCGCGAAGTTTGTCGTGGAAGGCGATCTGCGCCGCGAACTGTCCATGAACATCAAGCGTCTGATGGATCTGGGCTGCTACCGCGGCATGCGTCACCGTAAGGGTCTGCCAGTGCGCGGTCAGCGTACCCGCACCAATGCTCGCACCCGCAAGGGTCCGCGCAAGGCCGCTCAATCGCTCAAGAAATAATCTAGGAACCGACTATGGCCAAGCAACAGAGCAGCGCAGCAGCAGCCCGCGTGCGCAAGAAAGTCAAGAAGAACGTTGCCGAGGGCATCGCCCACGTGCACGCTTCTTTCAACAACACGATCATCACGATCACCGACCGCCAGGGCAATGCCCTGTCGTGGGCAACTTCCGGCGGCGCCGGCTTCAAGGGTTCGCGCAAATCGACCCCGTTCGCGGCTCAGGTCGCTGCAGAAGCTGCTGGCAAGGTCGCTCAGGAATCTGGCGTGAAGAACCTGGAAGTGCGTATCAAGGGCCCAGGCCCAGGCCGTGAATCGGCTGTGCGTGCACTGAACAACCTGGGCATCAAGATCACCGAGATCCAGGACGTGACGCCAGTTCCGCACAACGGCTGCCGTCCTCCAAAGCGTCGTCGTATCTAATCGATACTACGCGCTGACAGGGAAGGGCCCTCGGGCCGTTCTCTGTGGCGAAAAGCCATCATACGGGGCCTTGCGCCCCGTTATGTATTACGAGATTAGCCGGTGCAGAGCCCTGAAATGGGTTATACTGCCCGGCTCTTGTCGCTTGCCGCATATTGTCGGCAGGTGTTTTTAAGCCACGTCCGCTCATTCAATGGGTCGGACTAGCGCCTGGATGCTTGGCATCGCCGGGGCGTGATTAATTCATAAAAGGTAACTAACGTGGCACGTTATATCGGACCAAAAGCAAAACTGTCGCGCCGTGAAGGCACTGACCTGTTCCTCAAGAGCGCACGTCGCTCGCTCGACTCGAAGTGCAAACTGGACATCAAGCCAGGCCAGCACGGTGTCAAGTCGGGTGCCCGCACCTCGGACTACGGCAACCAGCTGCGTGAAAAGCAGAAGGTCAAGCGCATGTACGGCATCCTGGAACGTCAGTTCCGCCGCTACTTCGCCGACGCATCGCGCAAGAAGGGCAACACCGGCGAAACGCTGCTCAAGCTGCTCGAAGCACGTCTCGACAACGTCGCTTACCGCATGGGCTTCGGCTCGACCCGCGCTGAAGCGCGTCAGCTGGTGAGCCACAAGGCATTCACCGTGAACGGCAACGTCGTGAACATCGCTTCGTACCAGGTCAAGACCGGCGACGTGATCGCTGTGCGTGAAAAGGCCAAGAAGCAAGTGCGTATCGCTGAAGCGCTGTCGCTGGCTGAACAAGTCGGCATGCCAAGCTGGGTCTCGGTCGACAGCAAGAAGATGGAAGGCACTTTCCGTTCGTTCCCAGAGCGTAACGAAATCGCTGCCGACGTCAACGAAGCGCTGATCGTCGAACTGTACTCGCGTTAATTGACGACTCGTGGGGCGGTTTGCCGTCCCCTTGTCGTTTCGCGGCGGGAGTGGTGGTGCGGCTGCAGCAACCCCAGGTTGGCGCCTCACACAATGGTATTCGCACCGTTCCCGCCGTGTCATATTCGTTTCACCGCCTGCTCGTCGAGCAGGCGATTATCTTTAATGCCATCAGCCTTATCGGTGTAACGAGCCGAGGGTATTGAAAAGGACATTTCATGCAAAACAGTCTGTTGAAGCCACGTATCATCGACGTCGAAACACTCGGCGCCGGCCACGCGAAAGTCGTGATGGAGCCGTTCGAACGTGGTTATGGCCACACCCTGGGCAACGCGCTGCGCCGCGTGCTGCTGTCGTCGATGACCGGCTACGCGCCGACCGAAGTGACGATCGCTGGTGTCGTGCATGAATACTCGTCGCTGGACGGCGTGCAGGAAGACGTCGTCGATCTGCTGCTGAACCTGAAGGGTGTCGTGTTCAAGGTCCACAACCGTGACTCCGTGACGCTGACCCTGAAAAAGGAAGGCGAAGGCGCCGTGTTGGCTTCGGACATCGACCTGCCGCATGACGTCGAACTGGTCAATCCGGACCACGTCATCGCTCACCTGACCGCCGGTGGCAAGCTGGACATGCAGATCAAGGTCGAAAAAGGCCGTGGCTATGTGCCGGGCAACGTGCGCCGCCTGTCGGAAGATGCCAACAAGACCATCGGCCGCATCATCCTGGACGCCTCGTTCTCGCCAGTGCGCCGCGTGTCGTACGCAGTGGAATCGGCACGTGTCGAGCAGCGTACCGACCTGGACAAGCTGATCATCAACATCGAGACCAACGGCGTCATCACCCCTGAAGAAGCGATCCGCCAGTCTGCCCGCGTCCTGGTGGACCAGCTCAACGTGTTCGCCGCCCTGGAAGGCACCGAAGCTGCCGCCGAAGCGCCATCGCGCGCTCCGCTGGTCGATCCGATCCTGCTGCGTCCGGTCGACGACCTGGAACTGACGGTTCGTTCGGCAAACTGCCTGAAGGCAGAGAACATCTACTACATCGGCGACCTGATCCAGCGTTCGGAAAACGAACTGCTCAAGACGCCAAACCTGGGCCGCAAGTCGCTCAACGAAATCAAGGAAGTCTTGGCTTCGCGTGGCCTGACCCTGGGCATGAAGCTCGAGAACTGGCCACCTGCCGGCCTCGAGAAATAATTGCACTACCTGCCTGGACAATGTCTGTCCGGGCAGTTTTAACCCTTAAGAACCGGTCCGCGGTCATGCAGCTCGCATGAACGATCGAAGAACTGGAATTGAAAACACTCGAAAGGAATCACCATGCGTCACCGTCACGGCCTTCGTAAGCTGAACCGTACTTCGTCCCACCGTCTGGCAATGCTGCGCAACATGACCGTTTCCCTGCTGCGTCATGAAGCCATCAAGACCACCGTCCCAAAGGCCAAGGAACTGCGCCGCGTCATCGAGCCGATCCTGACCCTGGGCAAGACCGACACGCTGGCAAACAAGCGCCTGGCCTTCGCCCGCCTGCGCGACCGCGAAATGGTCCTGAAGCTGTTCGCTGAACTCGGCCCACGTTACGCCAACCGTAACGGCGGCTACCTGCGCATCCTGAAAATGGGTTTCCGCGTGGGCGACAACGCGCCAATGGCGTATGTCGAACTGATGGACCGTCCGGAAGTCACCTCGGTGGAAGACGCTCCAACCGCTGAGTAATCACCACTTGGCACCGAAAGAACCAGGCCCTGCGCCTGGTTTTTTTTCGTGCCTGCACAAAGCTGTCATTGCGCGCGCAAGGCGCGCGCGGTGTACCATGCCGGTGCGCTGAATCAACTCATCCGACACCATGCTTCGATCGTCCCGTTTTTCCCCACGCAGCCTGCTGCAATCCTGCCTGCTGTTGTTGACCGCTTTCTTGCTGCTGGCCGCTGGCGGCGTGCGCGCCGCCGACGACTTCCTCGACCCCGCCGTGGCCTTCCGCTTCGAGGCGCGCATGGCCGGCGACAAGACGGTCGAAGTTCGCTACCAGATCGCCGACGCCTACTACATGTACCGCGAACGCTTCGCGTTTCGTGCCAATGGTGCCGTGCTCGGTACGCCTGAGATACCTCCTGGCAAGGTGAAGTACGATGAAACCTTCCAGAAAGACGTCGAGACCTACAAGAACCAGCTGGTGATCAGGATTCCGGTCGAGGGCAGTGGGCCGTTCACGCTCACGGCAACTAGCCAGGGCTGTGCCGATGCAGGCCTGTGCTATCCGCCGCAGGAGCATACCGCCCAGCTGTCGGCGGGCGGCGCCGCCCCGGCCCGGCCTGCGCTGCCGATCGGTGCCAACCTGCCGCAGGTATCGGTCCCGGCCCTGTCGTCGCAGCCGGCGCAAGAGCGCGCGCCGGATACGCCCGTGGCAGCAACAGCCGGCACCTCTACCACCGCACCGGCTGCGACGCAGGCGCCCTCGGAGATGTCGAGCATTGCCACCGTGCTCGGCGGCGGCCGCTTGCTGGCGATCGTGCCGGCGTTTTTCCTGCTCGGCCTCGGCCTGGCGTTTACCCCCTGCGTGTTGCCGATGGTGCCGATCTTGTCGTCGATCATTGTGGGGGAAGGCAAGGGCGTCCGCCGTTCGCGCGCGCTGCTGCTGTCGGCCACCTATGCGCTCGGCATGGCGATCGTCTATACCGCGCTGGGCATTGCGGCCGGGCTCGCCGGCGAAGGCCTGGCGGCGGCGCTGCAGAACCCGTGGGTGCTGGGCAGCTTTGCGCTGCTGATCGTGGGAATGTCGCTGTCGATGTTCGGTTTCTATGAACTGCAGCTGCCGTCCGCGCTGCAAAGCCGGCTGGCCTCGGCGTCCGGGCGCCAGTCGGGCGGCAAGCTGGCCGGGGTGTTCGCCATGGGCGCCATCTCGGCGCTGATCGTCGGGCCGTGCGTCGCCGCGCCCCTGGCCGGTGCGCTGGTCTACATCAGCCAGACGCGCGACGTGCTGGTGGGCGGCGCGGCGCTGTTTGCAATGGCGGTCGGAATGAGCATTCCCTTGCTGCTGGTTGGCGTGTCGGCCGGCTCGCTGCTGCCGCGCGCGGGCGCCTGGATGGAGTCGGTCAAGCGCCTGTTTGGCGTGCTGATGCTGGCCATGGCGCTGTGGCTGGTCTCGCCGGTGCTGCCGGCAACCGTGCAGATGCTGGGCTGGGCTGCGCTGCTGCTGGGTTACGGCTTCTACCTGATGCGCCGCCACCGCCACTGGGCCGCGATGGCGTTTGGCGCCGCCTTTGCGGTGCTCGGCGCGATGCAGCTGGTGGGCGCCGCCAGCGGCGGACGCGACGCGCTGGCCCCGCTGGCCCACCTCGGTGGCGGTGCCCACCAGGGCCTGGTGTTCAAGCGTATCAAGACCGTGGCGCAGCTTGATGCGGCCCTGGCCGATACCGGCGGCAAGACCGTGATGCTGGACTTCTATGCCGACTGGTGCGTGTCGTGCAAGGAAATGGAAAAGCTCACTTTCGTCGATCCGGCGGTGCAGGCCAGGCTGGCTAATACGGTGCTGCTGCAGGTCGACGTCACAGCCAACGATGCCGACGACAAGGCGATGCTCAAGCGCTTCCAGTTGTTTGGGCCGCCGGCGATCATCCTGTTCGATGGTACGGGTCGGGAAATCGACGATAGCCGGGTGATCGGGTATCAAGATTCGAAGAAATTCCTCGGTTCCCTGTCCCGGCTGCCGTGATTCGACCGCGCGGGCGGACATCTGCCCACGCGCTCAGGCAAACGAATCAGCCGTGCAGCATGCCATGGCCGCCATGATGGCGTCCGCCGTGGCCGCGCTTGCGCTCATCGAACACCTTGCGCTGTGCCGGCGTCAGCGACGCGTACAGGCTGTTCATGGCCGCCAGGCGCGCTTCCATGCGGGCGGTGCGCTGCTTGTGCCTGGCAATGCGGCGCTCCAGGCGCTGCGGCGCGCTCAAGGCGTGGCGCTGTTCCTTGCTCAGGCGCTGGCTGGCACGGTCGCGCTCTGTTGGCGGCATCGTGCTGGCCACGAAGGCCTGCCACCTGGGCTGCTGGGCCGGGCTCAGTTCGAGCGCGTCATGTAGCGCGGCGTGGCGCGCCGCGCGCTGCTCGGCGCGTTTGGCGTGGTGCTCTTGCGGTGTCGCCGGGCCCTGTGCCTGCACGCCGAGCGAAGCGCCGGCGATGCCCAGTGCTGCCAGCGCGATCACGATGTTCTTGCGGATGGTGTTCATGTCGATTCCTTGTGTGAGACTCTGGTGGATGTGCGGCAGCGGGCTGCTCGCTGCACGGTTCCATGATGGCGGGGAGGTGTAACCGAGGGATTTCCCCTGCCCGGATCTTTGTATCGAGATGTTTCGGCGCGATCGGCTTATACATGCCGATACAAAACGTCTGTCCATCCTTGCCTTGAATGCGGATAATTGCGGTTATGGATAATCCCTCAACGATCTTGATCGTCGACGACGACCGCGACATCCGCACCCTGCTGGCCGACTACCTTGAGTCGAACGGCTACCGCACGCTCGCTGCCGCCGACGGCACCGGCATGTGGAAGGCGCTCGACGAGGCGCGCCCGGACCTGATCGTGCTCGACCTGAACATGCCTGGCGACGACGGCCTGACCCTGTGCCGCAAGCTGCGCGCCACCTCGAGCCTGCCGGTGATCATGCTGACCGCCCGCAACGAGCCGCTCGACCGCATCCTTGGCCTCGAGATGGGCGCCGACGACTACCTGCCCAAGCCGTTCGAGCCGCGCGAGCTGCTGGCCCGCATCCGCAGCGTGCTGCGCCGATCGCATGCGATGCCATCGAATGCGCCGTCCGAAAACGTGCAGCAGATGTGCTTTTCCGGCTGGACCCTCGACCTGACCGCGCGCCACCTGCTCAACCCGCAGGGCGTGGTGATCATGCTCTCGGGCGCCGAATTCCGGCTGTTGCGCGTGTTCCTGGAGCACCCGAACCGCGTGCTCAACCGCGACCAGCTGCTGAACCTGACGCAGGGGCGCGACGCCGATCCCTTCGACCGTTCGATCGACATCCAGATCAGCCGCCTGCGCCAGAAGCTGGGCGAAGACGCGCGCATGCCGCAGATTATCAAGACCGTGCGCAATGGCGGCTATGTGCTGGCCGGCCAGGTCACGGTGGAGCCGCAGGCGTGAAAGCGTTTTTTGGATCGATGACCGGGCGGGTGTTCATCACGCTGCTGCTGGGCATCCTGATATCGGCCACGCTGACCCAGCTGGTGGCCGACCTCGAACGCCAGCGCGTGATCGAGCAGCAGCGCGACCAGCACTTGCTCGAGCGCGCCGAGCAGCTCGTGATGGCGACCGAGATCGTGCCGGCCTCGGCGCGCTCGGTCTATCTGTCGGTGGCCAATCGGCCCGGCCTGCGCCTCGAAGTGGCGCCGCCCAAGCCGCCGGCCGAGCCGCCGACCACGTTCGCGCGTGCGCTGGCGGCGCGCCTGGGCGAAGGCTACCGTATCACCTCGTCCGGGCTGCGTCCGCCGTCATGCGACATGCCGCATCGGCAGACCGTGCTGTATGGCCTGATCCGCACCCAGTGGCGGGGCGCATGCGAGGCGCTCAACGTGCGCCTGCGCGACGGTGAAGAGTTGCGCCTTTCGGTGCTGCCGCCGCGCTCGGCCTTTACCGGTCCCGAGACCGATTATCGCAGCGTCATCATTCCGTTCCTGATCAGCATCGCTGCGCTGGCCTATGTGGTGGCGCGCATGACCACGCGCCCGCTGAAGGTGCTGGCGCGCGCCGCGCAAGACCTTGGCCAGGACATCAACCGCGCGCCGCTCGCACTGACCGGCTCCAGCGAGATTCGCCAGGCCAGCGCCGCCTTCAATGCGATGCAGGCCCGCATCCGGCAATACATCTTCCAGCGCACCCAGATGCTGGCGGCGATCACGCACGACCTGCAAACGCCGCTGACCCGGATGCGGCTGCGGCTGGAAAAGGTGGGCGACGCCGAACTGCAGGAACGCCTGGTGGGCGATTTGTCGGCCATGCAGGAAATGGTGCGCGAAGGCCTGGACCTGGCGCGCAGCATGGACACCACCGAAAACATGCACCTGCTCGACCTCGATTCGCTGCTCGAGGCCGTGTGCGCCGACGCCGTCGATGCCGGACAGTCGGTGGAACTCAAGGGCCAGGCCGGCATCGCCATGCTGGGCCGCCCGATGGACCTGCGCCGCTGCCTGGGCAACCTGATCGACAACGCGGTGAAATATGGCCGCAATGCGCGCGTGTGCGTCGAACGCTTGAATGGCGCGGCGCGGGTGCGCATCCGCGACAGCGGTCCGGGCATCCCGGCGTCGGAAATGGGGCGCGTGTTCGATCCGTTCTACCGGGTCGAAACCTCGCGCTCGCGCGAGTCGGGCGGCACCGGCCTGGGCCTGACCATTGCGCGTAACATCGCCGAGCAGCATGGCGGCAGCATCGCGCTGGCCAACCACCCGGAAGGCGGCCTGGAAGTGACGCTGGTATTGCCGGCGTATTACCCGGACAAGTAAAACTGGATGCAATACCGGTACGCAGGTCGACACCATACGTGCACCGGTCAACACCTTAACAAGCCGCAGGCACTGGCGGCATAGGAACGAACATGAACAAGAAAAATATCGGCATCGCCGCCGTGGTCGCGGCGCTGGCCGTGGCCGGCGCCTGGACCATGGGCAAGGACGACGCCGCCCCCGCGCGAGGCGCGCAGGGCCCTGGCGGCGGCCAGGGGCCGACCGCCGTGAACATCGTGTCGCCGAAGCGCCAGGACGTCGGCGTCGAGCTGACCGCGAACGGGATCGTCA
The DNA here is from genome assembly GCF_024802625.1 of Massilia sp. H6. Lineage (NCBI taxonomy): Bacteria > Pseudomonadati > Pseudomonadota > Betaproteobacteria > Burkholderiales > Oxalobacteraceae > Massilia > Massilia sp. H6. The sequence goes on from NZ_CP103371.1 coordinate 646,576, forward strand.
CGCCGGTGCGCACCGTCGACCTGCATCCGCAGACCACCGCCACCATCAGCAAGGTGCATATCCGCGAAGGCCAGTTCGTCAAGCAGGGACAGGTGATGTTCTCGCTGGACGACCGCGCCGACCGCGCCAGCGTGGCCCAGGCGCAGGCACAGGTGGCGCAAAACCGCGCCACCTTGGCCGACCTCGAGCGCCAGTACCAGCGCAGCCGCGATCTGGCCGCGCAAAACTTCCTGTCCCAGAGCGCCGTCGACTCGCTCAAGAGCCAGGTCGAATCGGCGCAGGCCCTGGTGCAAAGCAATACCGCGGCCGCGCGCGCGCGCCAGGTCAGCGCCAGCTACACCACCATTCGCGCGCCGATGTCGGGCCGCGTCGGCGCCATCGACGTGCATCCGGGCGCCCTGGTGCAGCCTGCCACCTCGCTCACCACGGTCACCCAGCTCGACCCGATCGACGTGGCGTTTAACTTGCCCGAGTCTTCGCTTGGCGCGCTGCTGGCCGCGCACCGCGCCGGCAAGGTGGCGGTGCAGGCCAGCGCCGGCGCCGGCGCCAATACCCAGCCGGTGATGGGCGAATTGACCTTCGTGGACAATGCAGTCGATCCGGCCACCGGCACCATCCGGGTCAAGGCCCAGTTCTCCAACGGCGCCACCAGCCTGTGGCCGGGCCAGTACGTCACCACCAGTGCTACCGTGCAGACCCTGCGCGACGCGGTCGTGATTCCGCAAAACGCCATCATCACCAATACCGAGGGCACCTTCGTCTACGTGATGGGCGAGGGCAACGAAGCGCGCCAGGTCAAGGTGACGCGACTGCACGGTTTTGGTGAGTATGCTGCCGTGAGCGGCCTGGCCGGCACCGAAAAAATCATCACCGAGGGCAAGCAGAATCTGCGGCCGGGCGCCAAGGTGCGTCCAGCCGGCAAGCCCGCCGCCGGCGCCGCGGCTGTTAAACCAGGTGAAAAAGCATGAATCTGTCCGAATTGTGCATCCGCCGTCCGGTCATGGTGGTGCTGCTGTCGCTGACCCTGATCCTGGCGGGCGTGCTGGCCTACATGCAGATTCCGGTTGCCGCACTGCCGAGCTATAACACCCCTGTCATCAACGTCAGCGCCGACCTGCCCGGCGCCAGCCCGGAAACCATGGCCTCGTCGGTGGCGCTGCCGCTGGAAAAGCAGTTCGCGACGATCGCCGGCATCAAGATGATCAGCTCGACGAGCACCGAGGGCGACACCAACCTCACGCTCGAGTTCGATGAATCGATCGACGTCAACCAGGCCGCGATCGACGTCCAGGCCGCGTTGATGGTGGCGCAGCGGCGCCTGCCGCAAGAAATGACCGAGATGCCGTCGTACCGCAAGGTCAATCCGGCGGACTCCCCGATCCTGTTCATGCACATGACCTCGCCGTCGATGGACTTGGCCGACCTCAACGATTATGCGGAAAACCTGGTGTCTCCAGCGATTTCGACCCTTCCCGGCATCGCCCAGGTAACGGTCAATGGCGGCAAGCGCTTTGCGGTGCGGGTGCGGGCAAAGTCCGATCTCATGAACGCGCGCGACATTTCGATGGCCGAACTGGCGGCGGCGCTGCGTTCTGCCAATTCGAATACCCCGCTGGGCATGCTCGACGGTCCTACCCAGACCCTGACCATCCAGGGCGGCGGCCAACTGATGCGCGCCGCCGATTTTGCCGGCCTGATCGTGGCAACCCGCGCCGGCCTGCCGGTGCGCCTGCGCGACGTCGCCGAGGTCGAGGACAGCTACCAGTCGGTCAAGGCCACCGGCAGCCTCAATGGCGAGCGCTCGATCGTGCTGATGGTGCAGCGCCAGCCCAACGCCAACACCGTGCAGGTGGTCGACGCGGTGCGCAAGCTGATGCCGAAATTCGAGCAGCAGTTGCCCAAGTCGATCAAGATCCACCTCGTGAGCGACCGTTCGGTGTCGATCCGCGAAGCGATCCACGACGTCAACCTGACTCTCGCCGGTACCGTGATCCTGGTGATCCTGGTGATCTTCCTGTTCCTGCACCGCTGGACTGCCACCTTTATTCCGGCCGTGACGGTACCGATCTCGCTGCTGGGCGCGCTGTCGCTGCTTTACGCGTTCGGCTATAGCCTCGACAATATTTCCCTACTCGGCATTACGCTGGCGGTCGGCCTGGTGGTCGATGACGCTATCGTGGTGCTGGAGAACATCGTGCGCCACATGGAAATGGGCAAGAAACCGATGCATGCCGCGCTGATCGGTTCGCGCGAGATGGGCTTTACCATCATCTCGATCTCGATTTCGCTGGTCGCCGTGTTCATCCCGATCTTCTTCATGCCCGGCGTGATCGGCCTGCTGTTCCGCGAGTTCGCCGTGGTCGTCGGCCTGGCCGTGCTGGTCTCGGCGGTAGTGTCGCTGACCCTGGTGCCGATGCTGTGCTCGCGCCTGATCAAGGACGGCGGCCACGTCGATCCGAAAGACATGTCCTGGGTCGGGCGCCGCTTCGAGGCCATGTTCACCAATGTGCGCAACAGCTATGGCCGCACCCTCGACATGGCCTTGCGCCACCGTTTCCTGGTGTTGATGCTGGCACTGGGTACCTTCGTGCTGACCGCCGTGCTGTACATGTCCATGCCGAAGGGCTTTTTCCCTGAAGAAGACATCGGCCAGATCCGGGTGACGGTCGAGGCTTCCGAGGACACCTCGTCGATGGCCCTGGTGACACTGCAGGCCCAGGTCCTGGACGTGATGCGCGCCAGCCCGTATGTGCAGGACGTCACCTCGTTTACCGGTGGCGGCAATATCGGCCGCATGTTCATGGTGCTCAAGCCGCGCAGCGAGCGCCCGCCAATGTCGCAGGTGGTCGACGAACTGCGCAAGTCCACGCGCGGGATTGCCGGTGTCCAGGTATTTTTGGCGCCGCTGCAGAACCTGCAACTGGGCGGCCGCCAGAGCAAGAGCCGCTACCAATACACGCTGCAGAGCGTGTCTGGCGGCGAAATCAATAGCTGGGCTGAGAAGTTTCTTGAGGGGATGCGTGCCGACCAGCGCTTCCGCGACGTCACCAGTGATTCGCAGAACAAGGCGCTGCAGGCAACCGTCGACATCGATCGCGACAAGGCAGCGTTGCTGGGTGTCGAAATGGCCGATATCCGCAGCGCACTGTACGCATCGTTCGGCGAGCGCCAGGTGTCGACCATTTATTCTAGCGCCGCCAGCTATTTCGTGATCCTCGAGGCAGCGCCGAGCGACCGTTACCACGACGAGGCCCTGGCGCGGGTGTCGGTGCGCGCCAAGTCGGGCGAGCTGGTCAAGTTGTCGAGCTTTACCACCGTGCGGCGCACGATCGGCCCGCTTGCGGTCAACCACCAGGGCCAGCTGCAGGCAATCACGCTGTCGTTCAACCTGGCGCCCGATGTGCCGCTGGGCGACGCCACCACGGCGATCGAGGACATGGGTCGCCAGATGAAGCTGCCAGCCTCGATCATCACCAACTATGGCGGCGACGCCGCGGTGTTCAAGGATACCCAGTCGAGCCAGCTGATCCTGATCATTGCTGCGATTGGCGTGATCTACGTGCTGCTGGGCGTGCTCTACGAGAGCTACATCCACCCGCTGACCATCCTGGCCGGCCTGCCGTCGGCGGCAGTGGGCGCACTGCTGACGCTGTGGATCTTCGACAAGGACCTGACCCTGATCGCGATGATCGGCATCCTGATGCTGATCGGCATCGTCAAGAAGAACGCGATCATGATGATCGACTTCGCGCTCGACGCCCAGCGCAACGGGGGCATGAGCCCGCAGGATGCGATTCGCGAAGCCTGTATCCTGCGCTTCCGACCGATCTTGATGACGACGCTGGCGGCGATGATGGGCGCGCTGCCGATCGCGCTGGGCATTGGTGCCGGTGCCGAACTGCGCCAGCCGCTCGGCCTGGCGGTGGTGGGCGGGCTGATCTTTTCGCAGGTGATCACGCTGTACATCACCCCGGTCATCTACCTCTACCTGGACAAGTACAGCGGCACCGGCCCAATGACAGACCGGCAACTGGACAGGCTCGAAACCACCCACGGTGTGGCGCACGAGGGGCATCATTGAGGGCGCTGTGCCCGTTAGCTATGGATGAGCACTGAACTGCTGAGCTGAACTGCTGAGCTAATTTGCGGTCCAACCCCTGTCGATCTCGATAGGGAGTGGTAGATGAAAGCGCCACGGTTTGCCAAGCTGTTTGCCCGGCTACCCATGCTCAACCACGCCCAGCGGCTGCAGGTGCTCGATGCCCGGCATCCCGCAGCCGGTCTCGACCGGGCAATCGCCCTGATCGGGCAGATCCGTTCGAAAGGGCGGCGCTGTCCGCAGTGCGGCTGCCAGCGCTACCACCGGCATGGCCAGGCCAACGACCTGCAGCGCTTTCGCTGCTGCCAGTGCCGGCGCACATTTAACGACCTGAGTGGCACGCCGCTGGCGCGGCTCAGGCTGCGCGGCAAGTGGCTCGACTACCTCGGCGCCGTGCTCGACTCCAGGCCGGTGCGCGACGCCGCCAAGCGGATCGGCGTCCATCGCAACACGGCGTTTCGTTGGCGCCATCGTTTCCTTGACCGGGTCAGGCATGACCGGCCAGCGCAGCTCGGCGGCATCGTTGAAGCCGACGAAATGTTTTTGCTCGAATCGCAAAAAGGCTCGCGCACACTCGGTCGCCCGCCGCGCAAGCGAGGCGGCCGGGCCAACGTGCCTGGCATCTCGCGCCACCTCGACTGCATCCTGGTCGCGCGTGACCGCAGTGGACAGACCATCGATGCCGTTACCGGCCGTGGCGCGCTGAAGGTAGCCCAACTGGTGCGGCACCTGTTGCCGAAGCTGGTCCCGCAAGCGCTCCTGGTCACCGATTCGCATGCCGCCTACCGTGCGTTTGCTCGCCAGCGGGGCATCGCCCATCAGGCGGTCAACCTGCGCTCAGGCGAGCGGGTTCGGTTCAGTAAGTGGGGCGCGATCCATGTCCAGAACGTGAACGCCTACCACCGGCGCTTGCGCCAATGGCTGGCGCAGTTCCACGGGGTTGCCTCGCGTTGGCTGCCCAATTACCTGGGGTGGCGTTGGGCACTTGATGGCGGGCGAGTCACTTCCGTCGAGCACTTGCTGCGCATCGCATTCGGAGTCATCCATAGTCAACGGTGACAGCGCCTCATTGAGCACCTGAGTCGGCTTACAAGCGGGTTCAGTGGCGCTACGGGGCAAACTGTAGCGCTACCTCTTCCATAAAAAAACGGATTCACAGTCAATGTGAATCCGTTTTCGCTGGCAGTCGATCCAGTGGCTCAGGTCTCAAGCCTTGGCTCGACGAGGTGTCGTTATGCGCGAGCCGAGGTGTTCTTGGCTTTGCGGCGTCCTGCAGCAACCAGGCCCGCCAGGCCCAGGCCCAGCAGCGCGATCGAAGTTGGCTCCGGCACGTTGACGACGTCCGAGCTGACGCTGAAGCCAGCATTGCGCACATGCAGCGCCCAGCCACCCCAGCCGATCGGGTTCGCCTGCATTCGCATGGTCACTGCCGAGGTGTCGTCCCAGACAATGCTGCTCAGGGCGCTGTTGAGGCTAGCCATGATTGCTGCATTGTGGGTGTAGTCAAAGAACTGGGTGCCAAAAGTGTTGCGGCCGCCACCAAGTGCGTGCTGTGCCCACAGGTGCGTTCCGCCCTGGTACAAGCTCATGACGACGTGATTGCCGTCGGCCCATTGTCCGCCCCAACCCTGGTCGTAGGCGACGCCGCTGCCGGACAGGGACGTGACCATATTGGTGTTTTTTGCAAAAGTGACAGTCGAAACATCATGATATCCCCAGGCCTGGTAGCCGTCGTACGAGCCACTACCACTACCGGTTTGCACAACGCCTGCTACGGCCGAGCCAATGAATGCAGCGGAGAGAGTGACGCAGGCAACAATGTTCTTGATCATTTTATGGTTTCCCTAGTTAGTTATGGTGTGAGACAACCCACACCTAAAAGCAACTACCGTGCCAGCAGGAAAACTTCCATTCAAATCAGTAACTTATATTTCCTTAATGAATGTTCAGTTTGCAAGGTGTAAGATTTTTCGACAGAAAATCGGGTTGTAAAGTGCGCCGAGGCCCACTGCTTGCATGTGCTTAACGGCCATCCGAACCTGGCTGGGCTTGGCAGAACGCACTGACTGCCGCACGATTTCCCTGTGGCGCAGTACAAGTAGCTTGCTGTCACGGCAAAAGCTTGAAAGCCGCCTTAAGGCGCGCCTGGGTGCGCCGTTGACGCAAACCGGTTAGACTGCGGCTCTTGACATGGCCGTAATGGCCACCCACCTGCCATTTATCCAGAAGCCGTCCCAGGAACCGTTTTACCGTGCGCGACCATTCCCATATCTACGACGAGCACGGCGACGTGTGCGCCCATTGCGGCCAGGCGCTGCAGGGACGCACCGTGCTCGCGTACGGGCGCCAGGGCCCGAATCGGCCCGCACTGGCCGCCGCCATCCTGTTGCACCTGCTGCTGGTTGCGCTCTGGCTGTTCCAACCCGAGCAGGACGAGAAGCAGGCCAAGCCGGCATCCGGCGACGAAGGCCAGGTGGTGTATGTCGCGCCCTTGAAGCAGCCGGCCAGGCCGGCGCCGCGCGAGCAGGCGCCCACGCCGGTGCCGAAGGTCAAGCCGGCGCCGAAACCGCGCCAGGAACGCATCGAGATCGCGCGCCTGCCCGACACCATCACCACGCCGCCCGAAGAACCGGTCGAGCAGCCCCAGCCCCAGCCCAAGCAGCAGCCGCAGCCAAAGTTCGACGCCGAGCAGCCGATGGACATGCAGGCCTTTATCGAAGCGCGCCGGCGCCAGCGCGGCGCCACCACCGGCAGCGACCAGCCGTCCGAAGAAAGCGAAGCCGCCCGCGGCACCCGCAATGCGCTGGCCAATATCGCCGCCATCAATGGCCGCGGCCGCGAAGACCGCAACGAGAGCGGCGGCGTGTTCTCGGTGTCGAACAAGACCTTCCACAGCATGGACCTGAAGTTTCGTGGCTGGAATCCAAGCTTCAAGCGCCGCTGGCTGACCCACGTGACGGTGGAGCAGGGCAGCGAGCCGGATATCGAGATCGCGGTGGTCAAGAAAATGCTCGAGCTGATCCGCAAGGAAAAGACCGGGGATTTCGAATGGGACTCGCACCGCCTGGGGCGCATCGTCAAGCTGAGTGCACGGCCGCAGGATTCGGACGCGCTGATCAGCTTCTTGTTCAAAGAAATGTTCCCCGAGTACAAGCCGCCGCCGCAGTGGCGCTAGTGCGGCGGGTGGCGCTGCGAGGCACTGCGAGGCGCTTTCTGGTCACTGCAGATGTCGCTTGCCCGGATGGATCAATGCTAGACTGAGGCGCACGAAACGCCGCAAGAGCCATCCAGCCCCGGGATATTCAGTGCGCACCTACAAGAACTGGTCCGTTCGCCGTTTACTGTACAGCTTGACCGCCGCCGCAGTGGTTCCTGCGTCGCTCCTGCTCGCGTTCTCGGTATGGAACCAGTACAAGTCGGATGAACGCGAAGCCGCGCGGTCGGCACGCAGCCTTGCCCAACTGACGGCAGATAATGTCGAAGGGCTGATGTCCGATGCGAAGTTGGTAATGGGGAAAATTGCCAATCGCCCGGGCGTACGTGATGGCGCAAGCGCAGGATGCGACCCGATCTTCGGACACTTCCAGGATTTTTACCCGCAGTTCTCCAATCTCAGCATGGCGAACCGGCGCGGCTATATCGTCTGTTCCGCCAAGGTCCAGCCGCGTGGCGGCCCGACCTTCGTGGGCGATGCCGAATGGTACCAGCGCGTGTTTTCCACCCAGAAGTTCACCTTGGGGCCTCCCTACCTGGGGCCGGTTACCGGGCGGGTCGTGGCCGTCCTGGCGCAGCCGGTGTTCGACGCAACCGGGGCCATGACCGGATCGATTCAGATGCCGATCGACCTGGCTCGGCTGCGCGTTATCGTCGCTGCCGAAAAGCTGCCTGCGTCCACCGTCACAGCGGTGTTTGACAGCAACGGCGTGCTGATCGCGCGCTCGCGTGGCGCCGAGGGACTCATCGGTAAAAACCTCAGGAACACTCAGGGGGTGAGAGCCCTGTTGGCCACGAAAGACGGCAGTACGCGGGCAGTGACATCCGACGGCGTCGATCGGATTATCGGCTTTTTGCCGATTCCTGGCACCAACTGGTTCGCCGTCGCCGGCATCGACGCCGACGTGGTCCTGGCGAGCGCGCGCCAGGCTGCACTGCGCAACCTGGTCTTTGGCAGCCTGACACTGCTGCTGGTATTCTTGCTTGCGCTGTATGTAAGCAAGCGCATTTCCCGTCCGATGCTGGCAGTGCAGGAAGCAGCGCGCAGGGCCGCCGGCGGCGACCTCAGCGTCCGGGTTCCGTATTCGGGGCCGCTCGAAGTGGTCGATTTCGCGGCCCAGTTCAATCACATGCTCGATGCGATCCGCGCCTCGCACGACAAACTGGCAGATGCCCGCTCGGAGCTGGTTCTACTGGGAACCTGCCTGTCACACCTGACGGACATGGTCATCATCATGGACGCGGCGCAGTCGGCGCAAGACTGGCCACCCATCATCTTTGTCAACAACGCGTTCGAGGACATCACCGGTTATCCGCGCAGCGAGGTAGTGGGGCGTCCAAGCTACCTGCTGCATGGCCCCGCCACCAGTGCGCAAGCCATTGCCAATATCCGCGCAGGATTGCTGGCACAGGCGCCATTCCGGGAAGAGCTGGTGCATTACACGCGCCGCGGCGACCAATTCTGGGTCGAGCTCGACATGATCCCGATCCGCAATGCCGCAGGCACATTGACCCATTGGGTCTCGATCGAGCGCGACGTCACGCTGCGCAAGCAGGCCGAGCAAAGTATCCATCGGCTCGCCTATTACGATGTCCTGACCGGCTTGCCCAACCGGGTTTCGCTGATGGGCAGCATCGACGCCGCACTGGCAACGGCCACCGATACCGGGCAACTCGGTGCGGTGCTGTTTGTCGATCTCGACCATTTCAAGAACATCAATGACGCACGCGGGCATGCCGTCGGCGATGCTTTCCTGCAGGTAGTGGCGCAGCGGCTGGCCGCCACCTTGCAGGCGCCGGAGATGCTGGCGCGCCTCGGTGGCGACGAATTCGTCGTTGTGCTCGCCGGCCTGGCCGAAGATGAGCACACCACCGAATTGCTGGCCATGGCGCAAGCACGCAAGCTGTGCCAGGCACTCGCGCGTCCATTCGAGGTCAATGGCCAGCCGTATAGCTCGTCGGCCAGTATCGGCGTGACCCTGCTGCGCGGCGCCGGCCAGTGCGCGCACGACTTGCTGCGAGAATCCGATACGGCGATGTACCGGGCCAAGAAGCGCGGCCGCAACCATGCGGTCCTGTTTACCCAGAATATGCAGGTGGAGGTCGAGTTCAGGCTGGCGCTGGAGCATGATCTCGCCAGTGCGATTGCCAACCAGGAAATGACGCTCCATGTACAAACGCAGGTAGACCACCAAGGCCAGCCCGCCGGCGCCGAGCTCCTGCTGCGTTGGAACCATCCGCTGCGCGGGCAGATCTCGCCGGTCCAGTTCATCCCGATTGCCGAAGAGAGCGGACTGATCCTTGGACTCGGCACCTGGGTCCTGGAGCAGGCGTGCATGGCCCTGTCGTCACTGAGTGAGGTGGGCCATCGCCTGCCGGTGTCGGTCAATGTCAGCCCACGCCAGTTCCATCAGCCGGGATTCGTCGACCAGGTGAAAGACGTGCTGGAAAAAACCGGGGCCCCGCCAGAAAACCTGATCCTGGAAGTAACAGAGAGCCTCTTGATCGACGACCTGGATGAAGCAATCGGCCGCATGAATGAACTGGCGTCGCTGGGCATTCGTTTTTCGATCGATGATTTCGGCACTGGCTATTCCAACCTGGCTTACCTGAAGCGGCTGCCATTGCACGAACTGAAAATCGACAGGAGCTTTGTGCAGGACACCCCGCACAATCGCGACGACATCGCGATCGTCAAGTCGATCCTGTCGATGGCGCGGCACCTGAACCTGAAGGTCGTCGCTGAAGGCGTCGAAACCAGGGAGCAGGCGCAATTCCTGATCGCGAATCACTGCACCAACCTGCAAGGGTATTTTTACTCGCGTCCCGAGGCCATGGAGCAATGGCTGGCGCGCGCGCTGTCGTCAGGAACAGATGCCCCTGGGCATATCTCTCAACCTGCCGCAACTCCCCACGGATGAGCATTCTTGTGCCCCGCCAGATGAGGCCTGTCCAGACCGGCTAGGCTGGACTGACGTTGTCCCTGTTTAGCGGGACATCCCGTCGTGCTTGGAGAGATTAATGCCAGGCACTGTCCTTTGCACATCATCGGAGCACGCCATGATCAAGAAGCCAGACGAGGTGTTCAAGCATTCGCGCCGCACCACCCTGAAAACCGCCGGCCTTGCCCTGTGCGCCGGCATGCTGCCGCTCGGCGCCACGGCCGCAAGCAGCGGCCGGGTGGCCACTTACCGGCGCCCTAACGTGTCGGGCAAGCACGGTGAGCGTATGCTCAAGAGCTATGCGAAGGCAGTGCGCGCGATGCTTGAATTGCCGCCCGAGGATCCGCGCAACTGGTACCGCCAGGCCATCATCCATACACTCGATTGCCCGCATGGCAACTGGTGGTTCATGCCCTGGCACCGTGGCTACCTTGGCTGGCTCGAGAAGATTTGCCGCGAGCTCAGCGGTGATCCGCAATTCGCCCTGCCATACTGGGACTGGACGATCGACCAGAAGGTGCCCGACTGTATGTTCGACGATGTGCTCGACCCCAACCACCCGGCCTATATGTCGGCGGTCCAGGATTTCGAGCGCAGCATGTCCGGCGTAATCTCCGGCGCCGGCTACTGGACGATGCAGGGCGAGCGCTTCAATGGACGCACCCAGCTCGGCCAATTGCTGGCGCGCCGCATCCGCTTCGAGCAAGACCTGATGTTCGACATCGTCGACGATCCGTCCGGCCGCATGTTCTTCGACCAGCCCGGAGCCCGCGGCATCCGCCGCGAGCAGGCCGGCTTCTCGCTTGCCACCTCGGACGCCTGCGCCCAGGCCACCATCCATACCGCGCTGGCCGCGCCCGACTTCCTGACCTTTGGCAGCCCGAAAAGCGCCAACCATGCGACCATGGCCGGCTACGGCGTGCTCGAAGCCCGGCCGCACAATTCGGTGCACCGCTGCCTCGGTTCGCGCGACTGCAATTTCGTCGAGCCGCGCGGGTTCATGGGTAAAATGCTGTCGCCGGTCGACCCGATTTTCTTTTTACATCACGGCAATATAGACCGGCTATGGGATGTCTGGACGCGCAAGCAGCTGCGCCTCGGGCTATCCCATCTTCCGGCAGGCTCCGAGCTCATCACCAAACTGCCCGACGAGCAAAAATCGCCGGCGGAACGTGCTACCGACTACTATCGCTGGGCACGCCAACCTTTCCTGTTCTTCGTCGACGCGCAGGGCAAGCCGGCCGCGCAGACCCGCGCCGGGGATTACGCCTCGATGGCCTCGTTCAACTACGATTACGAGCCCGGCACCGGCGAAGAAGTCGTGCCCGCCGCGCCCGCCAAGCCGCGCCCGCGCGCCGGGCGCATCGCCAGTGGCACCATTCTCAGGCGCGAGGTGTACGGGACGGAACCTGCGACCGCGGTGCTGCGCTTGCCTGGCGCCAGGCTCGAGCAGGTGCGCACGGCGGGCCAGGTCATGGTGGCCAATATCACGCTGAACTTTCCGCTGATGGCGCACGACGCCTATGTGGTGGTGCTCAACGGCCCGGACGATCCGACCCAGGTCGATGCCGGCAGTCCGTTCTACCTGGCGACCATCATGATGTTCGGCCACCGTGGCGCCTGCGGTGCGCTGACCTATACCTTGCCCCTGACCGACAAGCTGCGCCAGGCCAGCGCGGCGCAGCCGCTGTCGGCCGACGGCACGATCCGGGTGCGGATCGTGCCGATGCAAGCCATGCCGGCACACCACCACCATCCCGGCATGACCCATGGCGAGGCGGTCGAACTGCTGGCCGTCAACGTCGAGGCCTACTGACGCGGTGTAAACGCAAAAAACCGCGCCGGTGCGCGGTTTCTGCCGATCGGGCTGGGCTGGTGCTCAGCCCAGCGTCTTGAGCTTGCGCGCGATTTCCAGTGCGAAATAGGTCAGCACCCCATCCGCCCCCGCACGCTTGAAGGCCATCATCGATTCCATCATGACCTTGTCGTGGTCCAGCCAGCCGTTCTGCGCTGCCGCCTTGATCATCGCGTACTCGCCGCTGACCTGGTAGGCAAAGGTCGGTACCTTGAACTCGTCTTTCACGCGGCGCACCACGTCCAGGTAGGGCATGCCCGGCTTGACCATGACCATGTCGGCGCCTTCGGCGATATCGAGCGCCACTTCGCGCAGCGCTTCGTCGCTGTTGGCCGGGTCCATCTGGTAGGTGTTCTTGTCGGCCTTGCCCAGGTTGGCGCTTGAGCCTACCGCGTCGCGGAACGGGCCATAGAAGCTGGACGCATACTTGGCCGAATACGCCATGATGCGCGTGTGGATGTGGCCGTTTTCTTCGAGCGCGTTGCGGATCGCGCCTATGCGGCCGTCCATCATGTCCGAGGGCGCCACCATGTCAACGCCGGCTTCGGCTTGCACCAGCGCCTGCTTGATCAGCAACTCGATGGTCTGGTCGTTGACAATGTAGCCGTTCTCGTCCGGCAGGCCGTCCTGGCCGTGGGTGGTATACGGGTCCAGCGCCACGTCGGTCATCAGGCCCAATTCAGGGAAGCGCCGCTTGAGTTCGCGCACCGCGCGCGGCACCAGGCCGTCTGGATTGCTTGCCTCGATACCGTCGTAGGTCTTGAGCGACGCATCCACCACCGGGAACAGCGCCATCACCGGAATGCCCAGCGCCACGCATTCTTCTGCCACCGTCAGGAGCAGGTCGACCGAGACGCGCTCGACACCCGGCATCGACGCCACCTGCTGGCGCTGCTGCTGGCCGTCGAGGATGAACACCGGGTAGATCAGGTCCGAGCACGTGATGACGTTCTCGCGCATCAGGGCGCGCGAGAACGGGTCGCGGCGCATGCGGCGCATGCGGGCTGCAGGGTAGGTGGCGGGCGTGATGATGGGCATGGTCGTGGCGGTAGTGGCTCGAGGATTAATGCTGGTCCGGCGTAGCGTCCGGCGGCAGGTCCTGGACAGGCTCGCCGCCATCCGTGTCGGCATCGGCATCGGCGGCCGCCTCGTCTTCGCGATCGAGTCCGATCAGTTCCTGGATCTTGGCATCGGCTTCATCGATGCCGATGCGCTTGAGTGCCGAGAACAGTTGTACCGTGAACGGGAAACCGACGCCGTCTTCATCGACATAACTGTCGAGGATCTGGCGCGCCTGACGCACGATATTGGCCTGCTCGTTGCGGTTGAGCTTGTCGGCCTTGGTCAGGATGCAGTGGATCGGCTTGCCGGTCGGCGCGAACCATTCCAGCATTTGCGTGTCCAGGTCGGTGAACGGACGGCGCGAATCCATGATCAGCACCAGCGCGGCCAGCTGTTCGCGGCGCTGGACGTAGTCGCCCAGCAGCTTTTGCCAGTGCAGCTTGGCCGTACCCGACACTTCCGCATAGCCATAGCCTGGCAAGTCGACCAGCAACGCACGGATCTCGTCGACGATGGTCGGGTCCTTGCGGTGCTGGCCCACGTGGGCGCCGCCAATCGAGAAATAATTGATGTGCTGGGTGCGGCCCGGCGTCTTGGACGCGAAGGCCAGGCCCTTCTGATTGGTCAGGATATTGATCGCCGTGGATTTGCCCGCGTTCGAGCGCCCGGCGAAGGCGATCTCCGGCACCTGGGTGTCGGGGAGATCGCGCAGCTGATTAACGGTCGTGAAGAACCGGGCTTGCCATAGTTTGGACATGCGTTAGACGTGGGGAAAGGTTTAAGTGACAACTGAATGGCGATGCGGAAACAAAGCTATTGTACAATAAGGGGTTAATCCATGCTCCCCCGGGGGAGCGTCTGCAAGACTGCTGCACTGTTTCACTGTAAATTCCAAAATCTGCTTTTGACTTTTTCAGGGTGCTTGAATGAATCGTTTGACGTTTTCGCTTTTGAAGTCCTTGTTGCTTGCCAGCCTGGCCGTGTGCGGCAGTGCTTCCGCGGCCGATGTGCCGCGCATCGCCAGCAAGGCCGATCCGGCCAAGGGCGCAACCCTCTACGATTCGGGCGACGCCGCGCGCGGCCTGCCGGCCTGCATGTCTTGCCACGGCGCCGCCGGCAACTCGACCATGGTCGCCAACCCGAAGCTGGCGAACCAGATCGAAGCCTATACCTACAAGCAGCTGGTCGACTTCACTACCCCGCAGCGCCAGCAGCCGGTCATGACCACCTATTCCAAGATGCTCACCGATGACGAGAAGCGCCATCTTGCGGCCTATCTTGCGGTGCAGAAGGCCAAGCCGGGTGCTGCCAAGAACAAGGACACCGTGGAACTGGGCCGCCGCATCTACCGCGGCGGCATTGCCGAAAAAGGCGTCGCCGCCTGCGCCAGCTGCCACGGCGCCAATGCCGGCGGCATCCCGGCCCAGTATCCACGCCTGTCGGGCCAGCACCAGGACTATACCTACGCCCAACTCGAGGCCTTCAAGACCGGCAACCGCAAGAACAGTGCACAGATGACGACGCTGGCGCAACGCATGTCGCCAGAAGAAATGAAAGCGGTATCGGACTATATCGCGGGTCTTCAATAAACGCGATCTCGTAGGGTAGGCAGCAAGACCTGCCGACCCTGCGATTGACGGAAGCAGAAATGAGCACCACCGGAATTGAACTGAACACCCGCCGCCGCGGGCTTGCCGAAGCAGTCGAGCTGGTGTCGTCGATGCGCTTTGCCATCAGCCTGCTGACGATCGTATCGATTGCGTCGATCATCGGCACCGTGCTCAAGCAGAACGAGCCGATGCCGAACTATGTGAACCAGCTCGGGCCGTTCTGGTTCGAAGTCTTCGACAAGCTCGGCCTGTACAGCGTGTACTCGAGCTGGTGGTTCCTGCTGATCCTGGTCACCCTGATCCTCTCGACCGGCCTGTGCGTGGTGCGCAACGGGCCGAAGATGATGCGCGACATGCGCAGCTGGCGCGAGAACGTGCGCGAAGAATCGCTGCGCAATTTCCACCACAAGATGGAATGGACCGCGCCCCTGGAGCGCGCCGCGCTGGCCGGCCAGAGCGCCGAGCGCCTGCGTCACGCCGGCTATGCGGTCAAGCTGGTCGAGAAAGATGGCGGCATCCTGGTGGCGGCCAAGAAGGGCGCCGGCAACAAGTTTGGCTATATCTTTGCCCACAGCGCGATCATCGTCATCTTGCTAGGTGGCATGCTTGACTCCGAGTTGCCGGTCAAGTTCCAACAGTGGTTCTTCGGCAAGACACCGTTTGGCGGCAGCGGCGTGATCGCCGATATTCCGGCCCAGCACCGCTTGAACACCTCGAACCCTACCTTCCGCGGCAACACCCTGATCGCCGAAGGCCAGACCACGGATACCGCGCTGCTGCCGCAGGCCGCGGGCGTGCTGGTGCAAGAGCTGCCGTTCTCGATCACGCTGAAGAAATTCGTCGTCGATTTCTATTCGACCGGCATGCCCAAGCTGTTCGCCAGCGAAGTGGTGGTGCGCGACCATGAAACCGGCAAGACCTTCCCGGCCTCGATCAAGGTCAACCAGCCGCTGATCTACAAGGGCATCGCCGTCTACCAGTCGAGCTTTGACGATGGCGGCAGCAAGCTCACACTTACCGGCTTCCCGATGGAAGGCACCAAGGCCGACGCCTTCCCGATCTCCGGCGCGGTCGGCTCGAGTACCGAGCTCAAGCGGGGCGCGGACACCTATTCGGTAGAGTGGTCGGGCTTCCGGCCGTTCAACGTCGAAAATATCGCCGCCAGTCAGGACGCGCGCGCGGTGGCGAAGAATACCTCGTTCAACGAAGCCTTGACGGCGACGCTGGGCAAGGCTTCCGGCTCGGCCGCGAAGGATGCCGACAACAAGGATCTGAAAAACGTCGGCCCGAGCGTGCAGTACAAGCTGCGCGACAAGACCGGGCAGGCGCGCGAGTTCATGAACTACATGCAGCCGGTGACGATCGACGGCGCGCAAGTATACCTGGCCGGCGTGCGCTCCAGCCCGTCCGAGCCCTTCAGCTACCTGCGGATCCCGGCCGACGACCAGTACAGCGTGCGCACCTGGATGCGCCTGCGCGCGGCCCTGGCCGACCCGGGCCTGCGCGCCGAGGCGGCCAGGCGCTATGCGGTCCGCGCACTGGCGCCCGAGCAGCGTGACCAGGGCGGCCTGGGCCGCCAGCTCGAGCAGTCGGCAGCGCGCACGCTGGCGATCTTCTCGGGCGAGGATGGACGCGGCGGTTTCGCGGGCGTGTCGCAGTTCCTCGAAAAGATCCCGGCCGCAGAGCAGGAAAAAGCCGCGAATATCTTCATGAAGATGCTTAACGGCACTTTGTGGGAATTGTGGCAGGCAGCCCAGGAACGCGCCGGCGAGCCGCCGGTCGAGCCGACCGAGGCGCACGGCCGCTACCTGCAGCTGGCTACCAACGCCTTGTCCGATAGCGTATTCTATGGCGCGCCGGTCTACCTGCAGCTCGACGAATTTGTCGAGATCAAGGCGTCGGTGCTGCAGCTGACCCGCTCTCCCGGCAAGCCGATCGTCTACTTCGGTTGCCTGTTACTGGTAGCCGGCGTGTTCGCAATGTTCTATATTCGTGAACGGCGCTTGTGGGTGTGGGTCCGCAATGACGGCGGCAGCGGCGCGCATGCGCTGATGGCCATGAGCAGCCAGCGCAAGACACTCGAGTTCGACCGCGAATTCGAGGACCTGAAAGAAAAACTGCCGCAGGCGGCTTGAGCCGCACGGCATCTGGAGAGAACGATGGAATTGTCGCAAACCCAGGCCAGCCAGCCGAAAACCTACGTCCGGGAAGCCGGATTTTTCCGGCGCTTGACGGCCATCGACTGGTTGTATGGCGCCGGCCTGCTGGCCGCGGCGCTGTTCGCGCTGAACCGCTACGGCCATTTCATGGACGGCTACGAACAGGCGATCCTGGTATTGACCGCGCCGACCTTCGCGCTGCTGGGCTGGCACTGGAAGCCGATGCGCTGGCTAATGCCGCTGGTGGCCGTGCTGTCGCTATGGGCGATCTCGATGTACGGCGGCACGCTGGCCGGAGCCGAAGATAAATTCTTCTTGAAATACATGCTGTCGAGCCAGTCCGCGATCCTGTGGATGAGCGCGCTGTTCGTGTTCGCCACCGTGTTCTACTGGATTGGGTTGCTCAGCCGCTCGGAAGCCGGAAGCGCCATCGGCAGCAAGCTGTGCTGGGCCGCAGTGGTACTCGGCTCGGTAGGCATGATGGTGCGCTGGTACGAATCCTACCTGATGGGTGCCGACGTCGGCCACATCCCGGTATCGAACCTGTACGAAGTGTTCATTTTGTTCTCGATTATCACGGCGATGTTCTACCTGTATTACGAGGCGCATTACGCGACCCGCCAGCTGGGCGCCTTCGTGCTCTTGATTATCGCCGCCGCGGTCGCTTTCTTGCTGTGGTACACGGTCTCGCGCGACGCCGCGCAGATCCAGCCGCTGGTGCCGGCGCTGCAGAGCTGGTGGATGAAGATCCACGTCCCGGCCAACTTCATCGGCTACGGCACCTTCGCGCTGGCCGCGATGGTCGGCACTGCCTACCTGCTGAAGTCGCACGGCATCCTGGCCGACCGCCTCCCCAGCCTCGAGGTGCTGGACGACGTCATGTACAAGTCGATCTCGATCGGCTTCGCCTTCTTCACCGTGGCCACCATCCTGGGCGCGCTGTGGGCCGCCGAAGCCTGGGGCGGCTACTGGTCGTGGGACCCGAAGGAAACCTGGGCGCTGATCGTCTGGCTCAACTATGCGGCCTGGCTGCACATGCGCCTGATGTCGGGCCTGCGCGGCCGCGTGGCGGCCTGGTGGTCGGTGGTTGGCCTGCTGGTGACCACCTTCGCCTTCCTGGGCGTGAACATGTTCCTGTCGGGCCTGCACTCATACGGCGAACTGTAACCCGCCGCTCGCCTCCTGCCCCTGGACGGTGACTGTCGAGGGCGCAGTGAAAAGCGGGCAAGAACGATGTTCAGGAGCCGATCATCATTGGCATGATCGTGGCGGCGCTGCCGGGAATGCGGGTTTGCTGGGCAGTTCGCCCGCGCATTACCTGAGCTTCGACTCCAGCGCGAACAGGTCGGCCGGATTCTCGCGCTGGCGCACCAGGTGCACCTGGCTGCCGTCGACGATCACTTCCGCCGCGCGGCCGCGCGTGTTGTAGTTCGAGGCCATCGTCATGCCATAGGCGCCGGCGGTCATGATCGCCAGCAGGTCGCCCGGCTCGACACAGAGCGCGCGCTCGCGCGCCAGCCAGTCGCCCGATTCGCAGATTGGGCCGACCACGTCATAGGTCAGCTGCTCGCCGTCGCGCGGCGCCACCGGCTGCACGCCCATCCAGGCCTGGTACAGGGTGGGGCGCATCAGGTCGTTCATGGCCGCGTCGACGATGGCGAAGTTCTTTTCCGCGCCGGGTTTCAGGAATTCGATCCGGGTCAGCAGCACGCCGGTATTGGCGACGATCGAGCGGCCCGGCTCGAAGATCACCTTGATCGCCTGGCCGTCGTGCTTGTCGGCGCGCCAGGCATCGATGCGCGCGAACAGGCGGGCCAGGTAGTCGCCCACCGGCACCGGCGGCTGGTCGCCCTCCGCGCCGTAGTCCACACCCAGTCCGCCGCCGATGTCGAGGTGGTGGATATTGATGCCTTCACGGGCCAGCGTGTCGATCAGTTCGATCAGCTTGTCCAGCGCTTCCAGCAGTGGCGCGTCGTCCAGCAGCTGCGAGCCGATGTGGCAGTCGATACCGACCACGTCCAGATGCGGCAGCGCCGCGGCGGTGCGGTAGGTCTCCAGCGCATCGTCGAAGGCCACGCCGAACTTGTTGGCTTTCAGGCCGGTGGCGATATAGGGGTGGGTCTTGGCGTCGACGTTCGGGTTCACCCGCAGTGACACCGGCGCGCGCTTGCCCATGCTGGCGGCGACCTCGTTGAGACGGTGCAGCTCGGGAATCGACTCGACGTTAAAGCACAGGATGTTGTTTTCCAGCGCCAGCTTCATTTCGTCGACGGTCTTGCCGATGCCCGAGAAGATGGTCTTGCCCGGGTCGCCGCCGGCGGCGATCACGCGCAGCAGCTCGCCACCCGAGACGATGTCGAAGCCCGCGCCTTCGCGTGCCAGCAAATCGAGGATCGCCAGGTTCGAATTGGCCTTCATGGCATAACACACCAGTGCGTCGCGGCCGCGGCAGGCATCGAAATAGGCGCCGAAGTTTTCCAGCAGCGCCGCCTTTGAATACACATAGGTCGGGGTGCCGAATTGTTCGGCAATGGCGGGCAAGGCGACGCCGTCGGCGTGCAGTGCGCCGTTCTGGTACAGGAAGTGCGACATGGGATCGATTACTTGGTGGGTGCCGGGACAGAGGCGTTGTTCGACAAAACAGGTTGCGGCGGCTGCTCGGCGACGGCGGCCGGAACAGGTCGTGCGGGAGGGTTTGGCAGGTAGAGCGGGCCAGTCTGGCCACAGCCCGACAGGAGTGCGGCGACGAGGCCGGCGCTACCAAGAAGCGCGATTGGGGACTTCACGATTAGAATCATGGTTTGATTAGCAGACTTTGGAGTGTAGCATGACCGAATCCGAATTTTTGGCACTGGCCGAAAGCACCCTGGACCGCATCGAGCAATGCCTCGACCGCCTCAATGACGAAGACGTGGTGGACGTCGAATGCAAGCGCAGCGGCAATGTGCTCGAACTTGAGTTCCTGCGCAACGGCTCGAAAATCATCATCAACAGCCAGGCCCCGCTGCAGGAAATGTGGCTGGCGGCGCGCGCGGGCGGCTATCACTACAAGCGCGTCGGCGACGAGTGGCGCAATACGCGCGACGATACCGAACTGTTTGCCTCGTTGTCGGAGTGCGTGACGGAGCAGGGCGGAGCGCCGGTGGCGCTGGGCTGACGCCTGCTGTCAGCGTAAAGAATAATGGCGGCCAATTGGCCGCCATTATTTTTACAACTGGCAAAAAATCAGAACAGCTCGTTTCTCACCGCGTCGCGCGCCTTCTGCTCGGCCGGCGCCGGCGGGGCGCCGACATCGAGCGACTGGACCCCGGTGCCGGGTGGATTTTCGGCGTAATAATATTCGCCGTTGTACAGCGTCAGCCCCGGCGGCACCTCGCGTTCGACGATTTCCTCGCCCTTGAGCGCCTTGCCCATGTAGCCGATCCAGATCGGCAGCGCCAGGCCGCCGCCGGTTTCGCGGTTGCCCAGGTTCTTCGGCTGGTCGTAGCCGATCCAGGCGATGCCCACCAGTTTCGGATTGTAGCCGGCGAACCAGGCGTCGATCGAATCGTTGGTAGTGCCGGTCTTGCCGGCCAGGTCGGTGCGCTTGAGCGACAGCGCCTTGGTCGCGGTGCCCTGGCGGACCACGTCGCGCAGCATGCTGTCGACCAGGAAGGCATTGCGGCCATCGATCACGCGGTTGGCTTCGACGCCGGCGCGGTCCGGGCGCGCCTCGGACAAGACCTTGCCCGCGCTGTCGGTCACCTTCGAGATAATGTAGGGACTGATCCGGTAGCCGCCGTTCGCGAACACCGCATAGGCGCCGGCCAGTTGCAGCGGCGTGGTCGAACCCGCGCCCAGCGCCAGGGTCAGGTAGGCCGGGTTGCGGTCCGGGTCGAAGCCGAAGCGGGTGGCGAATTCCTGGCCGTAGCGCGCACCGATCTTGTTCAAAATACGGATCGAGACCATGTTCTTCGACTGCGCCAGGCCGCGTCGCATCGTCATCGGTCCCTCGTACTTGTTGTCGTAGTTCTTCGGTTCCCAGGCCTGGCCGCCGGTCTGGCCGGCATCGAAGCTGATCGGAGCGTCATTGATCACGGTCGCCGGCGACAGCCCGCGCTCGAGCGAAGCCGAATAAATGAAGGGCTTGAACGAGGAACCCGGCTGGCGCCAGGCCTGGGTCACGTGGTTGAACTTGTTGCGGTTGAAGTCGAAGCCGCCCACTAGCGCGCGGATCGCGCCGTCATCGGTGCTGGCGGCCACGAAGGCCGATTCGACTTCGGGCATCTGGGTGATGATCCATTTCGACTCGTCGTCCTGCATCACGCGGATCACGGCGCCACGGCGCAGGCGGCGGTTCGGCGCGGCCTTTTCAGACAGCCAGGACTTGGCGAAACTCAGGCCCGAGCCGCTCATCGTAATGGTTTCGCCCGAGGCGATGGTAGCGCTCACCTGGGTCGGCGAGGCGGCAAGCACGATGGCGGCGACGATGTTGTCGCTATCCGGGTGCTCGGCCAGTTCGGCCTCGATGGCTTCGTCGGCCTCGGGCTTGGCACGTGGGATCTCGATATACGATTCCGGCCCGCGGTAGGGGTGGCGGCGCTCGTATTCCATCACGCCGCGGCGCACTGCCAGGTAAGCCGCGTCCTGGTCGGCCTTGGTGATGGTGGTGAACACGTTCAGGCCGCGGGTGTAGGTGTCTTCCTTGAACTGCTCGTACACCAGCAGGCGCGCCATTTCGGCCACGTACTCGGCGTGCACGCCAAAGGCGGTGCTGTCGGTCTTGATCTTGAGCGGTTCGACTTTCGCCAGGTTGAACTGGGCGTCGGAGATGTAGCCGAGCGCGTGCATGCGCTGCAGGATGTACTGCTGGCGGGTCTTGGCGCGGGTCGGGTTGACCACCGGGTTGTAGGCGGAAGGGGCCTTTGGCAGGCCGGCCAGCATCGCCGCTTCGGCCACGCTGATGTCGCGCAGGTCCTTGCCGAAGTAGATCTGGGCCGCCGACTGGAAGCCGTACGCGCGCTGCCCCAGGTAGATCTGGTTCATGTACAGCTCGAGGATCTGGTCCTTGCTCAGGTTTTTCTCGATCTTCCAGGCCAGCAGCGCCTCGTAGGCCTTGCGCTTGAAGGTCTGCTCCGACGACAGGAAGAAATTGCGCGCCACCTGCTGGGTGATGGTCGAGGCGCCCTGGCGCGCGCCGCCGGTCGCATTCTTGAACGCCGCGCGCATGATGCCGAGGTAGTCAACGCCGCTGTGTTCGTAGAAGCGGTCGTCCTCGATCGACAGCACGGCCTTTTTCATCACGTCCGGAATGTCCTTGAAATGCACCAGCGTGCGGCGTTCCTCGCCGAATTCGCCGATCAGGACGTTATCGGCGGTAAAGATCCGCAGCGGCATCTTGGGACGGTAGTCGGTGATCGTGTCGAGCGCCGGCAGGTTCGGGTAGGCCATTGCCAGCGCGAACACGATGACCAGCACCCCGATCGCGGCCAGGCCGCTGAGCGCGGCCAGCGCGATCAGCACCAGGCGCTTCGGGCTGTATCTCGACGAAGACGGGGACGCGTCCCTGCCGGAAGCTTGTTTCTCTTTCATGCTGGCTTTCGCTGTTAGTTGTGCTTCATTAAGCGCCTCATTATAAGGCAGCCATTTCGCACTCCCAAGTTTGAACAGGACAAATATGTCCTGGAATCAGTGCAATGGGCCAAGTGGTAATGGCAAGGTGGAAACGGTCGTAGCAGGGGTGATAACACTGGATGCCAGAGTGTGGCGTGCGCGCGCCGGATTGGCATGTTCCTGTAAAGAAATATCTTGTCGGGGTGCATCCTTATTGCTACGATCTCAGGCACTGCCTCATATATGTGCATCAATTATGTGATTTGCGGCAGGTTTATCGAAACAAATCCCGCGTGCGGGCGTTCAACATCGAATCCCGCGTCCAGCGGGATGGGCACCAGGGAGTAGGCGCGTGATCAATCTAGATTCCTTGTTCGGCAAGTCCAGTCCGCCATTGGCGGGACTCGACATCAGCACGTCGGGCGTACGCCTGGTCGAGCTGGCCGACGCCGGCAAGGGCGAGCTGCGCCTGGAGCGCTTCGCCGCCGAGCCGCTGCCGCGCGGCGCTGTCGTCGACGGCAATATCGAAAACATCGAGCAGGTCGCCGACGCGGTGCGCCGGGTCTGGACCAAGAGCGGCACCCGCGCCAAGCATGTCGCGCTTGGCATGCCGCCGGCCTCGGTCATTACCAAGAAAATCATCCTGCCGGCGGGCATGTCGGAAGACCAGCTGGAAGTGCAGGTCGAATCCGAAGCCAGCCAGTACATCCCGTTCGCGCTCGACGAGGTCAGTCTCGATTTCGACGTCATCGGCCAGGCCCCGCATTCGCAGGAAGACATGGAAGTCATGCTGGCCGCGGCGCGCCGCGAGAAGGTCGAGGACCGCGTGGCGATCGCCGAAGCGGCTGGCTTGAGCGCCACCGTGATGGATATCGAATCGTATGCGGCGCGCGCCGCGCTGGCGCGTGTCGCCGGCGGCAAGGCCGGCCAGATCATCGCGCTGTTCCAGATCGGCGCCGTGTCCACCCACGTGTCGGTGCTGCAAGACGGCGACACCATCTACGAACGCGAGCAGCCTTTCGGCGGCAACCAGCTGACCCAGGATATCGTGCGCGCCTACGGCATGGCCTTCGAAGAAGCCGAAACCCGCAAGAAGACAGGCGACCTGCCAGAGAACTACCGCGCCGACCTGCTAGGGCCCTTCATGGAGAGCGCGGCGCTGGAGATCACCCGCGCGATCCAGTTCTTCTTTACCTCTACGCCTTATACCCGGATCGACGCCCTGTACCTGGCCGGCGGCTGCGCTGCGC
This sequence comes from Massilia sp. H6, assembly GCF_024802625.1. Taxonomy (NCBI): domain Bacteria; kingdom Pseudomonadati; phylum Pseudomonadota; class Betaproteobacteria; order Burkholderiales; family Oxalobacteraceae; genus Massilia; species Massilia sp. H6. The sequence goes on from NZ_CP103371.1 coordinate 670,358, forward strand.
TTCCGGGCCTGATCGAGCTGATCGGCAGCCGCAGCCGCATCGCCAGCAGCATCGTGGCGCCATTCGACGGCATGGCGCATGGCCCGCAGGTGCGCGAACAACAGCTGCGCATGGACGGCGCCGGCTACCTGGTCGCCTGTGGCCTGGCCATGCGGAGGTTCGGCTGATGATCCGCATTAACCTGTTACCCCACCGCGAAGCCCGCCGCAAGCAGCGCCAAAAAGCCTTCGTCGCGCTGCTGGCCCTGGGGGGCATCGTCGGCGCCCTGGTGGTGCTGCTGGTAGGCGGCTACAACGCCAGCCGCATCGCCATCCAGAACCAGCGCAACCTGGTGCTCAAGACCGCCAGCGCGGAACTGGACAAGAAGATCGGCGCGATCAACACGCTCAAGGAAGAAATCGAAGCCCTCAAGGCGCGCCAGCAGGCGGTCGAGGATTTGCAGGGCGACCGCAACCAGCCGGTCTACCTGCTCGACGAGCTGGTTCGACAGACCCCGGAAGGGGTCTACCTGAAAGGGTTCCGGCAAGATGGCCAGAAGGTCACGCTGGTTGGATATGCGCAGTCGCAGGAACGCGTGGCCGAGCTGCTGCGCAACGTCTCCGGACCGTCGCCGTGGCTCGAACGCCCGCACCTGACCGAAGTGAAGGTTGCCCCGCTGGCGCAGAGCAAGACCGGGCGCAAGGTCGTCGAGTTCAGCATGGACGTGGCCATCAAGCGTCCGCGCGAACAGCAGGCTGACGATGCCGGCGCGGCCGCGAAGGTAAAAGCACCATGAATATCGACCTCAAAGACCTCGGCGCCAACCTCGCGTCGCAATTCCAGGACCTGCAGGGCCGCCAGCCCGGCCAGTGGCCGCTGGCCCCGCGCCTGCTGTGCGCCACCGGCGTGATGGCAGCCGTCATCGGCCTCGGTTATTTCTTCTACTGGGATGGCCAGTTCGAGAAGCAGAAGAAGGGCGCCAGGGAAGAAGCCACGCTGCGCACCGAATACAAGGCCAAGATGGCGCAGGCCATCAACCTCGAAGCCCTGCAGGCGCAGAAGGTGCAGGTCGACCAGTATGTCGAGCGCCTCGAGAAACAGCTGCCGAACAAGTCGGAAATGGCGGACCTGCTGTCCGACATCAATCAGGCCGGCGTTGGCCGCGGCCTGCAGTTCGAGCTGTTCAAGCCGGGCCAGGAAGTAGTGCGCGACTACTACGCCGAACTGCCGATCAACATCAAGGTCAGCGGCAAGTACAACGATGTGGGCGCCTTTGCCGCCGACATGGCCAACCTGCCGCGCATCGTCACACTCAACAACATGGCACTGACGTCCAAGGACGGCGTGCTGCAGCTGGAGGCGATCGCCAAGACCTTCCGCTACCTCGACCCTGAAGAAATCGATGCGCAGAACAAGGCGCGCGACGACAAGAAGGGCAAGAACAAAGGCAAGGGCAAGGGCAAGGGCAAGTCGGCCAAGGGAGCGAAGAAATGATGCGCCTGCGATTAATCGGCGCGCTGTGCGCCGCGACACTGCTGGCCGGCTGCGGCGACGGCGACGTCAAGGAAGTACGCGACTGGATGGAACAGGTCGAGCGCGAGACCGTGCCGGCCGTCAAGCCGCTGCCGGAACCGAAGCAGTTCGTGCCCTACGCCTATAATCCCGGTGGTGCGGTCGAGCCGTTCAGCCCCGACAAGCTGCTGGGCGAGATGGCCCGCGTGGCGCAGGCATCGGGCAATCCGATGCAACCGAACCTGAACCGCCCACGCGAGCCGCTCGAGAGCTATCCACTTGACATGATGCGGATGGTGGGCACGCTGCAAAAAGGCGGCGCCAGTTATGCGCTGGTACAGATCGACGCCCTGCTCCACCAGGTCAGGGTCGGCCAGCGCATCGGCCAGAATCACGGGTTGATCACGCGCGTTTCCGACAGCGCGATCGACATCAGGGAAGTAGTGCAGGACGCCACCGGCGACTGGGTCGAACGCAAGGCGACGATCGAGTTAGCTGAAAGCAAGGAGACCGGGAAATGAGCCCAATTACCAACATTCGCATGACCTTGCCGCTCTGGCTGGCCCGCAGTGGCGCCGCCATGCTGCTGGCGCTGGGGGCCGCTGCCGCTGCCGCGCAGGGCAACGCGATCGAGTCGATCACGGCCAACCAGCAGGGCACCAACGTGGTGCTCAACATCGCCATGCGCGAAGCCCCGGCCAGGGCCCCGATCGGCTTCTCGATTACCAGCCCGGCCCGCATCGCGCTCGATTTCGGCGCCACCACCAATGCCACCGGCAAGACGTCCCAGGACATCAACCTGGGCGACGTGCGCAGCCTGAACCTGGTGCAGGCCGGCGAACGCACCCGCATGGTGCTGAACCTGGCGCGCCCGCTCAACTATGCCGCAGCGATCGACGGCAAGTCGATCATCGTCACCGTCGAAGGATCGGGCGGCGTGGCGCAGGCGGTGAATGCGTCCGGCCTGCCGGTGGCAAGCAGCGCTCCGGTGCCGGCTGGCCGGCAACTGTTGCGCGACCTCGATTTCCGCCGTGGCAGCAACGGCGAAGGGCGCGTCGTGGTCGACCTGCCGCATGGCCAGGTCGGCGTCGACGTGCGCCAGGTGGGCAACCAGATCCTGGTCGACTTCCTCAAGACCGGCTTGCCGGAAACGCTGCGCCGCCGCCTCGACGTGACCGACTTCGGCACTCCGGTCGCGCGCATCACCACCGCTACGCAAGGCCAGAACGTGCGCATGACCATCGATGCGCAGGGCACCTGGGAACAATCGGTCTACCAGAGCGACACCCAGCTGATCGTGGACGTGCGCCCGGTCAAGGAAGACGCCAACAAGCTTGGCCAGGGCAGCACCGGCTATCGCGGCGAGAAACTATCGTTCAACTTCCAGAACGTCGAGGTGCGCGCCGCACTGCAGGCGATCGCCGACATCTCGGGCCTGAACATCATCACCAGCGATTCGGTCACCGGCAACCTGACACTGCGCCTGCGCGACGTGCCGTGGGACCAGGCGCTCGACGTGGTGTTGCAGGCCAAGGGCCTGGACATGCGCAAGAACGGCAACGTGCTGTGGATCGCGCCGCGCGAAGAACTGCTGACCAAAGAGAAGCTCGAGCTCGAGCAGCGCGCCCAGATCGCCGACCTCGAGCCGTTGCGCTCCGAGATCTTCCAGCTCAACTACCAGAAGGTCGAGTCCTTCCGCAGCGTGTTCGGCCTGGACGCCGCCGGCGGGGCCGCTGCCGATAGCAAGAACCGCGTGCTGTCGCGGCGCGGCAGCGCGGTGATCGATCCGCGCACCAACCAGCTGTTTGTTACCGACGTGGCCTCCAAGATCGAGGATATCCGCAAGCTGATCCAGAAGACCGACGTCGCCTCGAAGCAGGTGCTGATCGAGGCGCGCCTGGTGGAAGCGAACGACGGCTTCTCGCGCAACCTTGGCGCCAAGCTGGGCTTCACCGACCTGCGCGGCGTGCGCGGTGGCGACGCCGGCTGGCAGGTCAACGGCAACGAGCGGGTCGCCATCGGCGGCAACCTGGGCGGGGTCGGCACGGTAACCGGCCAGACCGGTGGCGATGCCTTCGCCAACAGCACCCTGGTGAACCTGCCGGCCGCGGCGATCGGCGGCATCGCGCCGTCCTCGCTTGCCTTCAGCCTGTTCTCGTCGGCCGCCAACCGCTTCCTGAACCTGGAGCTGTCGGCACTGGAAGCGGACGGCAAGGGCAAGATCATCTCGAGCCCGCGCGTGGTCACCGAAGACAAGCAGCTGGCCGTGATCGAGCAGGGTATCGAACTGCCTTACCAGGTCGCCACCAGCAGCGGCGCGACCTCGATTACCTTCAAGAAGGCCAACCTGCGCCTGGAAGTCACGCCGCAGATCACCCCGGACGGCAATGTCGTGCTCGAGGTCGATGTCAACAAGGATTCGAAAGGCGAGGAAACCCGCGCCGGCTTCGCCATCAACACCCAGCACGTCAAGACCAAGGTGATGGTCGAGAACGGCGGCACGGTGGTCCTGGGTGGCATCTACCAGCAGACCGAACGCACCAACGAGACCAAGGTGCCGCTGCTCGGCGACGTCCCGGTACTGGGCTACCTGTTCAAGACCCAGGGCCGCGAAAGCACCAAGACCGAACTGCTGGTTTTCATCACGCCAAGGATCGTGACCGACGCTGCAGCCGCGCGTTGAACGCCTGTCCATCATCCATCGATAACAACAACACCGACATGACAACCCCGCATTCGAATTACCTCAAGGGCGGCGCCGCGCTGGCGCTGGCGATGGCACTGGCAGCCTGCGGCGGCGGGGGCGGCAACCCCGGCGCCGTCGGTGGCGGTGCCGGCGGCAACGCCAGTCCGGTACCACCTGTGACGCCGTTGGCGCCGACCGTGAGCATCGGCTTTGTCGATGCTGGCGGCCAGTCCAGCAACACGCTGACCGGCGCGACGCCGCTGACCGTGCGCGCCCTGGTACGCGACCCTGCGGGAAAGCCGTTGCCCAATGTGCTGGTGTCGTTCGCCACCGACGCCGAGCTGGCGGTGTTCTCGCCGACCGCCGGCACCAGCCTGAGCGACGCGTCCGGCAACGCCAGCGTCACGATGCGCACCGCCAGCCTGGCCGCGGGCGGCGCCGGCAAGGTGACGGCCACCGCCGTCATCGGCGGCGCCACCGTGACCAGCGAATCGAATTATTCGGTCGGCGCCACCGCGCTGAGCTTCAGCGCGCTGCGCTTGTCGCAGGCCAGCATCCCGGCCTACGGCTCCACCGAAGTCTCGCTCGACGTGCTGGCCAACGGCGCCAAGTACACCGCGCAACAGGTGGTAGTGAAATTCTCGTCAGCCTGCGTCGCGGCCGGCAAGGCTACTTTGGTGGCGACGTCCGCCACCAACAACGGCACCGCACAGGCGGTCTACCGCGACCAGGGCTGCGGCAACAACGACGTGATCACGGCCACCGCCGACGGCGTGGCCACTCCGGCCTCGGCAACGCTGCAGATCGCACCGCCGGCGGCGGCGTCGGTGCAATTCGTCTCGGCGGTGCCGAACGATAAATCGATCGTGATCCAGGGCCAGGGCGGCATCAACCGCACCGAGACCGCGACCCTGCGCTTCCGCGTGTTCGATATCTTCGACCGGCCGCTGGTGGGCCAGCGCGTCGACTTCAGCGTAGCCCCGGCAGGCGCCGTGACGCTGAACAAGGCGAGCGACACCACCGACCAGAACGGCGAGGTCATCACGACCGTCAATTCGCGCAGCTCGCCGACCACCTTCCGGGTTCAGGCTACGCTGCCGCAGACCGCCACTGCCAACCGTCCGGATATCTCGACCACGTCCGATTCGATCGTCGTGACCACCGGCCTGCCGGTGCAGCGCTCGGTGTCGCTGAGCGTGGGCACGGCCAATCTCGAAGGCTGGAGCTTCGACAGCGGCCCGACCACGCCTGCAACCACGTTCAATATCCTGCTGGCCGACGGCTTCGGCAATCCGGTGGCCGACGGCACGCCGGTGGTATTCCAGACCAACATGGGGGCGATCGGCTCGTCGAACAAAGGCGGCTGCAACACGCTCAACGGCGGCTGCTCGGTCGACTTCCGTACCCAGAACCCGCGCGAGCCCCAGCCGAATACCCCGGCTACCCCATGCAATACCGGTGCAGGCGCGTCTCCCGACGCCACCCGCCGGGGCGTGGCCACGATCTGCGCCAGCACCACCGATGGCGTGGAGACCCAATTCGCCAAATCGGCGGTGTTCTTCAGCGGCGGCTTTGCGGACAATGTGTTCCTCAACGGCGGGGCGCAGCTGTCGAAAGTCGTCGCCACTGCCATCGGTCCGGTGCCAGCCGACGATCCGCTGGTGTTCACGCTGCAGCTGAACGACCTGAACCTGAACCCGCTGCCGGCCGGCTCGACGGTGGCCGTGACGGGCATCGCCAATGGCAACGTGGTCGGGGTGGTGCCGGATATCGTGCCGAATATCTTCCCGCATAACAAATCGGGGGCAGACGATCCGACCGGCAACACGGTCGATGGCAACCAGGGCTCGACCCACCGCTTCACGATCACCAGTGCCGGCCAGAAGCCATGCACGGCCGGCAGCGTAGCGACCTTCGACGTCACCGTGACCTCGCCGCGCGGCGCGGTAACCTCTTATCCGTTCAGGGTTACATTCAGCTGCCCTTGATGGCCTGAGCCACCGATCGATTGACGCAAACAGAGGCGGCCAGTCTATACTGGCCGTCTTTTTTATTTCTGCGGACCTGGCAGTGCCTCATCCCAAGAACAACAATATCTTCCTCGTTGGCCTGATGGGGGCGGGCAAGACCACCATTGGACGCCAGCTCGCGCGCAGGCTCGGCAAGCGCTTCGTCGACTCGGACCACGAGATCGAAGCGCGTACCGGCGCCTCGGTGCCGTGGATCTTCGAAATCGAGGGCGAGCCGAGCTTTCGCCGCCGCGAAGCCGACATGATCCGCGACCTGACCGGCCAGGACAACCTGGTGCTGGCCACCGGCGGCGGCGCCGTGCTGGACCCGGCCAGCCGCGCGCTGCTGGCCGAGCGCGGCACCGTCATCTACCTGCGCGCCGCCATCGGCAGCATCTTGCAGCGCACCTCGCACGACAAGAGCCGTCCGCTGCTGCAGACCGCCGACCCGCGCGCCAAGCTCGAAGAACTGCTGGTCGCCCGCGACCCGCTCTACCGCGAGATTGCGGACCTGGTCATCGACACTGGCCGACCTAACGTACAATCGATGGTACAGACCATTTTGGACCAGCTCGCCGCGCTCGACACCGGACGCGGGCAGATACTGGCAAGCGACGCGATGAACGAACAGGCAAGCACCATCCTCAACGTCGAACTGGGCGAACGCAGCTACCCGATCGCGATCGGCCGCGACCTGCTGGGCGACGCCGCACAACTGGCTTGCCACCTGACCCGCCACATCGACAGCGGCAAGGTGGCCATCGTCACCAATAACGTCGTCGCGCCGCTATACCTGGCCACGGTGGCCGGCGCATTGCGCGCCGCGGGCCGCGAGGTGCTCGAGATCATCCTGCCCGACGGCGAAGAGCACAAGAACTGGCAGTCGCTGAACCTGGTGTTCGACGCGCTGCTGGCCAACAAATGCGACCGCAAGACGACCCTGGTAGCGCTGGGCGGCGGCGTGATCGGCGACCTGACCGGCTACGCCGCCGCCAGCTACATGCGCGGCGTGGCGTTTGTCCAGGTGCCGACCACGCTGCTGTCGCAGGTCGATTCCTCGGTGGGTGGCAAGACCGGCATCAACCACCCGCTCGGCAAGAACATGATCGGCGCTTTCTACCAGCCGCGCGCCGTGATCGCCGACACCGCCACCCTCGACACGCTCCCCGCACGCGAACTGTCCGCCGGCCTGGCCGAAGTGATCAAGCATGGCGCGATCCTGGATGCGGCCTATTTCGCCTGGATCGAGAGCAACATCGACCGGCTGGTCGCGCGCGAGCCCGCGGCGATGGCCTATGCGATCGCACGCTCGTGCGAGATCAAGGCCGAGGTGGTGCGCAAGGACGAACGCGAGGGCGGCCTGCGCGCCGTGCTCAATTTCGGCCACACCTTCGGCCACGCGATCGAATCGGGCCTGGGCTACGGTAACTGGCTGCACGGCGAAGCAGTCGGCTGCGGCATGGTGATGGCGGCCGACCTGTCGGCGCGCCTGGGCCTGGTTGACGCGGCCACCGTCGAGCGCATCCGCGCGCTGGTGGCCGCGGCCGGCCTGCCAACCAGGGCGCCCGACCTGGGCCTGGAGCGCTGGATCGAACTGATGGCGGTCGACAAGAAGAACGAGGGCGGGGAGATCAAGTTCATCCTGCTCAAGCCACTGGGCGCGCCGTCGATCACCAGCGCGCCGCCGGAACTGCTGCGGGCCACGCTGGCCGCCTGCGTAGCATGAGCGTCATGGACTTCGACGCCCGCCTGGCCCCCTACGCCGCCCATTCGTCGAAGTCGCGCGGGCGCCGGCACCTTGAGGCGCCAGCCGGTTCGCGCAGCGAATTCCAGCGCGACCGCGACCGCATCATCCACTCCACGGCCTTTCGCCGCCTTGAGTACAAGACCCAGGTCTTCCTGAACCACGAGGGCGACCTGTTCCGCACCCGCCTGACCCATAGCATCGAGGTGGCGCAGATCGGCCGCACGCTGGCGCGCAGCCTGCAACTGAACGAAGACCTGGTCGAAGCCACCGCGCTGGCGCACGATCTCGGGCACACGCCGTTCGGGCATGTCGGCCAGGACGTGCTCAACGAATGCATGAAAGACTTCGGCGGCTTCGAGCACAACCTGCAAAGCCTGCGGGTGGTCGACCAGCTCGAGGAGCATTACGGCGCCTTCGATGGCCTGAACCTCACGTTCGAGACGCGCGAGGGCATCCTCAAGCACTGCTCGCTGAACAATGCGCGCGAGCTTGGCGAACTGGGCCAGCGCTTCATCGAGCGCAGCCAGCCGAGCCTGGAGGCGCAGCTGACCAACCTGGCCGACGAGATCGCGTACAACAACCACGACATCGACGACGGCCTGCGTTCCGGCCTGTTGAGCATGGCGCAGATGGAAGAAGTCGAATTGTTCGCGCGCCACCGCCACGCGGTGGAGGCACGTTACCCGGGCCTGCCGGGCCGGCGCGCGCTGTACGAGACGATCCGCCTGATGATCACCCAGATGACGGCCGACCTGGTCGAGACCTCGGCCACCCTGATCGCGCAAGCCGCGCCGCGCCACATCGACGAGGTGCGCGCCGCGCCGCCGCTGATCCGTTTTTCAAGCCAGATGCGTGCCGAAACCACGGCGCTCAAGCGTTTTTTGTACGCGAACCTGTACCGCCATTTCCAAGTCAATCGCATGCGCGTCAAGGCCAGCCGCATCGTGCGCGAGCTGTTCGACGGGTTTCTACAAGACCCGGTGCTGCTGCCCCAGGATTACCAGGTCGAAGGCGACCCGCAGGGGCAGGCCAGAAAGATCGCAGATTATATTGCTGGCATGACGGACCGGTATGCGATCAGGGAGCATCGCCGGATTTTTTCGCTGGATCATTTCTAGAGCGTAGGGGTGGCCGGCAGGTCGTCGAACAAGCCCGGCCTGGCCAATGCTAGCAGCAACTTCTTTACCGGCGCCGGCAGCGGCGCCGCGTCGATGCGCTCCAGATCCCACCACACATGGCGTGCGCTTGCGCCGGCGCGCGCCGACAGTGTCACCTGCCACGGCGCGATGTGCAGCTTGTAGTGGGTGAACACGTGCACCAGCGGACGCAGCGCCTGGATGTCTTCCACCGCGCCGAACTGGGCGGCCGCCGCGGCGACCCCTGAAGACTGCATGGCCTGCACCTCGATTCCCAGGTGGCCGTCGGCTTCGGGCAGCGACATCAGCCCGCCCCAGATGCCGCTGCCGGGGCGCTGCTCCAGCAGCACCTGGCCGCGGTCCAGCACCACCAGCAGGGCGGCGCGTTTTTCGGGCGACGTTTTTTTGGGTTTGCGTATCGGAAGCTGCGCCGTGCGGTCGGTGGCATGGGCGACGCAACGCGCGCGCAGCGGGCAGCGCGGGCAATCGGGGCGGCTGCGGGTGCACAGCGTCGCGCCCAGGTCCATCAGGCCCTGGGTGTAGGCTTCGATGCCTTCTTCTGGCAGCAGCGCGTCCGCGCGCCGCCATAGCGCGTCTTCGACACGCTTTTCCCCCGGATACTGGTCGATGCCGAATACCCGCGCGAACACGCGCTTGACGTTGCCATCCATGATCGCGGCCCGCGCGCCGCTCGAGAACGCCGCGATGGCCGCCGCGGTCGAGCGGCCGATACCCGGCAATTCCGCCAGCAGCGCCGGGTCGCCCGGAAACACGCCGCCGTATTCCAGCACCACGCGCCGGGCGCAGGCGTGCAGGTTGCGGGCGCGGGTGTAGTAACCCAGGCCGCTCCAGTGCGCCATGACGTCGTCGAGCGGCGCCTCGGCCAGCGCCTGCACGCTCGGAAAACGCTCCAGGAAACGCGCGTAATAGCCGAGCACCGCCGCGACCTGGGTCTGCTGCAGCATGATTTCGGACAGCCAGATGCGGTAGCCGTCGGTGGTGTTCTGCCACGGCAGCGTATGGCGGCCGTGGCTGCGCTGCCAGTCGATCACGGCAGTAGAGAAAGTGGGGTCGGCCAGCTGGTCGAATTCGGTCAAGCGTTTCATGCAGGGGTGTTCCTAGGTGCGCGTCTCGAGTGTGGCGGCGACCTGTGCGGCCAGGCTGGCCAGCTGCGCGCGTTTGTCTTCCAGCGCCAGGCGGGTAGTCTTGAGGGCGGTGATTTTTTGTTCCAGGCTGTCGGTGGCCTCGAAGATGCGGCCGATCGACGCCTGGCGCCCGCGCAACTGCTCGCGGTGCTCGCGGATCGCGGTTTCCAGCGGCGCCATGATCGCCTTCAGCCAGGCTTCGGCCTCCTGGTTCGCGGCGCGGAAACTGTGGCGCACGCGCGAGGCGATCGAATCGAAGAAGCGCTCCAGCAGGGTTGCGCGGCTGGTCATGAGCAAGGTGGCGGTGCCGAACTGCTTGAGAAACAGCGCTTCGACCTGGTCGATCTCGCGCCGGTGGTGCGCCAGCGACAGCGGCATCGGGCTGGCCAGCGCCAGGCCATGCTCGGCCGCGAACTTGCGCACCATGCTGTCCATCATCGCGCCGATCTCGGCCACCTTGGCATCGGACGCGTCGAGGTTGGCGCGCGCGCTGTCGAAGAAGGCGCGCACCGGCTGGCGCATGCCGGTCGCGAAGCGCGCCGCCTGCATGTCGGCGCGCACCGCTTCGGTCTGCGCCTGCACGGTGTCCATGCCGAGTGTCGAATACAGCTCGGTCGACAGGCGCGCGAACACCGCACGGGTACCCTGCAGCTTGAACAGGCTGGCGTCGAATTCCTTCTTTTCAAACTCGACGCGGCGCATCATGTGGGCGATCACGCCCTGGTTCTTGCCACGCAGGCTCTTGAGCTCCTGCAGCTGATCGGCCAGGTCGCGCAAGCGCGTGCCGGCCAGCGCCGCGTGGCCGGCGGCCAGCTGGTCGAGCTCCAGGTGTAGCTGGCTGCCGATGATCTGCTTGCGCGCCGGGATCAGGTCGTGAAACAGCGCCGCTTCGAGCGTGCCCAGGCGGCTCTTCTCGAACAAGGCCAGGTCGCCGTTGATCTTGCCGACCAGCGCCTTTTGCGCCGACACCGGAAACACGCGCGCGCTGTCCAGTCCCAGTGCGCGCGCTACGCCTAGCTGCTGGCGCGCGATCTCGGCGTCGTTCTGCTCGGGCGTGCGCAGCTCGTCCCACATGGCATCGATCTTGTTGAGCACCGCCAGCCGGCCTGGCCCGGCGCCGATATGGGTGCGCCAGACATCGATATCGCTCTTGGTCACGCCGGTTTCGGCGGCCAGCACGAACAGCACCGCATGCGCATTCGGGATCAGGTTGAGGGTCAGTTCCGGCTCGGTGCCGATTGCGTTCAGGCCCGGCGTGTCGAGAATCACCAGCCCCTGCTTGAGCAGCGGGTGGGGCAGGTTGATGATGGCGTGGCGCCATTGCGGGATTTCTACCGTGCCATCGGCCCCCAGGCTGGCGGCCGTATCGGGATCGCTCGGGTCATACAGGCCATAGCGCTCGGCCTCGTGCGCCGGCACGCGCCGGGTTCGGCTCACCTGCTGGAAGGCGTCGATCATGCCGTCCGGCGCATCGAGTTGCAGTGGCAGGATGGTCCAGGCGTCGGGGTCTTCGCGCAGGTCGCTGGTCGCCAGGCGCGCGGCGCGGGTCTCGATCGGCAGCAAGCGGATACAGGGCGGCAGCGCCGCGTCGTAGAGCAGCTCGGTCGGGCACATCGTGGTGCGTCCGGCGCTCGAGGGCAGGATGCGCTGGCCGTAGTCGGCAAAGAAGATGGCGTTGATCAGCTCGGTTTTGCCGCGCGAGAACTCGGCCACGAAAGCCACCGACAGGCGGTCGTCGCGCAGCCGCGCCAGCGCCCGCGCCAGCTGCTGCTCGCCAGCGCCGTCGATCAGCGCGGCAGCGCGCAGCGCCGCGCCGTACGCTTCGAGCGCGGCGGTAACGGCGGCGCGCCAGGCGCCAAACTGTTGAAGATCCTGCATGGTTGTTTGCCTGTTAGGGGCCGCCCTGAGAAACGCCTCAGCGCTGGCACTGTATGCAGTAGAAAGTAGAACGCTGGCCCTGCTTGATCTGGCGGATCGGTGCGCCACAGTTGCGGCAGGGCACTCCAGCTCGATCATAGACGAAATATGACTGCTGGAAATACCCGGATTGCCCGTTTACGGCAATAAAGTCTTTCAGGGTACTGCCGCCCTGGACGATGGCGGCGGCCAGGATCTCCTTGATCGCCTGGGCCAGCCGCTCGTAGCGGGCGCGGCTGATGCGGGCGGCGGGCGTCTTCGGGTTGATGCGGGCCTGGAACAGGCTTTCGCACGCATAGATATTGCCGACACCGACCACGATATCGCCGGCCAGCAGCACCTGCTTGATCGGTGCGCTGCGCTTGCGCGTCTGCAGGTAGAGCAACGCGCCCGAAAAGCCCTCGCCCAGCGGCTCCACGCCCAGCCCGCGCAGCAGCAGATGGTTGCCCAGTTCGCCTTCTTGCTGGTCGTGCCAGAGCACCGCGCCGAAGCGGCGCGGATCGTGCAGGCGCAGCACCTGCTGGCCGTCTGCGCCGTCGACGACCAGGTCGAAGTGGTCGTGCTTGCGCGGCTCGACTCCAGGCGGCAGCACGCGCAGGTGGCCGGACATGCCGAGGTGGATGATCAGGGCACCGTGCCCGAAATGGATCAGCAGGTATTTGCCGCGGCGGTCGGTATGGGTGATGCGCTGCCCGACCAGCAAGCCGGACAGGCCTGGCGGGAAAGGCCAGCGCAGCCCTTCGCGGCGCATGACCACGGCCTGGACGACCCGGCCTTCGATATGGGGCGCGACTCCGCGCCGGGTGACTTCGACTTCTGGCAGTTCAGGCATGGACAGGCGGGTAAGAATTCTTGAAAAGCGGGTTGGCACCGACAGCGCCGCAGTGCACGCGGGCACGCTTGAGCGTAGAATCAGACAACCTCCAAGAACCCGGACTTGCCTTGAAAAACGCTTTCGTCATTGTAACTCTCTCCAGCATCCTGGCGGCGGGCGCGCTCGCGCCCGATCGGCCGGCACTCGCCGCTGGCGCCGGTGTTCTGTCCGGACAGGACCAGGACCAGGACCAGGACCAGGACCAGGACCAGGACCAGGACCAGAACGACAGGGCGGCGACGGCCTCGCCCGAAGAACTCGACGCGCTACGGGCCGAGGTCGAGGCGCGCCTGCCCAAGGTCGAACTGACCAGCAGCATGCTGAACCAGTTGCTCAGGGCCGAGTTCGGATTTCGCAATGGCGACTGGCAGGGGCCCTACCTCACCATGCTGTCGCTGGCCCAGCAAACGCGCGACCCGCGGCTGGCACGCCGTGCGGCCGAGATCGCGGTGACGGCCCGCCAGTCCGACGACACGCTCGCTGCCGTGCGCCTGTGGCGCGAACTCGATCCGGCCTCTGACGAGGCCACCCAGTATTTCGTTGGCATCCTGGTCACGTCGGACAACATCGCCGAAGTCGAGCCGATCTTTGTCGAGCGCCTGAAGGCGGCGTCTGCCAAGGGCAGGGGCATGCTGATGTTCCAGATCCAGCAGCTGCTGGGACGCGCCAAGGACAAGGCCGCCGCAGCCGCCATGCTCGACCGCATCGTCGCCCCGTATCAAGGCACGCTGGAAGCACACATCGTGCGCGCCCAGGCGGCGCTGGCGCGCGCCGACAAGCCGGCGGCCGTGCGCGAGGCGCAGGCGGCGCTGGCGGCCCAGCCCGATTCCGAGATCGCCATGCTGATGATGGCCCAGGTGCTGGACGACGACGCCAAGGCGGCGCCGATGCTGGCCGCCTTCCTCGACAAGCATCCGAACGCGCGCGAAGTGCGCGCCGCCCATGCCCGAATCCTGGTCAACCAGAAGCAGTACCAGCAGGCGCGCGCGCAGTTCGAGACCCTGCTTGCGACGCGGCCGGACGACGCCGGCAACCTGTACGCGCTGGGCGTGCTGGCCAGCCAGATGAACGACCCCAAGGCCGCCGAGAGCTATTTCACGCGTTTCGTCGAGATCCTCGGCCGCAATCCGAATGACGAGCGCGACCCGAGCCGGGCACTGCTGATGCTGTCGCAACTGGCCGAAGAGCGCGGCGACCTCGCCGCCGCCAGGCAATGGCTCGAGAAGGTCCCGGCCGGCACCGAGCCGCAACTGCTGTTCAATGCCCAGGTGCGCCGCGCAGGCTTGCTCGCCAAGGGCGGCGACCTGGCCGGTGCCCGCCGGCTGCTGGCCAGCATCAAGCCCGCCGAGCCGGCGCTGCAGGCCCAAGTAGAGGTGGTGCAGGCGCAGCTGCTGCGCGATGCCGGCCAGCTGCCCGAAGCCTATGCGCTGATGGAAGCGGCGGCCCGGCGCTTCCCGAAGAACCCCGACCTGCTGTACGACTTTGCGCTGCTGGCCGAGAAGACCGGCCGGGTCGAGGTCATGGAAAAGGTGCTGCGCGAGGTAATGGTGCTGGCGCCAGAGAACCACCATGCCTATAACGCCCTTGGCTATTCGCTGGCCGAGCGTAATATCCGCCTGCAGGAAGCCCTGGCGCTGATTGCAAAGGCGCTCGAGATGGCGCCGGGCGACCCGTTCATCATGGACAGCATGGGCTGGGTGTATTACCGCCTGGGCCAGCTGGACGACGCCGAAATCCACCTGCGCCGGGCCTATGCGCTGCGGCGCGACCCGGAAATTGCCGTGCACCTGGGCGAAGTGCTGTTCCAGAAGGGCAAGCAGGCCGACGCCCAGCAACTATGGCGCGAAGCGCGCGCCAAGGATCCGCACAACGACACGCTGCGCAGCACGCTGGCGCGGCTGCGGCAGAGCTTGTGAAATAATCGCTGCCTGCCCACGACGATCCAACACTGATTTTTTGCCAATGCCAATTACCCGACGCCTGAACCTGCTCGTCCTTGCCGCCGCCATCCTGGCCGGCTGCGCCACTCCCAGCACCAACCGCGCCACCGTCGGCGCCTACCGCGATAGCATCGAGCTCAACGGCCGACTGGCAGTGAATTACCAGAAAGACGGCAAGACCGAATCGCTGAACGGCAATTTCAACTGGGCGCAGCGCGCAGACCACGTCGACGTCGAGCTGGTGTCGCCGCTGGGGCAGACGGTAGCCACCATTGCCGTCGCGCCCGGCATGGCGACGCTGACCCAGGCCGGCCGGGCGCCGCTTAGCGCGCCCAGTATCGATGGGTTGACGCAGCAGGCGCTGGGTTGGCCGTTGCCGGTCTCGGGCCTGCGCGACTGGCTGCAGGGTTATGCCGTCGATGCTCAGGGCCAGCGCTTTGGCGCCTCGCCGGCAAACAACACCGTGGTGACCAGGGATGGCTGGCGCCTGCGCTTCGTCGACTGGCACGACGCCGCGGCGGCGCAGCCGGTGCCGCGCATCATCCACGCCGAACGCGCCGCAGCGGGCGACATCCAGGACCTGTCGATACGCATCGTCGTGAACGCCGCAGGGCAGGGCTGAGACCGCCATGCGCTCGCTGCACCATTGCCCGGCTCCAGCCAAGCTCAACCTGTTCCTGCACGTCACCGGCCGCCGCGCCGATGGCTACCACCTGCTGCAGAGCGTGTTCCAGCTGATCGACCGCGCCGACACCCTGCATTTCGACCTGCGCACCGACCAGCAGATCGTGCGCACTACCGAGGTCCCCGGCGTGCCGGCCGAGCAGGACCTGATCGTGCGCGCCTTGCGCCTGCTGCAGGCGCAGTATGCGCAGCGCCACGGCCGGCTGCCGCCGGGCCTGGACGTGGCGGTGGAGAAAATCCTGCCGATGGGCGGCGGCCTGGGCGGTGGGTCGTCCGATGCCGCTACCGCACTGATGGCGGCCAACCACCTGTGGCAGGCTGGCTTGACCCAGCAAGAGTTGATGACGCTTGGCCTGCCGCTGGGCGCCGACATTCCGTTCTTTTTGTTCGGCCAGACCGCGTTCGCCGAAGGGGTGGGCGAAAGCCTGCTGCCGGTGCCCGGGCCGGACTGCTGGTATGTCGTCATCGAGCCAGGTGTCGCCGTGCCTACCCCAGCAATATTTTCAGCGCCGGATTTGACGCGGGATTCGGAGCCGGTTACAATAGCGGACTTTTCCAGCAGCCTTGTTGTTTCAGGCAAGCAAAATGGCTTTGGAAAGAATGATTTGCAGGACGTGGCTGAGCGCCTGTTCCCGCCGGTAGCAGAGGCGGTGGCATGGTTGGGCAGGCACGGCGATGCCAGGATGACTGGGTCGGGAGCATGCGTGTTTTGCGCTTTTTCGGGCGAACGCGAAGCCGAGCAGGTGTTGGCCTTGGTGCCCGCGGGAGCTTCAACTCCGTGGCGTGCATGGAAGGCACATGCGCTGGCAAGCCACCCGATGAAATTACTCTTGCAGAAACAGTGAGTTGTAGAATAAAATTTTGCCTGTCGAGACGTTAAGCGGTAAAATACGCAGAATGTAACGGCAAGCAAGTGCAGTCGTGTAGGGGAATCGCCAAGCTGGTTAAGGCACCGGATTTTGATTCCGGCATACCAAGGTTCGAATCCTTGTTCCCCTGCCAAAGTTTTCCCGGCTGTCGATGCGAATGCATCCGGCGGGCAAAAACAGCGGTGCAGTGCTCCGCAAGCATCGGCATCGTAGCGTCGTCAAACATCAGCCGGTTCAGCCGGCTGATTGTTTTTCAAGTGTCAACTCTTCTATCTCTTGGGACTTCCTCCATGGCTTACGAAAACCTGATGGTTTTTACCGGCAACGCTAATCCGGCGCTAGCAGAGGGGGTCGCTAAAAACCTCGGCATTCCACTCGGCAAAGCAGTCGTCTCGAAATTCTCGGATGGCGAAGTCATGGTCGAGATCAACGAGAATGTGCGCGGTAAAGACGTCTTCGTGCTGCAATCGACCTGTGCGCCGACCAACGACAACCTGATGGAAATCATCCTGATGGTTGACGCGCTCAAGCGCGCATCGGCTGGCCGCATCACCGCCGCGATCCCTTATTTCGGTTACGCCCGCCAGGACCGCCGCCCACGTTCGGCGCGCGTCGCGATCTCGGCCAAGGTGGTGGCCAACATGCTGGAAGAAGCCGGTGTCGAGCGCGTCCTGATCATGGACCTGCACGCGGACCAGATCCAGGGCTTCTTCGATATCCCGGTCGACAATATTTATGCGTCGCCGATCCTGCTGGGCGATTTGCAAAAGCGTAACTACGACGACCTGCTGGTGGTCTCGCCCGACGTTGGCGGCGTGGTGCGCGCACGCGCCCTGGCCAAGCGTCTCGGCTGCGACCTGGCGATCATCGACAAGCGCCGTCCGAAGGCGAACGTATCAGAAGTCATGAACATCATCGGCGAAGTCGAAGGCCGCAACTGCGTCATCATGGATGACATGGTCGACACCGCCGGCACGCTGTGCAAGGCTGCAGAAGTGCTCAAGGAGCGCGGCGCCAAGAAAGTCGTTGCTTATTGCACCCACCCTGTGTTGTCGGGTCCGGCAATCGACCGTATCAACAATTCGCCGCTCGACGAGCTGGTTGTCACCGACACCATCCCGCTGAGCGCAGCTGGCGCGGCCTGCACCAAGATCCGCCAGCTCACCAGCGCACCACTGCTGGCCGAGACGTTCAAGCGCATCGTCAAGGGCGATTCGGTGATTTCCCTGTTCGCCGAATAAGCCATATCGCATGCTGTGTTGGCGGCGCGCCAGGCTGGAAAGCCGGCGCGCCGTTGACGTCTTCATAGAATCTTGAGCGCGCAGTTGGCGCTCTTTCATGACTGCCCCTGGTCGCGGGGGTGGTCACCACAATTGGGATACCGGGCCGGCGCACCTGTGTCGGCATTCGGGCCCATTTATATTTGGAGTTTCACATGAAAGTTGTTGCAACCAACCGCACCCTGCAGGGCACCGGAGCGAGCCGCCGCCTGCGCAAGGCTGGACAAACCCCAGGCATCATCTACGGTGGCACCGCTGCCCCAGTGCTGATCACCCTGGACGGCAATGCCCTCTGGCACGCGCTCAAGAAAGAAGCATTCCACGGTTCCGTGCTCGACCTCGAAATCGAAGGCGAAACCCAGCAAGTCCTGCTGCGCGACTTCCAGATGCACGCATTCAAGCAACTGGTCCTGCACGCTGACTTCCAGCGCGTCGACGCATCGCAGAAGATCCACACCAAGGTGCCACTGCACTTCATCAACGCCGAGACCTCGCCAGCCGTCAAGCTGAGCTCGGCAGTGATCTCGCACGTGCTCAATGAGCTGGACGTGTCCTGCCTGCCAGGCAAGCTGCCTGAGTTCATCGAAGTCGACCTGGCCAAGCTCGAAGCCGGCCAGTCGATCCACACCGACGACCTGACCCTGCCAGAAGGCGTGACCGCGCTGACCCACGGCCAGAACCTGACCGTCGTGACGTCGTCGATCCCACGTGGCGCTGTTGCCGCTGACGCTGCTGCTGCTGAGTAATTTCTTCTTTCGCAGCGCGCAAGCGCTGTGACGGAAACAAAAACCCGCCGAGGCTTTGCCCGGCGGGTTTTTTGTTGGCGCCTTGCTGGCGCATGACAGCGGCCATTTTGCGCGATAATCCTGTTTTTCCAAGAATCAAGACGACGCATGTCCATCCGCCTCATCGTCGGCCTCGGCAACCCGGGCCCGGAATACGAACAAACCCGCCACAATGCCGGCTTCTGGCTGGTGGACAACCTGGCCAATTCGCTGCCGGGCTGCCGCCTGCAGCGTGAAACGCGCTTTAACGCCTTGGTGGCGAAAACCCGGATCGCCGGCAACGAGGTGTGGTTGCTCGAACCGCTGACCTACATGAACCGCTCCGGCCAGTCGGTGGGCACGCTGGCGCGCTTCTACAAGATCAATCCCGACGAAATCCTGGTGGTGCACGACGAGCTCGACATGCTGCCGGGCGTGGCCAAGCTGAAAAAGGGCGGATCGTCGGGCGGCCACAACGGGCTGAAGGACATCACGGCCAGCCTCGGCACCCAGGATTACTGGCGCCTGCGCATCGGCATCGGTCATCCGCGCAGCCTGAACCTGCAGCAGGGCGTCGCCGACTTCGTGCTGAACCGCCCGCGCCGCGAAGAGCAGGTGCTGATCGAAGAGTCGATCGACAAGAGCCTGCGCATCATTGCGCTGGTCTGCGAAGGCAAGATGGACGTAGCGACCATGCAGCTGCACAGCGCCTGATGCTGGTTTAGCGTCCCTGCACCTGCACCAGCACCTGTCCTTCCAGGTCGCGCATCATGCGCACCAGCGCCGGCCGCATGACGCGGTAGTCTTGCGGCGTGCAGGTTGCCGCCGTATGCCGGAACTGCAGGCGCCGCTTGACCACCACGGTCGCGCCGCGCCGCGCATATTGCGAGCGGTAGAAGAACCTGCCGTCGTCCACCACCAGCGCTTGCGGTAGCGCGAGCACGCGCGTATTGGCCGGCAAGCGGTAACGCAGCTCGTGCTGGGCGTCGATCGCCGGGCAGACAAAGTCCAGCTGCCGCCGCGGCTCCTGTCCCAGCTTGAATACCGCATCGATCAAACCATCCCGGGCATGAAAAGCCGTCGCCAGCGCGACCGGGCCGGGCAACTGGGCGAAACCCTCGATGACACCGTGCTGGTCGGCATCCCCACTGGAGCGCGTCACCTGGAAACGGCGGCTGCCGTCGGGTGCCAGATCGACGCGCGTGAGCGTGCGGCTGCGGGCCGGCTGGAATACCGGTGTCATCGCAAATGCGCCGCTGTCGGCCAGCACCACCGGTTTGCCCAGCAGGGCGGGTGGCAACAAGCCGCCGGCGACGCCTGCCGCGCCCGGGTCGAGATATAGCTGCAGCTGCGGCACATACACGATCACGTGATCGAGCACGCCCAGCGTCGGCACCAAAGGCAGGCGGTAGGCAGTGCCGCTGTTGACCAAGGCGGCGCTGGCCGGCATGCCGGCCGCAGCCAGCAGGGCTTGCAGCAGCGCCGCCTGATCCTTGCAGTCGCCATAGCGGTTGGCCAGCACGGCAGGGGCGGAATGCGGCACCACGCCGCCGCGACCGAGGTAGACCGCGACGTAGCGGATGTTGCGCCTGACCCAGTCCGAGAGCGCGATCGCGCGCGCATGCGGGTCGAGAATGCCCTGGACAATGTCGGCGGCAAGCTGCTCGATGGCCGCATCGGGCTGCGCCGCCGCCTTGGCGCGGGCCGAATAGGCCAGGGCCAGCGCGGCGTAATCGGCAAAGGTGGTGACGGCCAGGCGATTGCCGTAGTCGAGATGGCTCACCGAACCGTGCTCGACGCGTTTGTTGCCGCCGTCTACATAACGCCAGCTGGTGCGGCGCCGGCCCGGACGGCTGTCGCCGGGCTCCTGTTCGAAGCCGACCGCATCGGCATGGAGCGCCATCGACGCCGGCAGGTCGTAGCTCAGCCGCATGTCGCGGGCAGGGACGCGGTGCGCCGCCGTGAAGTGCTCGAACTGCCCGGGAAACAGCGGCGTATGGCGGCGCAGCCGGTAACGCAAGTGCAGCGTATCGCCCACCGCGACAGCGGGGAAGATCACCACTTTCACGCGCGTGTCCTGGAACATCGGCGCTTGCTGCGACGCGGCTTCTTGCTGCTCGCGGATCTGGTAAGAAGCCACCGGCACGCGGCGGCCGTCGGCCTTGGCGGTCCAGGCCTCGATGGCCAGCACATCGTCGAGCGAGGCATTGAAGCCGACGAACTGCTCGGCATGCAGCCCGATGGCGGCAGCACTGCCGATGTGCTGGACCAGCTCGGCTTCGAGCAGGTAGGAGCCATCTGCCTCGACCGTAAAATGCTGGTGGAAGCGCTCGCCGGCAACGGGCGTGCTGGTAGCGAACAACAACAAGAAAACCAGGATCAAGCGAAACGGCATGGCAGGCTCCGGGGGGGCGCGACCGACCCATGGTACGCAGCACCCCCGTCGTACCCTTGCGTGAGCACAAGCCTGCTCTTCCTGCGATAATTTTGACGATGAAGGCACTTACTTTCCATGCCGGGCCGCTGGCCCTGGCCCAGATCGGCGCGCACGGACTGCGCGCGCAAGATGTCGCCATCGTCCCGGCTGCCGCGGGCGGGCCGAAGGGGCTGATCTTCCAGGCGCTCGACGCGTGGATGTTCGGCCAATGGCTGCCCTCGGCCCCGCGCGAGCGCGACCTGATCGGCGCCTCGATCGGCGCCTGGCGCATGGCCGCCGCCTGCCAGCGCGACCCGGCCAAGGCCTTTGCGCGCCTGGGCGAGCTGTACGCCGGCCAGCGCTACGCCAGCAAGAAGCCATCCCAGGGCGACATCCATGCAGTCGTGCAGGGCCTGCTGGGCGAATTCGTGCGCGGCCACGAAGACGACATCGTCAACCACCCGCACCACCGCCTGCACCTGCTGGCCGTGCGCGGCAAGGGCCGGCTGGCCGCGCCAGGCCACGCCGGCGCCGAACTGCGCGGGTTCGCCGCGGCGGCCCTGCACAATGCCGGCTCGCGCGACTGGCTCGGACGCCTGCTCGAACGCGTGGTAATCGGCGATGGGCGTTCGCAGGCGCCCTGGCTGCGCGAGCGCTTCGACGCTTTCACTACCCATTTTTCTTCGCTCACACGCGACAACCTGGCCACCGGCTTGCTGGCGTCGGGCACGCTGCCACTCCTGATGAAGCCGGTCACCGATATCGCGCAAGCGCCGCCCGGCAGCTACTGGGACGGCGGCATCATCGACTACCACCTGGCCTTGCCCTATGCGCGCGCCGCCGGGCAGGCCAAGGGCGACCTGGTGCTCTACCCGCACTTTACCCAGCACATCGTGCCGGGCTGGCTCGACAAGGGCTTTCCATGGCGCCGCGCCGCACGTGGCGCCAACCGCGGCTGGCTCGATAACGTGCTGATCGTCGCGCCGTCCGACGACTTCCTGCGCACCCTGCCACGCGGCAAACTGCCAGACCGCGCCGATTTCAAGTTTCACGGACTCGACCATGACGCGCGCATCCGCCACTGGCAGCGCGCGATGAGTGAGGGGCAGCGGCTGCGGGACGAGTTGGCCGAGTTCGTGGCCAGGCCCGACCTGGCGCGGATTCGGCCGCTCTAGCGCGGGGCCGTGGTGTCGCAGGCGTCGAAATCGGTATCGAACCACCCATCAGGCTTGCACGCGCCCGACAGCAGGGCCTCGATGCGCCGCGACCGCTGCGCCAGCGCCGCGGGATCGCGCACCGGGTGGAACTGGTTCGGGGCCTTGATCATTGCGACCAGGGTGACGAATTCGTGTTCGGTGGCGGCCTCGAGCGGCTTGCCAAGGTGAGCCTGCGCCGCCTGGGGAAGTCCCCGCAGCTGCCGGCCCTGGTGGGTGCCCATATAGACGCTGGCCGTGTAGCGCGCCAGCAGTTCGTGCTTGGTCAGCCGGGCATCGATCACCAGCGCCATGACATCGCGCCCCAGGTCGATGCGTTTGCAGCAGGCAAATACGCGTTGATACATCGACTGCAGGGCGCCCCGCACGCCGTCGAGCTGTCCGCGCTGCAAGAATACGTCGCGCGCGACGGCCGAGGAAATCGTCGCCAGCCCCTGGCCGGTGCCGATACTCAGGCCATAGTGTCCGAAGAAGCCGGGGGCCTCGACCCGCAGCAGGATGGCGCTCTGGCGCTGCGACAGGGGCGCCAACTGCGGCACCGGCACCGAGGCGAGGGCGGCGTCGAATGACACCCATGCCCAGAGCGCGGCCATCGCCAGGTAGGCGAGGATGAGAGTAGGGGCAAGCAAGAGGATGCGGGAGCGTTTCATGAGACAGGATGGCAGGAGTCATCGAAGCGGCCCCATTCTACCCATTGCCTGGCCGGCGTCCCGGCACGCCGCTTTTTTCGGCAACCTGCTCCTTCCGCGGTTACAATGTGGGGTTTTGGAGCCGGGCTTTCATTCCGCTCCGCGTCCACCGAATCAGAAAGAATTCCCATGAGTCTCCAATGCGGCATCGTCGGCCTGCCTAACGTCGGCAAGTCCACCCTGTTCAACGCCCTGACCAAGGCCGGCATCCCGGCCGAGAACTACCCGTTCTGCACGATCGAGCCGAACGTCGGCGTGGTCGAGGTGCCGGATCCGCGCATGCAGGCGCTGGCCGATATCGTCAAGCCGGAGCGCATGGTGCCTGCCATCGTCGAATTCGTGGACATCGCCGGCCTGGTGGCGGGCGCGTCGAAAGGCGAGGGCCTGGGCAATCAGTTCCTGTCGCACATCCGCGAAACCGACGCCATCGTCAACGTGGTGCGTTGCTTCGAAGATGACAACGTGATCCACGTCTCCGGCAAGGTCAACCCGATCGACGACATCGAGGTCATCCAGACCGAGCTGGCGCTGGCCGACCTGACCGCCGTCGAAAAGGCGATCCACCGCGAGAACAAGAAGGCCCGTTCGGGCGACAAGGACGCGGCCAAGCTGGTCGCGATGTGCGAGCGCATCCTGCCGCACCTGAACGAAGGCCAGCCAGTGCGCACCATGGGCCTGGACGCCGACGAGATGGCCCTGATCCGTGACCTGCACCTGATCACCGCCAAGCCGGCCATGTACGTGGCCAATGTCTCCGACACCGGCTTTACCAACAACCCGCTGCTGGACCAGCTGACCGAATTTGCGAAGAAGCAGAACGCGCCGATCGTGGCAATTTCCGCCGCCATCGAAGCCGAAATCGCCGAGATGGAAGATGCGGACAAGAAAGACTTCCTGTCCGACATGGGCATGGACGAGCCGGGCCTGGATCGCCTGATCCGCGCCGCCTACAAGCTGCTCGGCCTGCAGACCTATTTCACCGCCGGCGTCAAGGAAGTGCGCGCCTGGACCGTGA
Organism: Massilia sp. H6; assembly: GCF_024802625.1. NCBI lineage: Bacteria > Pseudomonadati > Pseudomonadota > Betaproteobacteria > Burkholderiales > Oxalobacteraceae > Massilia > Massilia sp. H6. Next base: position 694,234 of record NZ_CP103371.1, read on the forward strand.
AGGTCGGCGCCACCGCACCACAAGCCGCGGGCGTGATCCACACCGACTTCGAGCGCGGCTTTATTCGAGCCCAGACCATTGCCTATGACGACTACATCGCCCTGAAGGGCGAAGCCGGCGCCAAGGAAGCGGGCAAGATGCGCGCCGAGGGCAAGGAGTACGTGGTCAAGGATGGGGATGTGCTGAACTTCCTGTTCAACGTCTGATCGACGTTGCAATCGAGGGCCCTGCGGGGCCCTTTTTTTGTCTGGAGCATTGTCGAATGATGAACAACACGATGACACTGGCTGCCCTCGCACTGATAGGTGCTGCGGCGTCCAACGCTGCTATGGCGCAGGATGCCATCACCTGCACCTCCTGCGACGAATGGAACCAGCCCACTACCCCCTTCAACATCCACGGCAACACCTACTACGTCGGCACCGCCGGACTGTCCGCCGTGCTGGTCACTGGCCCGCAAGGCCACGTCCTGTTAGATGGCGCGTTGCCGCAATCGGCGCCGCTAATTCAGAAGAACATCGAAGCGCTCGGTTTCAAGATGACGGACGTTAAGCTCATCCTGAATTCGCACGCCCACTTCGACCACGCCGGCGGCCTGGCCGCCTTGCAGCGTGCCAGCGGCGCGACCATCGCCCACAGTCCGCATGGCGCCCAGGTGCTGCGCGACGGCACGCCGGGCACGGACGATCCGCAGTACGATCCGAACGAGCGCTTTACCATTGCGAAAGTCGCGCAGGTAAAAGAAGTCGAGGATGGCGCCACCCTGGCGGTCGGCCCGCTGCGCTTTACGGTCCACTATACGCCCGGCCACACGTCCGGCGGCACCACCTGAGCCTGAAGTGCGATATCGTGATCGCCGCCCATCCTGCCGCCACCGACGCCTTCGGCAAGGCTGCCGCCAGGACCGCGCAATCGAACCCCTTCATCGATCCGGATGGCTGCCGCAAGCTCGCAGCTGGCGCGACGCGCAACCTTAACGCCCGCTTGCAGCGCGAACGCGACGAAAAGGCGAAAGCGGCCCGCTGACCGTGCCTTTGGCGGCATTGCCTGCCATACTGTCGGCCTTTATCCGCAAGGTTTGACAGCATGGCTACCGTGACCGAACTCGTTATTTACCCGATCAAGTCCTGCGCCGGCATCGAGGTAGAAGAGGCGCAATGCGGCATCGATGGTTTGTTCGCGCAGGGCGTGCACGACCGCGAATGGATGCTGGTCACGCGCGAAGGGCTGTTCCTGACCCAGCGCGAGTTCCCGCGCATGGCGCTGGTGACGCCCCGCATCGCCGGCGACGCGCTCGATCTCGATGCACCTGGCATGCCGCTGCTGCGCCTGCCGCTGGCGCACGATGCGGGCGCACCGACGATCACGGTGCAAATCTGGGACGACCACATCGCCGCCGCCGATTGCGGCGACGCCGCCGCCGCCTGGTTCGCTGCTGTTCTCGGCACGGATTGCCGGCTAGTGCGCTTTCGCCCGGACACGCAGCGTGCGACCAGCACCAAATGGACCGGCGGCGCCCCGGCGGCAACCCGCTTCGCCGACGCTTACCCGATCCTGCTGATTGGCCAGGCGTCGCTCGACGACCTGAACGCGAAGCTGGTCAACGCCGGCCGCGCGTCTTTGCCCATGAACCGCTTTCGCCCGAACCTGGTGGTCGATGGCCTCGACGCCTTTGAAGAAGATTTCCTGGCCTCGCTGGACGCGGGCGGATTGATGCTGCGGCCGGTGAAACCCTGTGCGCGCTGCCCGATCCCGGCGATCGACCAGGCCACGGGCAGCATCGGCCCCGACCCGCTCGACATCTTGCAGTCCTACCGCGCCAACCCGCGCATGGATGGCGCGGTCTGCATGGGCATGAATTGCATCGTCGCCCAGGGCGCGGGGCGGCGCCTGCGCGTCGGCCAGGAGCTGGAAACCACGCTGAGGTTTTGACCGGGCGTAAAAATTTTGTGTCGCAAAATCGCCCATCTTCGGGCGGTTTTCGTTTTCAAGGCCGGTCAGATGGCGTAATGTTACGGGTATTGCTGAAAGGAATTTTCGATGCACGAGCCAGATACGCTAACGCGAGAACTGATGTTGGAGAACGAGACCCTGCGTTCCCGCATGACGTACCTGCTCGAGCAAGCCGAACGCAACCATTCGATCATGACGCGTCACCAGGCTTTCGACCTGCAGATCGTTGGCGCCGGGTCGTTCCAGGAACTGGTGACGACGATTTTCCGCACGCTGCCGGTCATCTCCGAACTCGATACGGTAACGCTGTCGCTGGTCGATCCCGACGCCGACATCTATACCGTCATGCACAAGCTGGGCGTCGACTATGAGCAGCTGCCCGACCTGAGTTTCTGCGAGCATGCCAGCGAACTCGGTTTCGACCATGTCGAGGGATGTCCGCCGCGCCCGCTGCTCGGGCCTTATGCGCCGTCGCAGCACTGCGCGATGTTTCCGCACCCGCCAGCCGGGCTGCAGACCGTGGCGCTGGTGCCGCTGCTGCGCAATGCACGCCTGATCGGCAGCCTGAACCTGGGCAGCGCCGATGCGGGCCGCTTCACGCCGGCGCTGGGCACCGATTTTCTCGAGCACATGGGGTCGATCATCGCGATCTGCCTCGAGAACGTCATCAGTAACGAAATGCTCAAGTTCATCGGGCTGACCGATGCGCTCACCGGGGTCTACAACCGGCGCTACATCGACCGCCGCCTGGTGGAAGAGATCGCGCGCGCGCGCCGCCAGAGTTACCGCATCTCGTGCATGTACATCGATATCGATCACTTCAAGAAAGTGAACGACTCGGTCGGGCATGGCGGCGGCGACGACGTGCTGCGCGAGGTGGCGGCGCGCATCAAGGCCGAGCTGCGCATTTCGGATGCGCTCGGGCGCTTCGGCGGCGAAGAGTTCGTGGTGCTGCTGATCGATGCGAACCTGGACAGCGCCAGCGTGGTGGCGCAGCGGATTCGCGCCAGCGTTGCCGCCACGCCGATGCAACTGTCGAGCGGCGAGCATGTAACGGTAACGGTGTCGATCGGCGTGGCCACGCTCGATGATTTCGAGCGCGACCACGCCATCGAGGGCGTGGCGCAAGAACTGGTGGCACAGGCCGATACAGCCTTGTATCGCGCCAAAGCCGATGGGCGCAACAGAGTCGTCACGATCTCCTAGGCTGCGCACAAAACCGGCCCAGCCTATGGGCTACCGGATTTCTACAGCAAACGGCTTTCCGCCCGGTTTACCGCTTCTCCCGCTCCACGCAGTACCAGCACATCGCCTACCAGCAGCAGCGTCTGCGGCGTCCAGCCCAGGCTCTGGCCATTGCGACGCAGCGTCGTGACTTCGGCGCCGACTTCTTCCAGCGCCATCTCGGCGATGCGCTTGCCGACCGCGGCCGCTTCGCTGCGCAGGGTCACCGAATGCAGGCGCACATAAGTGTGTTCGGGATCGTCCGAGACGTCTCCGGCACCATGGAAGTAGCCACGCAACGAGGCATAGCGTTCGTCGCGCGCGTTCTGCACGCGGTGCACCACGCGGCGCAGCGGCACGCCCATTACCACCAGCGCATGCGAGGCGAGCATCAGGCTGCTCTCGAGCGCCTCCGGCACCACTTCGGTGGCGCCGGCCTTTTTCAGGATATCGAGATCGCTGTCGTCATGGGCACGCACGATCACCGGCAGGTTCGGCGCCAGCTCGTGCACCAGGTGCAGCACCTTCAGCGCCAGGGGAGTATTGGCGGAGGTGATCACCAGCGCACTGGCGCGGTTGATGCCGGCCGCGATCAGGGCTTCGCGGCGCGCGGCGTCGCCGTAGGACACGTTGGCGCCGGCAGCCTGCGCTTCTTGTACCCGTTCGGGGTCCAGGTCGAGCGCATACCAGGGCAGCTTTTCTTCGCTGAGCATGGTTGCCAGGCTCTGGCCGCTGCGGCCAAAGCCGAGGATGATCACATGCTTGTGGGTTTTCATGGTGCGGCTCGCGAGCTGGGTCAGCTGCAGCGATTGGGCCATCCATTCGTTGACAGCCACCTTCAGCACCAGCTTGTCCATGTTCTGGATCACGAAGGGCGCCAGCAGCATCGATAGCACCATCGAGGCCAGCACCAGCTGGATCAGGAAGGGATCGATCAGCTTCGAGCCCGAGGCCAGGTTCAGCAGCACAAAGCCGAATTCGCCGGCCTGGGCCAGCGCCAGGCCGGTGCGCATCGATACGCCGTCGCGCGAGCCAAAGGCCTTGGCCAGCAAGGCGATGATCGCGAACTTGAGCAGTACCGGGAACACCAGCAACGCCAGTACCAGCCACCAGTGCTCCAGCACCAGCCTGACATTGAGCAGCATGCCCACCGTAATAAAGAACAGCCCGAGCAGCACATCGCGGAAGGGCTTGATGTCTTCTTCCACCTGGTGCTTGTACTGGGTTTCAGAGATCAGCATGCCGGCGACAAACGCGCCCAGCGCCAGCGACAGGCCGGCCTGCTCGGTAACCCAGGCCAGGCCGAGCGTCACCAGCAGCAGGTTGAGCATGAACAGCTCTTGCGAGCGGCGCTTGGCGACGATGGTGAACCAGTTGCGCATCAGCTTCTGGCCAAAGATCAGGAGCAGGGCCAGCACGAAGGCGGCCTTGACGGCGGCCCAGCCGAGCGTTACCACCAGTTCTTCGGGCGGGCGCGCCAGCGACGGGATCATGATCAGGAGCGGCACCACGGCCAGGTCCTGGAACAGCAAGATGCCGATGATGCGGCGGCCATGTTCGCTCTCGAGCTCGAGCCGCTCGGTCAGCATCTTGACCACGATCGCGGTCGACGACATGGCCAGCGCGCCGCCCAGCGCGAACGCCGCCTGCCAGCTCACGTGCAGATCGGGCGCCCAGTAAGAGATGAACAGGGCGCAGCCCATGGCCACGGCGATGGTCACCACCACCTGCGCCAGGCCGAGCCCGAATACGATGCGCCGCATCGACTTGAGCTGGGCCAGCGAGAACTCGAGCCCGATCGAAAACATCAGGAAAACCACGCCGAATTCGGCCAGCGTACGGGTGGCCGGACTGTCCTCGGCCAGCGCCAGCGCGTGGGGGCCGATGATCACGCCGACGGCCAGGTAGCCGAGCATCGGCGGCAGGTGCAGCATCCGGAAAGCGACTACGCCGAGTACGGCGCAGCCCAGCAGGAGCAGGGTCAGTTCAAGTCCGGAATGCATCGTCCCCAGGGGTCATTGTCTTAGTTTGTTACGACTGGCAAGTTTTTTGCTTACCCAATTCGTTTATACTGCGATGATGAGTGTAACCGATGAAAAAACAATGCTGAAAAGTTTCGACACCGACCAGGCCCGCCGCATGCTGGAGCTTGGCCGCGAGACCCTTGCCATCGAAGCGGATGCGATCCGCGCGCTGCATGCACGCCTGGGCGACGACGACCATTTCGTGCGCGCGGTACAGCTGCTGTACGGCTGCACCGGCCGCGTGGTGGTGTCGGGCATGGGCAAATCGGGCCACATCGGCCGCAAGATCGCCGCCACGCTGGCCTCGACCGGCACCCCGGCCATGTTCGTGCACCCGGGCGAGGCCGCGCACGGCGACCTGGGCATGGTCACCGCGCAGGATGTGTTCATCGCCATCTCGAACTCGGGCGAATCGTCCGAGCTGCTGGAAATTTTGCCAGCTGTCAAAAGAATGGGCAGCCAGGTCATTTCCATGACCGGCAAGCCGGCTTCGCGCCTGGCCAGGCTGTCCGAGATCCACCTCGATATCTCGGTGGCCAAAGAAGCCTGCACCCTCAACCTGGCGCCGACTACCAGCACCACCGTCACGCTGGCGATGGGCGACGCGCTGGCCGTGTCGCTGCTCGACGCGCGCGGCTTTCGCGAAGAAGATTTCGCCATGTCGCACCCGGGCGGCGCCCTTGGCCGGCGCCTGCTGACCCATGTGCGCGACGTCATGCGTAGTGGCGAGGCCATTCCCGCGGTGGCCCCTGACACGCCGCTGGCCACAGCGCTGCTCGAAGTGTCCCAGAAGGGCATGGGCATGACCGCCGTGGTCGACGCCGAAGGTCGTCCGGTCGGGGTGTTCACCGATGGCGACTTGCGCCGCCTGATCGAACGCCTGCACGACTTTTCGAATATCCTGATCCGCGACGTGATGCATGCCGGGCCGCGGACCGTCCATCCGGAGCAGCTCGCGGTCGATGCCGTGGCCGTGATGGAAGAATTTCGCATCAACCAGATGCTGGTGGTCGATGCCGACGGACGCCTGGTGGGCGCGCTCCATATCCACGACCTGACCCGCGCCAAGGTGATCTAATGAACGCTCAACCGACCCCGCTCGACCATGTGCAGCGCGCCGCGCGTGTCAAGGTCATGATTTTCGATGTCGACGGCGTGCTCACCGACGGCAGCCTTACCTACGGTCCGGACGGCGAAGTCACCAAGACCTTCAATGTACTCGACGGCCTCGGCATCCAGCTGCTCGGCAAGTCCGGCGTGCAGACCGCGATCATCAGCGCGCGCCTGTCGCCGGTGGTGGTCAAGCGGGCCAGCGACCTTGGCATCGCCCACGTCTACCAGGGCATCCACGACAAGCGCATCGGCTTTGCCAAGCTGCTCGAGGCCACCGGGGTCAGCGCAGAGCAATGCGGCTATATCGGCGACGACGTAATCGACCTGCCGCTGCTGACCAAGGTGGGCTTCGCGGTGGCGGTGCCGTCGGGCCACCCGGACGTGCAGCACCGCGCGCATTACGTCACCAAGAACGCGGGCGGACGCGGCGCCGTGCGCGAGGTATGCGACCTGGTCATGCGTGCCCAGGGTACTTACGAACAGGCGCTCGCGCCATATCTTGCATAGGCGTTCGCGCAGCTAGCCATGGTCAACTACAAGCGCACCGCCCACCGCTGGAGGCTGCTGGGTAACATGATCATCGGCGTGTTCCTCGCCTTTGGCAGCTTCTGGCTGCTGCAGGTGATGGAGCGCGACGATTCCGACACCCGCCTGGGCGGGTCCATGAACGAGCCCGATTACATCGTCGAGAACTTCTCGTTCGTGCGCATGACCGAGCAGGGCCAGCCAAGCTACGTGGTGTCGGGCAAGCGCCTGGCGCATCAGCAAGAAGGAGACGTCTCCGAGGTCGAGCAGCCGGTGGTGCAGGGCTTGACGCCCGGCCGCCCGCGCACCACCGTGGTGGCCAACCGCGGCCGTATCTACCACCAGGAACACCGCGTCGACCTGCTCGGCAATGTCGATATCCAGCGCCCGGCCACGCCGGCCAGCGAAGCGCTGCATGTGCGCACGCAGGCGCTGACCGTGCTGCCGGACGAAGAAATCATGAAGACCGACAAGGCCATCGAGATGCAGCTCGGCGCCGCCACGATCAGCGGCACCGGCATGGTCGCCAACAATGCTACCCAGACGCTGCAGTTGGCCGGCCGCGGCCAGATCGTCTATCCGCCACGCGCGCGCCCCGACTGAGGCGTTGAGTCACTACAGGACAAGCAATCATGAAAAAATTATTTGCCGCCGCCTTCCTTGGCCTGGCTTCGCTCAGCGCCTTTGCCGAGAAGGCCGATTCGCTCAAGCAGGCCGTGATCAACTTCGACACCCTGGACGTCGACGAGGTCACGCAGACCCGCATCCTGACCGGCAACGTCGTGCTCACCCGCGGCACGCTGGTGCTCAAGTCCGACCGCGCGCTGGTGAAGGAGACGCCAGAAGGCTACATGAACGTCACGCTCACCGCGGCGCCGGGCAAGCTCGCCACCTTCCGCCAGAAGCGTGATGGCGGTCCCGACCTGTGGGTCGAGGGCCAGGCCCAGCGCATCGAATACGACGAGCGGGTCGAACTGGTGAAGCTGTTTTCCACCGCCGAGGTGCGCGAGCTCGAAAACGGTCGCATGACCAACGAAATCAAGGGGCCGTACATCTCCTACGACAACCGCAACGAAGTGGCGCAGGTGCGCAACGACGCCAGCGGCCAGAGCAAGGTCGGCGGCGGGCGCGGCACCCTGATCATCGCGCCGCGCCGGCCCGCCCCGGCCGCCCAGGAAGGCGCCAAGCAATGACGGCAGTTCCGGGTACGACGCGCGAAGGCTGCAGCACCCTGATCGTCAAGGGCCTGCAAAAGAGCTACGGCAAGCGTTTGGTGGTCAGCGACGTCTCGCTGCAGGTCGAATGCGGCGAAGTGGTCGGCTTGCTCGGCCCCAACGGCGCCGGCAAGACCACCTCGTTCTACATGATCGTGGGCCTGGTGCCGTCGGACGCCGGCTCGATCGATATCAACGGCACCGACATTTCAAGCCTGCCGATCCACCGCCGCGCGGTGCTTGGCCTGTCTTATCTGCCGCAGGAAGCCTCGGTGTTTCGCAAGCTGACAGTGGAAGACAATATCCGCGCCGTGCTGGAACTGCAGCGCACCAGCGAAGGCAAGGCCTTGTCCAAGGACGAGATCAACGAGCGCCTCGACACGCTGCTGGCCGAGCTACAGATCGAGAAGCTGCGCGAGAATCCGGCGCTGTCGCTGTCGGGCGGCGAGCGCCGGCGCGTCGAGATCGCGCGCGCGCTCGCCACCAACCCGCGCTTCGTGCTGCTCGATGAGCCGTTCGCCGGCGTCGATCCGATCGCAGTGATCGAGATCCAGCGCATCGTGCGCTTCCTGAAAGAGCGCAACATCGGCGTTTTGATTACCGATCACAACGTGCGCGAGACGCTCGGCATCTGCGATCGCGCCTACATCATCAACCAGGGGGCGGTGCTGGCCTCGGGCCGCCCCGACGACATCATCGCCAACGAAAACGTGCGCCGCGTTTATCTTGGTGAACACTTCCGCATGTGACGATGAAACAGTCCCTGCAACTACGCACGTCGCAGCACCTGGCGCTCACGCCGCAGCTGCAACAGTCGATCCGGCTGCTGCAGTTGTCCACGCTCGAACTGCACCAGGAACTCGAGCAGATACTGACCGATAACCCGCTGCTCGAAAGGCTCGACGATCCGCTCGACCATTCGGTGCGGCTGCTGGCCGATGGCGCCATTAACAATGCAGCTGCGAGCGCGCCGGCCAATGGCGAAGCGCCCGCGCAGCCGGGACAGGAAGCCGGCGCCGAGGCGTCCAAGGCCGAAGGCGAAGGCGCCGATGCGAGCGATGATGGCGCCGACCGCGATCGCGGCGAGCCCGATGGCGACTGGGGCGGCGAGGGCGGCGGCGCCCGCAGCGGCGACGACGAAGACGGCCGCCCGCAGCTCGAGGCCAGCGGCGTGTCGCTGCGCGAGCACCTGGCCGAGCAGGTGCGCACCACCGGCTGCAGCATGCGCGACCGCGCGCTGGCCGAACTCGTGATCGACGCGCTCGACGACAATGGCTACCTCGAAGAACCGCTGGACGACATCCACGCGCGCCTGCCGGGTGAACTCGACATCGAGATGGACGAATTGCGCTGCGCGCTGGCGCTGGTGCAGAGCCTCGACCCGGCCGGGGTTGGCGCGCGCAGCGCGGCCGAATGCCTGGCGCTGCAGATCCGCCGCATGCCGGGCGTGCCGCTGGTAACGCGGCGCCTGGCGCTGAAGATCGTCGAAGGCTACCTGAGCTGGTTCGCGCAGCGCGAATACACCAAGCTCAAAAAGGCGTTGGCCTGCGACGACGAAGACCTGCGCGAGGTGCAGGCCGTGGTTCGCCAGTGCAATCCGCATCCGGGTGCGGCCTTTGGAACCAACGCATCCGACTACGTGGTGCCGGACGTGGTGGTGCGCCGCGCCAAGGATGGCTGGTCGGTGATGCTCAATCGGGACGTGATGCCGCGCCTGCGCGTCAATACCCTGTATGCGAACCTGCTCAAGCAGGGAAAAAGCGAAAGCCAGATGGGCGCGCAGCTGCAGGAAGCCAAATGGCTGATCAAGAATATGCGCCAGCGTTTCGATACCATCTTGCGTGTGGCCGAGGCGATTGTAGAGCGTCAGCGCAACTTTTTCAGCCATGGCGCAGTTGCCATGCGCCCTCTTGTGCTGCGCGAGATTGCTGATACACTAGGCCTACACGAGAGCACTATTTCCCGTGTAACCACGCAGAAATACATGCTGACCCCCCACGGCATGTTCGAGCTGAAATACTTCTTCGGAAGCCATGTCGCCACCGAAGCGGGGGGAGAAGCCTCTTCCACGGCGATCCGCGCGCTCATTGCGCAACTGACAGGAGCTGAAGACCCTAAGAGCCCTTTATCCGATAGCAAGATCGCGGAAATGCTGGGGGAACAAGGTATGGTCGTTGCGCGCCGAACGGTTGCCAAATACCGCGAAGCCCTCAAGATCCCACCTGTCAGCCTCCGCAAATCCTTGTAACGCACTGTCCTTGCCAGCTCATTGCCAGGGCAGCGTAACATCTCAAAGGAGTGTGTATGAACCTCACAATCAGTGGCCACCATCTTGAAGTGACTCCCGCAATTCGTGAATACGTTCACAATAAGCTCGAGCGCATTACCCGCCATTTCGATCACGTGATCGACACGCACGTGTTCCTCGCCATCGACAATCTCACCGAAAAAGAAAAACGGCAAAAAGCCGAGATCAACCTGCAGGTCTCGGGAAAAATCCTGCATGTGGCCAGTGCCGCGCAAGACATGTATGCGGCGATCGACATGCTGGTGGACCGGCTGGACCGCCAGGTGCTCAAGCATAAATCGATGCTGCAGGATCATCATCACATCGCGCACAAGCGCATCCCGGACATCGGCGAAGCCGCCGCCGCCTAGGCACGGCAGGCAGCCATCCAAGCGAGGGCGTCCGAGGGGGCGCCCTTTTTGCATTCGGCCTGGCCGGCCGACTGCGCCGCCCGGTCTACTTTCCGATGACGCGATAAGGCTTTTGGTTTAGCACCGCGGTTCGGTAGAATGCATGTCTTTTCGATCACAGAGCAACTCATGACCGACACTGTCCTGACCCGCGTCGCCAACCGCACCGGCATCATCACGCTGGATCGCCCGAAAGCCCTCAATTCCCTGTCGCTCGACATGGTGCGCGCCTTGACTGCGGCGCTGCGCGATTGGCAGACCGATTCCGCCATCGATGCGGTGGTCATCACCAGCAGCAGCGAGAAAGCCTTGTGCGCAGGCGGTGATATTCGCTTCTTCTATGAGATGGGCCAGGTGGGTCCGACTGGCGGCAGCGCATTGCTGGAAGACTTCTTTACCGAAGAATATGCGCTCAACCACCTGATTCATTTCTATCCAAAGCCGTATATCGCGCTGATGGACGGCGTGGTGATGGGCGGCGGCATGGGCATTGCGCAAGGCGGCCCTGGCTGCGGCCTGCGCATCGTTACCGACCGTACCAAGATGGCGATGCCCGAAGTGAACATCGGCCTGTTCCCGGATGTGGGCGGCAGCCATTTCTTGTCGCACGCACCGGGCCAGCTGGGCAAGTACCTGGGACTGACCGGCCTGACGATCGGCGCGGCCGATGCCCTGTACGTGGGCCTGGCCGATGTCTTCGTGCCGGGAGAAAAGACCGGTGAGCTGATGGCGCTGGTGGAGTCGACCCCGGGCGCGCAGTTGCCAGACGCGATCCGCGCATTCGCCGCGCCGTTCGCCGCCATGGCTGGCGCCAGCGGCCTGCAGGCACAGCGTGCGGCGATCGATGCCCATTTCGGCGCCGCGTCGGTGGCGGCCATCATGGCAGCGCTGGCCGGCGACGAGACCGCGTTCGCGCAGAAGGCTTTGACCGCCATGCGCCAGCGCTCGCCCCTGATGATGTGCGTCACCTACGAACTGCTGCAGCGCGGCGCCTCGCTCGACGTGGCCGACTGCCTGCGCATGGAGCGTTCGCTGGTGCGCCGCAATTTCGAGCACGGCGAAGTCCTGGAAGGCGTGCGCGCGCTGGTAATCGACAAGGACAACGCGCCAAAGTGGAACCCGGCGACGCTGGACGAAGTCACGCCCGCGATGGTGGAAGGATTCTTTAAGCCGGTGTGGCCCGAGTATGCGCATCCGCTGCGCCATCTCGATTAGCCATCAGCCGGCGATTATCGGCACATCACACCACCGCGTGCTTGGGTTGCTCGCGGTGCCGCACGATCACGCGTTCGGTTCCGTTGAAATAGGCCCCGAGCCGTTCGGCCATGTACACCGAGCGGTGCTGGCCGCCGGTGCAGCCCACCGCCACGGTTAAATAGCTGCGGTTATCGGTCTTGAACGAAGGCAGCCACTTGGCCACGAAATTCTTGATATCTTCGAGCATCTCGGTGGCGCTGGGCTGGGCGTCGAGAAAGGCGATGACCGGGTCATCGCGACCGGTGAGCGGGCGCAGGGCCACGTCGTAGTACGGGTTCGGGATGGCGCGCACGTCGAACACGAAGTCGGCGTCGAGCGGCACGCCGACCTTGAACGCGAACGATTCGAAAAACAGCGTCAGCGGCGCGTGCTCGACGTCGGCCAGCTCCTTGATCCATTGGCGCAGCTTGTTGGCGGACAGTTCGGAGGTGTCGATCACGTGGCCAAGGTTCTCGATCGCCGACAGGCGCTCGCGTTCTTCGGCAATGCATTCGATCAGGGTGCGGCGCGAGGCCGGGTTCTCGCCCGGGCGCACCTGGTGCGACAGCGGGTGGCTGCGGCGGGTTTCGGAAAAGCGCGCCACCAGGGAATGCGTGCTCGAGGTCAGGAACATGACCTTGAGGTTGTGGCCTTCTTCTTTCAGGTGGCGTACGCTCACGGGCAACTCCACCAGCGATTCGGCGCTGCGGGCATCGACCGCGACCGCGATCTTGTCCGCGCCTTTCTCGCCGACAGCGTACACCAGGGCCGGCAGCAGGGCAGGCGGGAGGTTGTCGACGCAGTAATAGCCTGCGTCTTCGAGAACATTCAGGGCGACCGACTTGCCCGAGCCGGAAATGCCGGTAATAAGGACGATGTGCATAGGGAGGATGATACCGCATGCGTCATCGGCTTGTCGTCCCCGGCTATGCAGCCTGGGTCAATCTCCGGTCATGGCTTGCCTTTGCCGCTCCATGAACTCCTGCAGCGTATCGATTCCGCGCAATTGCAAAATGGTGTTGCGCACGGCGGCCTCGAGCAGCACCGCGATATTGCGGCCGGCGGCGACGGGAATCACGACCTTGCGTACCGGCAGGCCCAGCACGTCTTCGGTAGGGTGCTGGAAGGGCAGGCGCTCGAATTCTTCGTCGAGCGCGCCGCGCTTGACCAGGTGGACGATCAGCTTGAGCCGCATCTTGCGGCGCACCGCGGTCTCGCCGAAGATCGCCTTGATGTCCAGCAGGCCCAGGCCGCGCACTTCGAGCAGGTTCTGCAGCAGCGGCGGGCAGCGGCCTTCGATCATGTTCGGGGCGATGCGCGAGAATTCGACGGCATCGTCGGCCACCAGGCCATGCGAGCGCGAAATCAGTTCCAGGCCCAGCTCGCTTTTGCCGAGGCCGGAGTCGCCGGTGATCAAGACGCCTACGCCGAGTACGTCCATGAAGACGCCGTGCATGATGACGCGCTGGGCCAGCTTCTTGGACAGGTAGACGCGCAGGAAGTCGATTACCTGGGCAGCCGGCAAGGGGGTCGAGAACAGTGGAATGTTCTGGTCGTCGCAGATCGCCAGGATATCGGGCGGCGTCTCCAGCCCTTGCGCGATGATCAGCGCCGGCGGGCCGCCACCGATCAGCTCGCCGATCACATGGGTGCGCGAGCTCGACTTCAGCCGGTGATAGTAGTTCAGTTCCTGGTGCCCGAACACCTGGATGCGGCCCGGGTGGATCAGGTTGAGGTGGCCGACCTGGTCGGCGGCCGAGGCGGCGTCGCCCGCGATCTGCCGCTCGCCGCCGGGAAAGCCCGCAAACCAGCCGAGCTGCAGGCTGTCGCGGTTGTCGTCGTACAGCCGTTGGATGGTCAGCGGACTCTGCAGCATGGGCATGGGCATGGGGCGCAGCGAATTACCGCGCAGCTAGGGGTAGCGTGGGGGCCGACTTAGCCCATCGCCTGCAGACTCGGCTGCCAGTTGATGATGCGTTCGTAGACCGATTTCGGGTCGGGGTCGGTGGCCAGCGCGGTGCGCATGGCTTCGTCCGAGAACAGCTCGGCGATTTCCGACAGGATCTCGAGGTGCTGCTGGGTAACGTGGTCAGGAATCAAGAGGAAGAACAGCAGGCTGACCGGCTGGCCGTCGGGCGACTCGAAAGGAATCGGCTCTACCAGGCGCACGAAGGCGGCCAGCGGGGATTTCAGGCTCTTGGCGCCCTTGATCCGGCCGTGCGGTACGGCTACGCCATGGCCGAGACCGGTGGAACCGAGACGCTCGCGTGCGAACAGGTTGTCCGATACGGTCGAGCGCGCGATACCGCAGTTGTTCTCGAAGATCAGGCCGGCCTGCTCGAAAGCGCGCTTCTTGCTCGACACTTCCAGGTCCAGCTGCACGTTCTCGAGCGAGAGGATTTTGCTAAGGTTCGTCATAACTAGTGTGCGATGCACAGGTAGATGCTTGCGAGGCGGAATTATAGGCCTGTTTCATGGTAGCGGCATTCGATTTCGCATCCGTGCGTGCTTCCCGGGCATAACGTGGGGACGGAACGGTGTAAGCATAGGGTGGGATCATGCCTGTGCGCCGCGATGAAACGCAATTTCTCAGGTGAAATTGAAAGTAAAACGCGCCAAACCCGGGCCGTGCGCGGCTTTCGCCGATTTTTTTATCGTTGCGCAGCCACGCTGCAGTCACGCGCCGCGCACGAGGCTTTGACCCCGAACGCACCGAATGGTTGTGACGGAAAACGCACAGCTGCCGGCCGCCGCGCATATTCTGGCCTATGTCCGCTTCATTGGCGAGCCGTGCGCAGGTTGCCGGGCATGCCGGTACTGAAGTTGGCGCGCCAGGGATTGATGTCAAGTCCGCCACGGCGGGTATAGCGCGCATACACTGCCAGTTTGCTCGGTTTGCATTGGCGCAACACGTCCATGAAGATGCGTTCTACACATTGCTCGTGGAATTCGTTGTGCTCGCGGAAACCGATCAGGTAGCGCAGCAGGCCTTCCTGGTCGATCTGCGGGCCGGCGTAGCGGATCTGGACGCTGCCCCAGTCGGGCTGGCCGGTGACCAGGCAGTTCGACTTGAGCAGGTGCGACACCAGGGTTTCCTCGACCGGGCCGTTGGCATGGTTCGCCGTCAGCAACTGTGGCGCCGGCACATACTGGTCGATGTCGATATCGAGGCGATCGAGCAGGATGCCGTCGAGTTCGCCCATCTTGAGCGCACCAAAGGCGTCCGGCGTCATGATGCTGACGTGCACCGGCGCGCCGAACGCACCGGACAGGTCCTGGCGCAGCAATTCGGCCAGCGCATCGGTGCCGGCCACGCGGGTCTGGTTGAACGAGTTCAGGTACAGCTTGAACGATTTCGATTCGACGATATTGGGCGAGTCGCCCGGCGCCGTGATGGTGGCAATGGCAACCTGCGGCTTGCCGCGCATGTTCAGCCACGACAGCTCGTAGGCATTCCAGATATCGACGCCGAAAAAGGGCAGGGTGCCCGAGGTCGCCGTCAATCCGAGCTCTGCGCGCTTGTCGGCGCGCGGGATCGGGAACAGCAGTTCGGGGGTGTACTGGCTCTGGTAAGCGGAAGATTTGCCGAGGGGAGACTGGTCAGGAGTATTCATGGATAAAGGACGCTGTTGACGTCCGTTGGGTGGGCCGACTGCGCCCACGTGTTCAACGCAAGATTGCGCGCCTCGGCGCGAAAACATCGGACGGGCCTAGCCGCCCAAAAACAGCTGGTACACCGGATTGGCACTTTCGTCCCAATAGCGGTACCCGAGCGTGGCCAGGAACTGCCGGAATTCGTCCATCTCGGCAACCGGCACCTGCAGGCCGACCAGGATCCGACCTACGTCGCCACCCTGGTTCCGGTAATGGAACAGCGAGATATTCCAGTTCGGCGCCATGCTGTCGAGGAAGCGCATGAGTGCGCCCGGCCGTTCGGGGAACTCGAAACGATACAGCAATTCGTCCTGCGCCAGCGCGCTTTTTCCACCCACCAGGTGGCGGATATGCAGCTTGGCCAGCTCGTCGTGGGTCAGGTCGAGGGTGCGAAAATCGTGTTCCTCGAAGGTGCGCGCGAGCAGGCCCGACTCGCTGCGGCTGCCCACCTGGACGCCCACGAAGATATGCGCTTCGCGCGCGTCGCTGATGCGGTAGTTGAATTCGGTGACATTGCGCGGGCCGACCAAGGCGCAGAAGCGGCGAAAGCTCCCGCGCTGCTCGGGAATCGTCACCGCAAACACCGCCTCGCGCGATTCGCCCAGCTCCGCGCGTTCGGCCACAAAGCGCAGGCGGTCGAAGTTCATGTTGGCGCCGCAGGCGATCGCCACCAGGGTCTCGGCCTTGACCGGATTCTTGTCCATCTGCGAGCGTTCGATATACGCCTTGGCGCCGGCCACGGCCAGCGCGCCGGCCGGCTCCAGGATGCTGCGGGTGTCCTGGAACACGTCCTGGATCGCGGCGCAGATCGCGTCGGTATCGACGATGATGATCTCGTCCACCACCTGCTGCGCCACGCGGAAGGTCTCTTCGCCCACCAGCCGCACCGCGGTGCCGTCCGAGAACAGGCCGACATCCGTGAGGGTTACGCGCTGGCCGGCCTTCAGGCTGCGGGCCATCGCATCCGAATCGATGCTTTGCACGCCAATGATGCGGATATCCGGGCGCACCGCCTTGACATACGCGCCGACCCCGGAAATCAGGCCGCCACCGCCGATGGCGACAAAGATCGCATGGATCGGGCCCGAATGCTGGCGCAGGATCTCCATGCCGATCGTGCCCTGGCCGGCGATCACGTCGGGGTCGTCAAACGGATGCACGAAGGTCAGGCGCTGCTCCTTTTCGAGCAGCAGCGCGTGGTTGTAGGCGTCGGTGTACGAGTCGCCATGCAGCACCACTTCGACATGCGCCGCGCCGCGCGACTTGACGGCGTCGATCTTCACCTGCGGGGTGGTGGTGGGCATCACGATCAGCGCGCGGCAGTTCAGGCGCGCGGCCGACAGCGCCACGCCCTGGGCATGGTTGCCGGCCGAGGCGCAGATCACGCCGCGCTTGAGCTGTTCCAGCGTCAGGTTGGCCATCTTGTTATAAGCCCCGCGCAGCTTGAAGCTGAACACGCTTTGCATGTCCTCGCGCTTGAAGTAGATGCGGTTGCCCATGCGGCCAGAGAGGGTCGGCGCGTATTCGAGCGGGGTTTCTTGGGCGACGTCGTAGACGCGCGCGGTCAGGATTTTCTTGAGGTAGTCGGTAGTCATGGTCGGCAATCGGTGAATGCTGCCAGAGGGGATGGCTGGCGGGCCGGACGACGCACACTGTTCCGCCAGCAGGGATGACCGAGGCGCGCAGTACGCTACGCGGCCCTGGATGGCGGGCCCGGCGTATCGTGTCGTTACGTTAAGTGATCCTCATTATAATGGAGCCCATGACCTCCCTGCTCATCCCTGATTCGTTTCGCCCCCGCCCGTTCGGGCTTGTCAGCGCCACCCCGTCCCCTCGATGATCGAATCCGCCGTCCTCTGGCTGCTCAAAGTGCTGGCCGCGCCGGCCGTCGGGCTCAGCTCCGTGTTCATCATCAGCTTCATTTCCGCCACCTTGCTGCCGCTCGGCTCCGAGCCGGCGGTGTTTGCCGTGATCAAGGCCAATCCCGCCATGTTCTGGCCAGCGATCCTGGTGGCCACCTGCGGCAATACGCTGGGTGGGGCGGTCGATTATTTCGTCGGCTACCGCGCCAAGATCGCCTTTGCCAAAGACCGCCAGAGCCGCTGGTTCGGCTGGCTCAAGAAATACGGCGCCAAGACCATGCTGCTGTCCTGGCTGCCGGGCGTGGGCGACCCGCTGTGCACGCTGGCCGGCTGGCTGCACCTGCCGTTCTGGCCAAGCGTGATGTACATGGCGATCGGCAAATTCGCGCGCTATGTGACCATGACCGTGGCGCTACTGTATATCCCGGACGGGTTCTGGAAGAACCTGGGTGACCTGCTGGGACGCTGGATCGGCTAGGCGCCCCGCCGAGGCAGAGAGAATTGGCGAGGATTGGGCGCGGCGTGCTGGCTATACTGGGCCCATATGAGTCGACTCCCCTTGTACGCCAGCGCGTCCAGCGCCCCCGGCAGCTTGCTCGCCGATCGCCGCCTGCTGGGCGCTTGCGTCACGCTGCTGGTCCATGCGGCGCTGCTGATCGGCTGGCAGATGACGCGCAGCCTGCCGCCGCAGGCGGACCCGCAAGCGGCCGTGGTGCAGTGGCTGCGCTTGATACCGACGGCGCCGCGTAGCGACGCCGCGCCGGCCTTGCCTGCTGCGCCGCCGCCAGCGCAATTACGCCGCCGAGCGCCGCAGCAGCTCGTGCGCCGCAGTTCACCCAGCGTTGCGCTGGCAGCGCCAGGCGCTACGCCGCAACCGGCGCTGCCGGCCGCAGCAGGGGCGCCAGCGCCCGCTGCCGCAGCACCCGCGCCGGGTGTCAGCGCCTTCATGGACAGCGCCGGCGCAGCGTCGGCGGCATCGACCGCGCGCTGCGCAAGGACAGCCGGGCGACCATCGTGGCGCCGCCAGACAGCCCGGTGCTGCGCATGCGCCAAGGCATGGAGCTGGCGCGCACGCTGGCGCCGCCGCGCCTATGGGAAGCGCCCAAGGTCGAAGAGTTGGTGAACAATACTGGCGACGGCGCGCGCCGCACCCGCGTCATCACCGGCAATGGCACTTACTGCCTCACCGAGCGCTCGCCCGCAACCAATGTCGAGATGATTGAAATGCACGGCAAGCAGCGTTTCTCCAGCTGCCCCAGGCACGAGACGCCGGCCACGAAACAGGTATGGCGTAGCGCGCGCGATTGACCGCAACGGCCGGTTTCTACCGCTCGCCATTGTCGTGGGCTGCCTCGACGGCAAGCTGATATGCTGCGCCGAGCGGTCAGCTGCGGCCCGCGACCGACCCTTCCGTGAATATGCGCGCCCCCCATGAAAGAACGTGAATGAGTACCACAGAAAAAACCATGATTGCCGAGTTGGCGTTCCAGCTCGGCAAGGTGACAAGACAAGCAGTCGATAACCGGGGCGCCAAGGCTACTCCGGCCGAGCTGACCAGGATCGCGAACGATTTGCTCGAAGCGGGAGAAGAGAAAGTTGCCAGCGACGTGCTGATGCTGTTTGTGGCGGGCTTTGAAGAAGGCAGTCCTCCCGAGCGACGAATCGACCCGGAAAGTCGCGCGTAGCGGATTTTCGACCGGCTGTGTTTATCATGGCAAGCTAAGCCATCTCGGCGTTTCGTGCTGGCAGGCCGCCTTACGCAATATGCCTTTTCCCTCGTTCATGCAAACGAATGATGCACTACGGCCAGTTTATGCTGACGAAATTTGCATAAACTGCTGACTATTGGCATTTCCTTGCGCGACCTGTGGTCATTTTCTTAGCGCCCGCCAGCGTGGTGCAGCGCAATAAGCTAGAATGAACCTCCTTCGGGCGCCCCCGAAATGCCGAGTCGAATCCATGAACGCCCCTGCACAACTCCATACCCTGCTTGCCGACAGCGCTCCCGCGCGCCTGCGCGAGATTCCGTACAACTACACCTCGTTCTCCGACCGCGAAATCGTGATCCGGCTACTGGGTGAGTCGTCGTGGCGGCTGCTCGACGAGCTGCGCGGCGCGCGCCAGACCGGGCGCTCGGCGCGCATGCTGTACGAGGTGCTGGGCGATATCTGGGTGGTCCGGCGCAACCCCTATCTGCAGGACGACCTGCTGGACAACCCGAAGCGCCGCCAGAAGCTGATCGACGCGCTGCACCACCGGTTGGGCGAAGTCGACAAGCGCCGCTTGAGCGTGGACGCCAGCGCCGACGGCGGGCCTGAGGCCGCGGCCAGCCGCAATGCCGCGGTCGAGCAACTGCTCGAAGCCGCGCGCGGCGCGGTGGATGCCTTTGGCCTTGAATTTCGCACCATGTACGACCTGCGCAAGCGCGCCCTGCGCGTGCTCGGCGCGTATACCGACAAGCGCAACATCCGCTTCGACGGCATGCACCGCATCTCGCACGTCACCGATGCCACCGACTGGCGTGTCGAATATCCCTTCCTGGTGCTGGTGCCCGACAGCGAAGAAGAAATGGCCGGCCTGGTCAAGGGTTGTATCGAGCTGGGACTGACCATCATTCCGCGCGGCGGCGGCACCGGCTACACCGGCGGCGCCATTCCGCTCACGCCAATGTCGGCCGTGATCAACACCGAAAAGCTGATTGCGCTGGGCGAGGTGGAAATTACCCGGCTGCCGGGCGTGGAGCGCGAGTATGCCACCATCGCCAGCGGCGCCGGCGTGGTCACCCAGCGCGTCTCGCAGGCCGCCGAGAAGGCCGGCTTCGTGTTCGCGGTCGACCCGACCTCGGCGCACGCTTCCTGCATTGGCGGCAACATCGCCATGAATGCGGGCGGCAAGAAGGCCGTGTTGTGGGGCACCGCGCTGGACAACCTGGCTTCGTGGCGCATGGTGGACCCGAACGGCGACTGGCTCGAGGTCACCCGCATGGACCACAACCTGTCCAAGATCCACGATGCGCCGGTCGCCACCTTCGAGCTCGCATGGACCCATCCGAGCGTGCGCGGGGCAGCCAAGGGCGCCCCGTTCCGCACCGAGACACTGGTCATCGAGGGCAAGCGCTTCCGCAAGGAAGGCCTGGGCAAGGACGTGACCGATAAATTCTTGTCCGGCCTGCCAGGCATCCAGAAAGAGGGCACCGATGGCTTGATCACGTCGGCGCGCTGGATCCTGCACAAGATGCCCAAGTTTGCGCGCACCGTGGCGCTGGAATTCTTCGGCCAGGCGCGCGATGCGATTCCGTCGATCGTCGAAATCACGAGCTATCTCGAGAGCCTGCCCAGGAACGGCGACCCGGCCTTTGCCACGCTGCGCCTGGCCGGCCTGGAGCACCTGGACGAGCGCTACCTGCGTGCGGTCGGTTATGCCACCAAGTCGAAACGCGGCGTGCTGCCGAAAATGGCGCTGTTCGGCGACATCGTCGGCGACGACGAGAACGCGGTCGCCATCGCGGCGTCGGAAGTGGTGCGCATCGCTAACACCCGCGTCGGCGAAGGCTTCGTCGCGGTCAGCCCCGAGGCACGCAAGAAATTCTGGCTCGATCGTGCCCGCACCGCCGCCATTGCGCGCCATACCAATGCGTTCAAGATCAACGAAGACGTGGTGATTCCACTGCCGCGTATGGGCGAGTACACCGACGGCATCGAGCGCATCAACATCGAGCTGTCGATCAAGAACAAGCTGCAGCTGGCCGACCAGATGCTGGCCTATCTCTCGAGCGAGCAGCTGCCGATCGAGAAGAGCGACGATGCCGGGGGCGAATCGGTCGACCGCGCCGAAATCCTGGGCGACCGCCCGCAGCAGGCGGTGGCGCTGGTGGAAGCGGCGCGCGCGCGCTGGAGCTTCATCCTCGCCAACCTCGACCAGCCCTTGCGCGACGTGCGCGGCAGCCTGGACCAACTGGGGCTCGATGGCCTGTCGGCCACGCTCGACGAGCGCATCGGCAGGCAGCCAGAGGTGCTGCTGTTCGATGTGGTGCAAGACCACACCATCCGCGTCTCGTGGAAGGGCGAGCTGCGTGCGCCGCTGCGCCAGATCTTCAATGGCTCGGCCTATAAATGCATCCTCGACGAAGCCAGCGCGATCCACAAGCGCGTGCTGCGCTCGCGCGTGTTCGTGGCGCTGCACATGCATGCCGGCGACGGCAACGTGCACACCAACCTGCCGGTGAACTCGGACGACTACGCGATGCTGCAAGATGCCCACAAGGCGGTCGAGCGCATCATGAAGCTGGCCCGGTCGCTCGACGGCGTGATCTCGGGCGAACACGGCATCGGCATCACCAAGCTCGAATTCCTGCACGACGAAGAAATCCAGGAATTCCGCGACTATAAATTGCGGGTCGATCCGGAAGGGCGCTTCAACAAGGGCAAGCTGCTCAACCTCGAAGGCGCGCACGCCGACCTGCGCAACGCCTACACGCCGTCGTTCGGCCTGATGGGCCACGAATCGCTGATCATGCAGCAAAGCGATATCGGCGAAATCGCCAACAGCATCAAGGACTGCCTGCGCTGCGGAAAGTGCAAACCCGTCTGCACCACCCACGTGCCAGAGGCGAACCTGCTGTATTCGCCGCGCGACAAGATCCTGGCCACCTCGGCCCTGATCGAAGCCTTCCTGTACGAAGAGCAGACCCGCCGCGGGGTGTCGATCAAGCACTGGGAAGAATTCGAAGACGTCGCCGACCACTGCACCGTGTGCCACAAGTGCGTGACACCGTGCCCGGTCGACATCGACTTCGGCGACGTCTCGATGAACATGCGCAACCTGCTGCGCAAGATGGACAAGCGCAGCTTCAAGCCGGCCAGCCGCGCCGCCATGTTCTTCCTGAACGCGACCGACCCGACCACCATCAATGCCACCCGCAAGGTGATGGTCGACTGGGGCTACAAGGCCCAGCGCATGGGCAACCAGCTGCTGCGCGGCTTTGCCAAGCCGCAGGTCGAAGCGCCGCCTCCGACCACCGGCAAGGCGCCAGTACGCGAGCAGGTGATCCACTTTATCAACAAGAAAATGCCGGGCAACCTGCCGAAGAAGACCGCGCGCGCCTTGCTCGACATCGAAGACGACAAGGTGATCCCGATCATTCGCGACCCGCAGAAGACCACGGCCGACACCGAAGCCGTGTTCTACTTCCCGGGCTGCGGCTCCGAGCGCCTGTTCTCGCAGGTAGGCCTGGCCACCCAGGCCATGCTGTGGGAAACCGGGGTGCAGACCGTGCTGCCGCCGGGCTACCTGTGCTGCGGCTATCCGCAGCGCGGCGCCGGCCAGTACGACAAGGCCGACAAGATGATGACGGATAACCGCGTGCTGTTCCACCGCATGGCCAACACGCTGAACTATCTCGACATCAAGACGGTGCTGGTCTCGTGCGGCACCTGCTACGATCAGTTGGCAACCTACGAGTTCGACAAGATCTTCCCGGGCTGCCGCATCATGGACATCCACGAATACCTGCTCGAAAAAGGCGTCAAGCTCGAAGGCGTCAGCGGCACCCGCTACATGTACCACGACCCTTGTCACACGCCGATGAAGATGCAGGACTCGCTCAAGACCGTCAACGCGCTGGTGTCTACTTTTGATGACGTCAAGATCGAGAAGAACGACCGCTGCTGCGGCGAGTCGGGCACCTTCGCCGTGAGCCGTCCGGACATCGCAACCCAGGTCCGCTCGCGCAAGCAGGGCGAAATGGAGACGGGCGCCGACAAGCTGCGCGCCGACGGGTTTGACGGCAACGTGAAAATCCTGACCAGCTGCCCATCCTGCCTGCAAGGCCTGTCGCGCTACAACGCCGATTCCGGCACCACGGCCGACTACATCGTGGTGGAAATGGCCCGCCACCTGCTGGGCGAGAACTGGATGCCGGACTACGTGGCGCGTGCCAATAACGGCGGTATCGAAAGGGTACTGGTATGACCGTCGCGGTCAAGCGCGAGCCGGGATGCGAACTATGCGAGCTGGCCGCGCCAGTCGCCTGGTCCGGCCCGAAGTTCAGCGTCATCATCGTCGACGACGCCAGCTACCCGGGTTTTTGCCGCATCATCTGGCGCGAGCACGTGCGCGAGATGAGCGACCTGGAGCAGCAAGACCGGCTGTTGCTGAACGAGGCCGTGTACCAGCTCGAGCTGGCGGTGCGCGAGGTGATGCAGCCGCTGAAGGTGAACGTCGCGAGCCTGGGCAACGTGGTGCCGCACCTGCACTGGCATGTCATTCCACGCTACGCCGACGACGCCCACTTTCCGGCGCCGGTGTGGGCCGCGGCCGCGCGCGAGCCCGATGCATCCACCTTGGCCGCGCGCCGCGCGCTGCTGCCCGAACTCGCAAGGGCGATTGCCCGCCGCTTCCATTAAACGAAAGCACCCATGCCCATTCCTCTCGACCTGGCGGTCCGCCAGAAATCCCGCGTCCTCGATATCAGCTTCGACGACGGCAGCAGCTTTTCCATTCCATTTGAACTGATGCGCGTGTATTCGCCCTCGGCCGAGGTCAAGGGCCATGGCCCGGGCCAGGAAGTGCTTCAGTTGGGCAAGCGCGAAGTCGGCATCACGGCCGTCGAGCCGGTCGGAAACTACGCCGTCAAGCCCGAGTTCAACGACGGCCACGCCAGCGGCATCTTTACCTGGGATTATCTCTACAAGCTCGGCAGCGAGCAGGGCGCGCTGTGGCAGGCCTACCTGGACCGTTTGCATGCGGCCGGTTTTGCGGGCGACAGCGGCCGCGAACCGGGCACCGTCTTGCCGGGCGCCGGCTCGGCCCCGAAGTCGGGCTGCGGGCACAGCCACTAGGGCGCGCGGCCGCCGCTGCCGCTTTCCAAAAACAAAGAGCACATCCAGGGATGTGCTCTTTTGTCATACATGCCCGCCAGGCGGGCAATGCAGTATTACGCTTGCGGCTGGATGTTCGAAGCCTGCTTGCCTTTTGGGCCAGTGGTGACGTCGAAGGTCACGCGCTGATTCTCTGCCAGCGACTTGAAGCCGTTAGCATTGATTGCCGAGAAGTGCGCGAACAGGTCTTCACCGCCGCCGTCTGGGGTGATGAAACCGAAACCTTTTGCATCATTGAACCACTTTACGATACCAGTCGCCATGTTAATTCTCTCCTGAAAGTTTGTCTGTTTTGTTCGCCCTGCCAGCGAACCTTCGGACTTACAGACCATGGCGCGCTTAACATTGCAAGGTTGATTATA
Organism: Massilia sp. H6; assembly: GCF_024802625.1. Taxonomy (NCBI): domain Bacteria; kingdom Pseudomonadati; phylum Pseudomonadota; class Betaproteobacteria; order Burkholderiales; family Oxalobacteraceae; genus Massilia; species Massilia sp. H6. The sequence continues at coordinate 718,976 of NZ_CP103371.1, forward strand.
AAGATAATTTGTTAAAACGGAAGCAAGATCTTTGAATCGTGCGAATCGTATGCCAAATACCACGGCCATTCGGTCCCCGAATGGCCGTTGTTTCAGAACGAGAATGGCACCCTGACCGTCAGCGAGACATCCGGGGTGTCGCGCGTGACGCCCGCGCCCACCGCCACGTTGAGCGAGCGCTTGTCGTTGAAGCGGTACGAGTAGCCCAGCAGCAGGGTACCGAGCTGGGTGCGCACCGCACCGGGCACCGAATTGCCGTTCTGCTTCATGCGTCCAACGGTGCTGTGATCGTAGCCCAGGCTGAGCGAAGCCTTGTCGTTGAGCGCCAGGCCCATGCCGAAGTTAAAGCCGATGATGCCGCCCGGCGCCAGTTCGCCCAGGGGCTCGCGCTCGCCGTCGCGCACCAGGCGGGTGATGCCGCTTTCCTTGAAATTGTGCAAATAGCTGATGTTGCCGAAGAACACCGCTGGATCGGACGGGAACAGCCAGGTCAGGCTGCCTTGCAGGGAATGAAAGCCCGAGCCCGTCGGCAGCGACAGCGGCAGGCCGGTGCCGGTGACGTTGTCGCCGATGCAGCGCGTCTGGCAGTCGGTGACGACGTCGAACGGGCTGCGCCCGGTGGTCGACTTGTAGCGCAGGCCGCCGATGTAATACGGCTTGTCCGGTCCACCGTTATTGAGCTGGTAGCGACCGGCGACTTCGACGTCACCGATGGCCTTGCCGCTGGTCTGGAACACCCGTTCGACGGCGGTGCCAGTGAAGATTTCGCGGCTGACGGTGGCGTCGGAGCGGTACACGTAAGGCAGCTTGACTTCGACTTCCATGCGGTTGCTCAGGCCGGTACGGGCGGTCAGGGCGCCAGTGAAGGTATTGCGCTTGACCTCGCGCACGTCCACCAGGCCGATCAGCAGCGCAGGGATCACGGTATAGCCAACCAGCGCCACGCGGTTGCTCGACGAGTAGCCGAACTGCAGGGACGGTTCAAGAATGTATTTGCCGCGCGGCGTGAGCACGCCCGGCGCTTCGAATAGCGGCGCCACTTCGGGCGGGCGGCCATCGCGGGGCGAGCGGGTGGCATTGTTTTGCGGCGCCTGCGCCTGCGCCTGGTTCGGGGCGCGCGCGGCTGGCTGGGATGCCGGCTGGCCGTTCATCGGACCGGGCGTCGAAGGCGCCGGATTGGCCGGCCGATTGGCCACGGGCACGCCAGATGCGCCGCTGTTCTGGCCGCCGGTGCCGCGCTGCTCGGACAGCAGCAGCTCGTCGACCCGGGCTGGCAATTGCGCCGAAGTTGCCAGCGCCGGCGCGGGATGCTCGCGGCGCTCTTCGATACGGTCGATCTTGGCCTGCTGGGCTTGCAACTCCAGCATCAGCTTGTTGACCAGTGCGCGCTGCGCGGCGAGTTCGGCCTTGAGTGTGGCCAGCTCCCGGTTGGGGCTGTGGTCGGCTACGGGCTCTTGCTGGGCATGCGCAAGCGGGGCCAGCAACATGGCAGCCAGCCCGGCGGCGCCGAGGCGCGCGGCGTGTGTGTGCATCCGTTTCTCCATCGGCTACATTAATAATTATGCAATATTACAGGCTTCCGGCCGAGCGCACGACTGCATCGCGAATGGTAGAGTGAAAATTCAGATCCTTGATCAGGGCCATGCTGTTAACGGTCGAACTGATCGTGGTATGGGCGCGGATGGCCTGGTCGTTCAGGCTGTTCTGGATCAGGGTGGCGCCATTGGGCAGGCCAAGCTCGCTGGCAACGAAATTGTTGCCGCCCAGCTGGATCAGCTGGGCGCTGCCGAGCGCGGCGCGCGCCTGCAGCAGCTGGTCGGCGTTCATGCTTGCCATATTGGCGATCGCGACATTGGTACGCGACAGCACTTCGCCGTTGACCGAGACGACCCGTTCAATCCCAAGTGACAGGTTAAGTCCGCCTGGCGTATCGAATCCGCCGCGCTGGGCATCCAGGGTGGCCGAGTCGACCGCCTTCCATGCGTCCACCGAGGCAGTGTCCTGGGCCAGGGCTGCGCTGTAGACGCACGCCAGCAGCGTGACCAGTATGGCCCGACAAGCGTGTGGGAGCCGTTGCATGGTGAATCCTTTTAGAAGTCGCCAGGGCCGAACTTCGGCAAACTCTGGCTGTACTGTTCCTGGTTGATGCCATTGCCCAGCGGTGCCCGCGGGGCGGCGCGCCAGTCATCGGCGCCATTAAAGGCTACTTGTCCGGGGTACTTGTGCACCACGAAGAGCAGCTTGTTCGCCCAGAGCTCGTGGAAACGCGCACGCGTGACCGAACGGGTGCCGCTGGACGGGTCGCCGAGCAGGATACGGCCGTCTTCGGCCCCCTTGATCACGACAAAGTGGTTGTAGCCGCGCTCGCTAATCAGGACGATCGCCGGCAGTTTCGCTTCAAGTAGCTTGTCGAGCGGTTGCTGGAAGCCGTCTCCGACGAAGCCGCGCGTTGCCAAGAAGCGCTTCATGTCGAGCATCGAAAAGCCTTGCTGGCGAATCTTGGCCTGGTCGCCGTTGGCGTACATGCTCTCAAAGACGACCTTTTCGGTGACCGGAGAGCTGTAGTGGTGGGTCAGCAAGGTGGCCAGTGCGGCCGAGCCGCAGCTGAAATCGAATTGCTGGCGTGTGGTAGTGCGAAACTTGATTTCTTTTAAGCTAGTGACCGGAACGGTGACGCGCTGCCCAACGGCCAGATCGAGCGCCGACGCCGGGCTTCCGGCTGCCAGCAACAGGCCGCACAAGGCGGCGCTGAGGGCAACATGCTGTTTCATGCTGTTTCCATGCTTATTGCAAACGCAGGTTGATGACGGTGGCGCTCTGGATCAGCACGTTCGAGCCGCTGTTCTGGATCACGACCGGCAAGCCCTGCGAATTGGCGAACGAGCCGCCGTTGATGGTATTGCTGCCGCTGACCGTGTTGATCGCGGTGTTGTTGCCGACTGTGCCACCCAGCACGGCTTCGGTATGCATGGTGTCGTCCTTGCCGGTGGTGCGGGCCAGGCGATCGGTTCCGGCGGCATCGCCCCAGGCATCGAGGCTGTCGCGTGCGTCAGGTGCGACGTTTATTTCAGACAGAAAACTGACTTTGACCGGCAACAGTTCCGGATCGGCGGCCTGGACCGCCAGCGGGAGCGTGATCAGCGCAGCCAGCAGGAGTCGGTTCACAGGTTTCATGGGTTCTCCCTTGTTTGAAACCACCACGCGGCAGGTGCCGCGCGGTGGTGACTACAGCAGTTACTGCATTGCTACCGATCGCGTGCTTACTGACCGGAACCCACTGACAAGTTCGACTGCACGTTGACGCTCTGCTGGATCAGCGACGAGAAGCCGTTGTTCTGGCTGATCACCGAGACGCCGGCCGCATTGTTGGCCACATTGGTCATGGCGTTCGACATGTCGAAGGCGCCGGTGCTCACCGACTGGGTGCCGCCGTTGCCGCCGGTGCCGGAGCCGCCTGCGCCGCCCATGCCTTCACCGCCAGTGTTGGCGCCGCCTGCGCCGCCTGCGCCGGCCATGGTCGAGCCGCCGGCACCGCCTGCGCCGCCCATGCCACCGGTTGCCGAGCCCGAGGTGTTGTCACCGTTCGAGGCATCGCCATTGCCGGTCGAGCCGCCCGCGCCGCCGGCGCCGGCCATGTTCGAGGCTTCACCGCTGGCTGCACCGGCTCCACCGGCACCGCCTGCCGCACCGGCGCCGCCGGTCGAGGTGCCCGAGGCACCCGCGCCGCCAGTCGAGGTGCCGGCCGCGCCCGCGCCGCCTTCGCCACCGGCACCGGCAGTGCCAGAGGCACCGGCACCGCCTGCGCCTTCACCACCTGCACCGCCGTTGGCAGCCAGGGCTGCACCCGCGCCGGCAGTGCCGCCGGTCGATGCACCGCCTGCTGCACCGGCGCCGCCGGTGTTCGATGCCATCGCGCCGGAACCGCCGGAGGCGCCTGCGCCGCCCGCACCGCCCATTGCATCACCTGCGGTGTTCGAGTTGGCGCCGCTGGTGGCGGTGCCTGCGGTGCTGGTGCCACCGGTAGTCGACGCGGCGCCGCTCGAGCCGCCTGCGGTACCTTCCGAGCCAGGCATGCCCGAGCCCGAGGTGGAGGTGTTGTCGCCATTGGATGCGCCGCCTGCGCTAGCGCCGTTCGTTGCCGTCAGGCTCGAGCCCGACGAGGTGCCGCCCATGCCGCCCATGCCGCCTTCGGCGCCTGCGCCGCCAGTGGCCATGCCGGTGCCGCCGCCGGCGCCGCCTTCGCCTGCATTCACGCTGCCATTGCTGCCGCCGTTGGCGCCGGCCAGCGAACCGGTGCCACCGCCTGCGCCGCCGGCACCGTTGCCGCCCATGCCGCCGGTGGCTGCACCGCCTTCGCCGCCTGCCGCGCCACGCCCGCCGGTTGCGCCCGAGCCGCCACCCATGCCGCCGGTGGCTGCCGATTCGCCGCCTGCGCCGCCCAGGCCGCCGGCCGCGCCGCGGCCGCCTTCGCCCGAGGTCGCGCCGCGTGCCACGCCGCCGTCACCGCCAGCTGCGCCCGAGGCATTGCCGACCGATGCGGTGCCGTTGGCGGCATAGCCGCTGGTAGCGCCTGCGCCGTTGCCGCCTGCGGCACCTGCTGCGCCGTTGGCCGCGCCGCCCGATGCGCCGGCAGCGCCACGGGCGTTGCCACCCATGCCCTCGCCGCCAGCGGCGCCGGAGCCGGAGGCGCCGTTGGCATTGCCGCTGTTGTTGGCGACATTACCGATGTTGTTGATCGCGTTGCCGCTGACGTTGCCCGACAGGGTGCTGTTCGCGTTGGCGCTCGAGGTATTGAACGAGTTCGCCACCGACGACGTTGAGGTAGCGCCATTATTGGCGGCCGCTGCACCCACGTCGCTGGCCGAGGCGTTGCCCGAGCTGCGGTTCTGGCCCGACGAATCGCGGGTGTCAGTGGTGGTGTTGGTACGGGTGTCGGTACGGTTGTCGGTATTCGTGGTCGTGTTGGTACGAGTATCAGTGCTGTTGTCGGTGGTCGTGTTGGTGCGGGCGCTGTTATCGGTGTTCGTCGTGGTATTGGTGCGGGTGCTGTTGTCCGAACGGTCCGTCGTCGAAGTCTGGGTGTTGTCGCCACGGACGTCGTTGACCGAGTTGCCGTCTTGTGCGTGTGCCAGGCTAAATGCGAGGGCGATCGCGGTCGCCAGAATAGTGCGCTTCATCTGATACTCCCCATGTGTGTCACTGAACGTTGAAATGCCCGGTGTCATCATGACAACCGGTCCATCCGCTTACTAGCAGTTTGCATGCCAGCTTCGTAGTCATTTCCGCAAGCCTTTGATTAAAATGACGATTTTAATAAGGAGCAAACATGTAGGACGTTGTTGATGAGGCAAGTCAATAAGTTCGCGACAAAGTGTCACATGCTTGTGACAGTTGTAACGCGATTGTCACAAAAACTGTATCAATCTGTAATGACAGCAGGGGCGAGCCGGCGCTGCATGAAGGCAGGCATTTGCATTCGAGGTAGGAGGAGATGCAGGGATGACGGGGCAGCTTGGCGCAGCCCCATAGGGCAGGCCAGGTTCAGGGCGCGATGGAGTGCTTGGCCATGAGCCGGTACAGGGTCATGCGTGAGACACCGAGGTCGCGCGCGGCCTGGCTGATGTTGTTGCCGCAGCGTGCCAGGCTGTTCCAGATGGCGTTGCGCTCGGCGCTGCCGCGCGAGGTATCAAGGCCATCGCGCAAGATGATGGCATTGTCGGCGCCCGGCAGTTCAAGGTCTTCGGGGGTGATCAGGCGATGTTCCGCCAGCACCATGGCGCGCCGCATCCGGTTGATCAGCTCGCGAATATTGCCGGGCCAGGCGTGCTGGATCATTGCCCGCATGGCCTGCTTGCTCACACCCTTGAGTTGCGGGCTTTTCTCATCGGCAAATTTGTCAAAGATGAGCTCAGTCAGCAGGGGCAGGTCGTCCTTGCGTTCGCGTAGCGACGGCACGCGGATGGGAAATACGCTCAGGCGGTAATACAGATCTTCGCGGAAGCGTCCCGCAGCGACCGCAACAGGCAGGTCGACGTGGGTGGCGGTGATCACGCGCGCATCGACCGGGATGAGGCGGGTGCCGCCGACCCGGTAGATGGTACGCTCTTGCAAGAAGCGCAACAGGCTGGCCTGCAGGTCGAGCGGCAGGTCGCCGATTTCGTCGAGGAAGATGCTGCCGCCCGAGGCTGCTTCGATCAGGCCCTGCTTGTCCTTGCCGGCGCCAGTAAAGGCGCCGCGCTCGTAGCCGAACAGTTCGGAGTGGATCAAGGCCGGCGGGATCGCTGCGCAATTGATTGCAATAAAAGGCCCACCGGCGCGGGGCGACTGCGCATGGATTTCCTGCGCCGCCAATTCCTTGCCGCTGCCGCTTTCGCCAGAGATCAGCACCGGCGCATCGATCGCGGCGATCTTGTCGATGTGGGCGCGCAGGCGCCGGATCGCCACCGACTCGCCGTCGATGTGGCGGGCACCGGCCTGGCGCTGGTGTGGCGGCGTGCCCTTGATAAGCATGGCCATGCCGTGCGCATGGCCCAGTGAGTGATGCAGGCGCACCCTGTCGACCGGCCGGGTATGGAAATCGCACAGGTGGGTCGCGATGGCCTGGCGCAGCTGGGGACGCTCGAGCAGGTCCGAGCCGAATACGCCGATCCAGCGGATGTGGTGGTGCTGTTGCAAGAAGCGTTCGGTATCGTCGTGTTCGAGGCTGCCGTTGGTGTCGAGCAGCAGCCCGACCGCATAATGCTGCTGGGCCAATACCTTGCGCGCGGCGCCGACACTGTCTACCGTGCACACGTCCCAGCCCCGCAATTCGCCACAGGTGGCGAGCACGCCCGCGTTGCCTTCATTCGTGATGCATAACAGTCGCTTCACCGACACCTGATACCTCTTTTTATTCGTTTTTGTTTGGCAGTGCGAACGGCGCTGTTGGCCGTAGGGCAGGGCGAGGTTTTGATGCTCTTGCCCACAGTGGCGCCGGATCGAGTCCGGCTTGCTATGACGAGTATTTAACCAGATTTGGCAACTTTCCGGCGCACGATAATTGTCGAGTTGGTAATTCGCACCTCAATAAATTCTCAAGAGAATCAATGCCTTGCAGAATGTATTGACAGTGGAGCTGCAATGTTGGATGGCACCCAACCAGCTGGCCGAGGGAGCCGGAGAGCCCGGCAAGCCGACTGGAATTTCTTCGAGTCAGGGCGCGTTCGGCCAAGGCACTACGGGGCTGGACCAGGCAAGGCCTGCACGGCGTGGCTCTCGCCGGGCAGCTTGTATAATGTGATAACCCCAAACCGCACGCATACAATGACCAATACCACTCACTTCGGCTACAAGACTGTCGCCGAGGACCAGAAGGTCCAGGAAGTCGCCAAGGTTTTCCATTCGGTCGCAGCGAAATACGACGTCATGAACGACCTGATGTCGGCCGGCCTGCACCGTGCGTGGAAGATATTTACCATCGCGCAGGCTGGCGTGCGCCCGGGCTTCAAGGTGCTCGACATTGCGGGCGGCACCGGCGACCTGGCCAAGGCTTTCGCCAAACAGGCGGGCCGTACTGGCGAGGTCTGGCTAACCGACATCAACGAGTCGATGCTGCGCGTCGGTCGCGATCGCCTGTTGAATCAAGGCCTGGTGACCCCCACTTTGTTATGCGATGCCGAGAAGCTGCCGTTCCCGGATAATTATTTTGACCGGGTCAGCGTGGCCTTCGGCCTGCGCAACATGACGCACAAGGACCAGGCGCTGGCCGAAATGCGGCGTGTGCTCAAGCCTGGCGGCAAGTTGCTGGTGCTCGAGTTTTCGAAAGTCATCGCGCCGCTGCAGAAACCGTATGACGTGTATTCGTTCTCGGTGCTGCCGTGGCTGGGACAAAAAATTGCCGGCGACGCCGAGAGCTACCGCTACCTTGCCGAATCGATCCGCATGCATCCAGACCAGGACACCCTGAAGGCGATGATGATCGATGCCGGGCTGGAGCGGGTCCAGTATCACAACCTGACGGCAGGCGTGGCGGCACTGCACACCGGAATCAAACTGTAACGAGAGGATGCGATCATGAAAAAATTCCTGGCTACCATGCTGTTGGCGGTCACCGCCGTGTCGATGCTGGCGGAAGCCACCGCGCGCCCGATGGGCGGCAAGCGCTCGATCGGGCGCCAGTCGCAGGCGGTGCAGAAAATGCCGGCGCCGGCCGCGGCGCCGGCCCCGGGCATGCAGCAGCGCCAGCCGTCGGCCGCGCCTGCCGCCGCCGGTGCTGCCGGCGCCGCCGCCGCGCGCACGGCGCGCCCGAGCATGTGGAAGGGCATCCTGGGCGGCGCGCTGCTGGGCCTCGGCCTGGGCGCGCTACTGTCGCACCTCGGTATCGGCGGCGCGCTGGCCAGTGTGATCTCGGCCATCCTGATGATCGGCCTGCTGGCACTGGTCGTGCTGTTCATCGTGCGCATGTTGCGCCGCAAGGACACCCCGGCCAACCCGGCGTTTGGCGGCTACGCCAACCCGCAGCCAGCCGGCGCCGCGGCCGCTTCGGTCGCCACCCCCGAGATCGGTTCCGGGCTGCGCCAGCCGGTCGGGTTCCAGGGAGTGCAATCGGGCGGCGTATCGCTGGGCAAGCCCGGCGTTGGGGGCAGTGCCGCGCCGGTCCATCACCAGTGGGGCGTGCCGGGCGACTTCGACCAGGATGCTTTCCTGCGCCATGCAAAGTCTTCGTTCATTCGCATGCAGGCCGCCTGGGACCGTGGCGACACCAATGACCTGCGCGAATTCACCACACCAGAAGTTTTCGCCGAGCTCAAGATGCAGATCCAGGAGCGTGGCGGCGTCGACGACTTCACCGATGTGGTGACGATCGACGGCCAGGTGCTGGGCATCGAAACCACCGCCACCGACTACCTGGCCAGCGTGCAGTTCAACGGCATGATCCGGACCGCGCCGAATGCGCCGGCCGAGCCTTTCGTAGAGGTCTGGAACATGTCCAAGCCGCTCAGCGGCAATGGCGGCTGGCTGCTGGCGGGTATCCAGCAGGTCGATTAATTATTTTTCAGTAAAGATCCTGTGCTACCGGGTTTGCGCCCGGCAAACTGGTAAGATCAAGACCGCCCGAGTCAATACCGGGCGGTTTTTTTTAACAACGCGCTGTTGTCAATGAGTGCCATGTCTTCGAGCCCAACCCTGTTGTCGACGCCCGCCGTCGCCACGATCAATCACCTGCTGGCCCAGGAAGCCTGGGCGCGTGATGCGCTCGCCATACACGCTGGCAAGCAAGCCTGCATCGACACCGGTGCGCTGCAGTTGCGCCTGCGCGTGGCGCGCGATGGCATGCTCGAGGCCGGCAACGGCAAAGTGCCGGCCAACGTGACCATCCGCGTCAAGCTGGCCGACCTGCCCCTGATCGCGCAACACCGCGAGCGCGCCTTCTCCTACGTCAAGATCGAGGGCGACGCGGAATTTGCCAACACCCTGTCGGCGCTATCGAAAGGCCTGCGCTGGGATGCCGAATACGACCTCGAACGCTTCGTCGGCCCGCTCGGCGCGCGCCGCCTGGTCGAGGGCACGCGCGGCGCCGTCAACGGCGTGCTCGGCACCGGCCGCCGGCTGGCCGAGAACCTGGCCGAATTCCTGCTCGAGGAGCGCCAGGTGCTGGTGCGTCCGGCCCAGGTGGATGCCCTCGCGGCTGACGTGGTACGCCTGCGCGACGACGTCGAGCGGTGCGCCAAGCGCATCGCGAAACTGGAGGCGCGCCTGGCCCAGCCCGGCGCCGCTTCGACGGCGGCCAGCACAACGCTCCCGAGCGCGGCCGGCCTGAGCACGACCCTGACCCCGGATAGCTGACCTGATGATATTGAAATTTCTGCGCCTGGTAAAAATCCTCACCATTGCCACCAAATACGGTCTCGACGAAATCGCGGTCACCAGCCTGGATGCGCCGCGCACCGCGCGTTTCATGAATACGGTGTTCTTCTGGCGCCGCATCACCTCGCCACGCGCGATCCGCCTGCGCCAGGCACTCGAAGAGCTGGGCCCGATCTTCATCAAGTTCGGCCAGGTGCTATCGACCCGGCGCGACCTGATGCCGCAGGATATCGCCGACGAGCTGTCGCTGCTGCAAGACCGGGTGCCGCCCTTCGATTCCGACCTGGCCATTGCCCAGATCACGGCTTCGCTTGGTGCCCACCCCGACCAATTGTTCGCCAGTTTCGAGCGCACGCCGGTCGCCTCGGCCTCGATTGCACAGGTACACTTTGCCACGCTCAAGGACGGCACCGAAGTGGCCGTGAAGGTGCTGCGTCCTGGCATGAAGAAGACCATCGACGAAGACCTGGCGCTGATGGACCTGGCTTCGCGCCTGATCGAAAGGCTGTGGGCCGAAAGCCGTCGCCTGAAACCGCGCGAAGTGGTCGCCGAATTCGACAAATACCTGCACGACGAGCTCGACCTGATGCGCGAGGCAGCCAATGCCAGCCAGCTGCGCCGCAATTTCGCCGGTTCGAACTTGCTCATGGTGCCCGAGATGTACTGGGACTATTGCTCTAGCAGCGTGATCGTGATGGAGCGCATGCACGGCATCCCGGTGTCGCAGATCGATCGCCTGGCGGCGGAAGGCGTCGACCTCAAGAAACTGTCGAGCGATGGCGTCGAGATTTTCTTTACCCAGGTGTTCCGCGATGGGTTTTTCCATGCTGATATGCATCCTGGAAATATCCTGGTGTCGGTCGAGAAAGAGACCTTTGGCCGCTATATCGCGCTCGATTTCGGCATCGTCGGCACCCTGACCGATTTCGACAAGGATTACCTGTCGCAGAACTTCCTGGCCTTTTTCCGGCGCGACTACAAGCGCGTAGCCGAGGCCCATATCGAATCGGGCTGGGCGCCGCGCAACACCCGCGTGGACGAGCTCGAATCGGCGGTGCGCGCCTGTTGCGAGCCCATCATCGACCGCCCACTAAAAGATATTTCTTTCGGCCAAATCCTGCTGCGCTTGTTCCAGACTTCGCGCCGCTTCAACGTCGAAGTCCAGCCGCAGCTGGTGCTGTTGCAAAAGACCCTGCTCAATATCGAAGGCCTGGGTCGCCAGCTCGATCCCGACCTGGACTTGTGGAAGACCGCCAAGCCCTATCTGGAGCGCTGGATGGGCGAGCAGGTCGGCTGGCGCGGCATGGCCGAACGCCTGCGCGCGGAAGCGCCGCGCTACGCGCACATCTTCCCGCAACTGCCGCGCCTGCTGCACCAGGCGCTGGAACACCATGCCCATGCCAGCATCGGCCATACCGGCGGTCACCCGATGTCGAACGCCGACATCATGTCGATGGTCCTGACCGAGCAGCGCCGCACCAACCGGCTGCTGGGCCTGATGGCTTTCCTGGGCCTGGTGACCGGTGGCCTCGGCATGGCCGTGATCGGCTGGTTCTACTTCTATGGGTCCTGAGCCGGCATCGTTCGACCATCGCGACCCGCTCAGCCCGCAATTCTGGGACGAGCGCTTCGCCCGCGCATTTACTCCCTGGGACCGTGGCGGCGTGCCGCAAGCGCTGCGCGATTTCGTGGCCCGCAACGGGCCGCTTGCCACCTTGATTCCCGGCTGCGGCAGTGCCTACGAACTGGTTTGCCTGTGCGACGCGGGCTGGGATGCCACGGCGATCGACTTTGCCCCAGCCGCCGTCGCGCGTGGCCAGGCACTGGCCGGACAGTGGCGCACGCGCGTGGTGCAGGCCGATTTTTTTGCCTGGCAGCCGGCGCATGCGCTCGAATTCATCTACGAATGCGCCTTCTTGTGCGCCTTGCCGCGCGCCATGCGCCCGCAGGTAGTGGCGCGCTGGGCCGAGTTGCTGGCGCCGGGCGGCAGGGTAGGGGGCTTGTTCTTTTTCGGCGACGCGGACAAGGGCCCGCCGTTCGGGATCGACCGCGCCGGGCTCGACGCACTGATGGCACCGAACTTCGTGTGCATCGAAGACGCGCCGGTGGATGATTCGATTCCAGTGTTCGCCGGCAAAGAACGCTGGATGGTGTGGCAGCGTCGCCAGCTATTTTCTTAAAGAAAAGCCCGCATGCGCGGGCTTGGGAAAAACGGCTTCTTGTACGGACCAGCGGCGGTGCAGGCACCGCGCACAATCTTCTGTTTCTTGTTCAACTTCAGGCGTAGAGCTAGCTCAACGTCCCGTGTTGTTTAGGAAAGACGCTATTGAATCACCTCCCGCTGTTCTTGAGCAAATGAAACATTTGTTGGCGATGATGAAAAACAACAGTGAATCCGCGTCGGCGTGCCTGGCCAGGCGGCAAGGACGGTCCATTCGGGCAAAACTTCACGTAAAAGCTTTATAATTCAGGGTTTTGTAGATTTTTGCGGAGTAATACGATGCCGATTTACGCTTACCGCTGCGACGAATGCGGATTTACCAAAGATGCCCTGCAAAAAATTTCCGATCCGGTACTGACAGTCTGCCCGTCGTGCGGCAAGGATGCTTTCAAGAAGCAGGTCACTGCTGCCGGCTTCCAGCTCAAGGGTTCGGGCTGGTATGTGACCGATTTCCGGGGCGGTAATGCGCCAGCCACCGGCACGGCCGCGGCAAGCACTGCCAATGGCGGCGAGGCCAGCAGCGCCCCGGCGCCAGCTGCAGCGCCGGCTGCGGCCGCAGCTCCTGCTCCAGTGCCGGCCGCGGCTCCCGATAAGAACAAGTGATTTCGATGCGTAAATATTTCCTGACCGGCTTGCTGGTGCTGGTGCCCCTGGCGATCACGGCCTGGGTGCTGAGCCTGATCATCAGCACGCTGGACCAGTCGCTGCTGTTCGTGCCGGAGGCCTGGCAGCCGCGCCGCATGTTCGGCATGGATGTGCCGGGCGTCGGCGCGGTGCTGACCCTCGCCATCGTCTTTCTGACCGGCCTGCTGACCAACAACCTGGTTGGCCGCTATGTCGTGAAGATTGGCGACCGCACGCTCAAGCGCATTCCGGTGGTCAGCTCGCTCTACGGCAGCGTCAAGCAAGTGTCGGACACGCTGTTCTCGTCGTCGGGCAACGCGTTTCGCACACCGGTGCTGATTCCTTATCCGCATGCCGATTCCTATACGATTGCCTTCCTGACCGGCGTGCCGGGCGGGGACGTCAAGAATCACCTGGTGGGCGACTACGTGAGCGTGTACGTGCCGACCACCCCGAACCCGACCTCGGGCTTCTTCCTGATGATGGAACGCAGCAAGGTCGTGGAGCTGAACATGTCGGTCGACGCGGCGCTCAAGCACATCGTTTCGATGGGCGTGGTCGCTCCCGAATAGTTCGGCAAGCAGCACAGAACAAGTAAAGAACAAGGCCAAGGCCTTCACGAATCAACCAACCTGGAACGAAAACTATGTCCACCATGCGTACTCACTACTGCGGCCTCGTCACCGAGGAACTGCTGGGCCAAACCGTCAGCCTGTGCGGCTGGGTGCACCGTCGCCGCGACCACGGCGGCGTGATCTTCATCGACCTGCGCGACCGTGAAGGCCTGGTGCAGGTGGTCTGCCATCCGGACAACGCCGAGGTGTTCAAGGCGGCCGAGCATGTGCGCAACGAGTTCTGCCTGCGTATCACCGGTACCGTGACCAACCGCCTCGAAGGCACCGCCAACGCCAACCTCAAGTCGGGCAAGATCGAGATCAACGCCAGCAGCGTCGAAGTGCTGAACCCATCGGTGCCGGTGCCGTTCCAGCTGGACGACGACAACCTGTCGGAAACCACCCGCCTGACCCACCGCGTGCTCGACCTGCGCCGCGGCCAGATGCAGCACAACCTGCGCCTGCGCTACAAGGTGTCGATGGAAGTGCGCAAATACCTCGACAACCTGGGCTTCATCGACATCGAGACCCCGATGCTGACCAAGTCGACCCCGGAAGGCGCGCGCGACTACCTGGTGCCATCGCGCGTGAACGCCGGCAGCTTCTTCGCGCTGCCGCAGTCGCCGCAGCTGTTCAAGCAGCTCCTGATGGTGGCCAACTTCGACCGCTACTACCAGATCACCAAATGCTTCCGCGACGAAGACCTGCGCGCCGACCGCCAGCCTGAATTCACCCAGATCGACTGCGAAACCTCGTTCCTGACCGAGCAGGAAATCCGTGACCTGTTCGAAGACATGATGCGCGTGGTCTTCAAGAACGCTGCCGGCATCGACCTGCCGAACCCGTTCCCGGTGATGGACTTCGCCACCGCGATGGGCATGTACGGTTCGGACAAGCCGGACATGCGCGTCAAGCTCGAGTTCACCGAATTGACCGAGCTGATGAAGTCGGTCGAGTTCAAGGTCTTCAACAGCGCCGCCAACATGACCGGCGGGCGCGTGGTCGGCATGCGCGTGCCGCAGGGCGGCTCGATGCCGCGCTCGGAAATCGACGCCTACACCCAGTTCGTCGCGATCTACGGCGCCAAGGGCCTGGCCTATATCAAGGTCAACGAGAAGGCCAAGGGCCGTGACGGCCTGCAGTCGCCGATCGTCAAGAACCTGTCCGACGAAGTGCTGGCCCAGATCCTGGAACTCACCGGCGCGCAGGATGGCGACCTGGTGTTCTTCGGCGCCGACAAGGCGAAAGTGGTCAACGACGCCATCGGCGCGCTGCGCGTGAAGATCGGCCACTCGGAATTTGGCAAGAAGGCAGGCCTGTTCGACGACACCTGGACGCCGCTGTGGGTGGTCGACTTCCCGATGTTCGAGCACGACGAGGAAAACGACCGCTGGACCGCGACCCACCACCCGTTCACGGCGCCGAAAGACGGCCACGAAGACATGTTGGAAACCAATCCTGGCGCCTGTATCGCCAAGGCCTACGACATGGTCCTGAATGGCTGGGAAATGGGCGGCGGTTCGATCCGTATCCACCGCGAAGATGTCCAGAGCAAGGTATTCCGCGCCCTGAAGATCGACGCCGAAGAAGCGCAGCTCAAGTTCGGCTTCCTGCTCGACGCCCTGCAATACGGCGCGCCGCCGCACGGTGGCCTGGCCTTCGGCCTGGACCGCCTGGTCACCCTGATGACCGGTTCGGAATCGATCCGCGACGTGATCGCCTTCCCCAAGACCCAGCGCGCCCAGTGCCTGTTGACCAACGCGCCGTCGGAAGTCGACGAGAAGCAGCTCAAGGAGCTGCACATCCGCCTGCGTGCCGCGGAACCGAAGCTGGCATAAAGCGTAGCGGCCGGCGGCGCCGGCCGCGTGTTCAGGCAACGCGGGCACGACCGTTCACCGGTTCTGCCCGCGTTTGTTATATTGGTCCCATGCCTCACAAAATCCCCGAATCGGTCCTGGTCATCATCCATACCTGCGCGCTGGAGGTGTTGTTGATCGAGCGCGCCGACCGTCCGGGCTTCTGGCAATCGGTCACCGGCTCGCGCGACACGCCCGACGAGCCGCTGATCGACACCGCCGCGCGCGAGCTGTTCGAGGAAACCGGCATCGTTGCCGACGGCGAGCACATCCGCCTGCACGACTGGCAGCACTCCAGCGTCTACGAAATCTACCCGCTCTGGCGTCATCGCTACGCGCCCGGCATCGCGCACAATACGGAACACGTATTCTCGGTGTGCGTGCCGCGCGATATCCCCATCGTCCTGAGCCCGCGCGAGCACCTGCGCCACGCCTGGCTGGGGCACCTGGAAGCGGCCGGGCGCTGCTTCTCCATGTCGAATGCCGAAGCCATCGCGCAATTGCCGCTTCACCTATGACTTCAGGCATTTGGCGCATGGCGCACGATTGGGTCCGGTTCCATGGGACCAGGGCGCGATGTTGTTAGAATGTCTTAATGAAAATTCGCGTAGCTACCTACAACATTCACAAGGGCGTGTCGTCGCTGCGCAGTACGCCGCGGGTGATCGCATTGAAAAAGGCGATCGCCGAATTCCAGGCCGATGTCGTCTTCCTGCAAGAAGTGCAAGGCCGGCACGACCGCTTTCATGCCCGCTATGGCAAAGAAGAGCTGGCTCACCGCCACTGGCCCGAAACCGCCCAGTACGACTACTTCAAGAACGAACAGCACCACAGCGCCTATGGCATGAACGCCGTGTACGACCATGGCCACCACGGCAATGCGCTGCTGAGCTGCTTCCCGATCCCCAATTCGCATAACCACGACGTTTCCGACCATGCCTACGAGCAGCGCGGCATCCTGCACTGCGTGCTCGACACGCCGGGCGGCAAGGTGCATTGCTATGTGGTGCACCTGGGCTTGTTCGAAAGCGGACGCGGGCGCCAGGCGCAAGCCCTGATCGAGGCCGTCAACGCTTCATCGCATGGCGAACCGGTCATCATTGCCGGCGACTTCAACGACTGGCGCAATACCCTCAGCGACCGCCTGCGCAATGCGCTGGGCGTGGTCGAGGTATTCGACCAGCTCGGGCCAAAGTCGGCAATGGGCGACATGGTGCGCAGCTGGGCCGGCCGCAAGCCGCGCCTGGCACCGGCGCGCACCTTCCCGGCCGTGCTGCCGTGGTTTCGCCTCGACCGCATCTATGTGCGCGGCTTCAAGGTCGATAATGCCCAGGTGATGCATGGCGCGCTGTGGGCCAAGCTGTCCGACCACGCACCGATCGTGGCCGAACTGCAGCTCGGTTAGCGGCCACCAGCGTCCATGCGCTCCGTCTCCTTTGTAGACAACAACGACCTCACGCTACTCGAGAGTGGCACCGAGTATTTTCCGGCCCTGATCGCCGCCCTCGATGCGGCGCAGTTCGACGTCCTGTTCGAAACCTACATTTTTGCCGAGGACGAGACCGGGCACGCGGTGCGCGACGCCTTGAATCGCGCCGCCGGCCGCGGCGTCAAGGTGCGGGTGCTGGTCGACTGGATCGGCACCGAGCACCGCCCGGCCACGCGCCTGGGCGCCGCGTTTGCCGAAGCAGGCGTGCAATACCGCGTCTTCAATCCCTGGTGCAAGCGTGGCATCGCGCGCTCGCACCGCAAGATCGTGGTGGTCGACGGCGAAGTCGCTTTCGTGGGCGGAATCAACATCAACGACGACTGGCGGTGCGACCACGCCCAGCGCCAGCGCCTGGCGGCGCCGCGCTGGGACTTCACGGTGCAGGTGCGTGGGCCGCTAGTGGCCCAGATCCAGGACGAAGCCAGGGGCCAATGGCTGCGCGCCGGCCGCCTCGGGCTGAGACGGCGCCTCGAATTGTTCAGCGAGTCGCGCCAGCTTCCCGCCACATCGTGCGCCGATCCGGCACGCGCCGCCTTCGTGGTACGCGACAACCTGCGCAACCGTTCGACGATTCAGCGCGCCTATCTGCAGGCCCTGGGCCGTGCCAAGCACAGCGTGCTGCTGGCCACCCCGTATTTCGCTCCGGGCCGCAAGTTCCGCAAGGCGCTGGCGCATGCGGCCCAGCGCGGCGTCCAGGTCACGCTCCTGATCGGGGTAGGGGAGTTCCGCATCCAGGACGCGGTAGCGCATTCGTTCTATCCGAAGCTGCTGGCCGACGGCATCCGGGTGGTCGAATACCGCAAGACCCAGCTGCATGCCAAGGTCGCGGTGGTCGACGACGACTGGGCCACGGTCGGCTCGAGCAATTGCGACGGGCTGTCGCTGTTCCTGAACCAGGAGGCCAATGTCGTCGTGCTCGACCAGAAATTCGCGGCCGCCATGCGCGAGCACATCGAGCGCGGTATTGCCGACGGGGTGCCGGTCTGCGCCGAAGAGTTCGCGCATACCGGCTGGTTCAGGCGCGCGAAATACGGCGCGGCTTACCTGATGTATAAACTGGTGATGCGGATCTTTGCGATCGGCTACGCATAACGGAAAGACACCATGCAAGACAACCAAGTACGACTCGACAAATGGCTGTGGGCGGCGCGCTTTTTCAAGACCCGCTCGGTGGCCACCGACGCGATCGACCGCGGCCGCGTGCGCATCGACGGCGAACCGGTCAAGCCGGCGCGCAACGTCAAGCTCAACGACAAGCTCACCATCGATAACGGCTCCGACCGCTGGGAAGTGATCGTCGCCGCCATCTCGGACAAGCGCGGCCCGGCGCCGGTGGCGCGCACGCTGTATTTCGAAACCGACGAGAGCATTGCCAAGCGCGAGAACGACAAGACCGCGCGCCGGCTGTTCCCGGAGCCGAGCCTGGAGATCAAGGGCCGGCCCACCAAGCGCGACCGCAGGGCGATCGAAAAGGCCGGGTCCTAACTGCAGGCAAAATCGGGGCAGGCCGGATCACGAAGTGAGTCGCGCGTCAACGCGATCCGGTACTGCGGAACCGGAGCCGAAATTCGCTTGGGCTCACCTGCAGGTGACGTTGAAACGCAGCGCGCATTGCCTCACTAGAAGCATATCCGGACCGCGCCGCGATGCGCTCGATGGATAGTGTTCCATCCGTTAGCAGTCTGCGGGCTTCATCAAGCCGCAAGGTTTGTACGTAATTGGCAGGCGTGGTACCTAAGGCCTCGGTAAAGCGCCGATGAAAATTACGGGGACTCATGGCGACGCGGGCCGCCAATCGTTGAACCGACAGGTCTTCACGTGATTGTGACGCCATCCACTTCAATAGCTCTGCAAATCGGCTAGAAGATTCGGTGTTGAATTGTGTGGCAAGTTGGCTGCTGAACTGAGACTGGCCGCCAGGTCGCTTCAGGTATACGACCAGCTCCCGAGCAACCTGCAATGCGAGTGTGCGCCCGCAGTCTTCTTCTATGAGCGCCAGTACCGAATCGATCCCAGCCGATACGCCCGCCGAACACTGATATTTTCCATCCCTGATAAACAGGGCGTCCCGATCGAGAAGGACGGACGGGAAAGCGTCGCAGAACTCACCGAAATGCGCCCAGTGTGTTGTCGTGCGCCGGTCGTTCAGAAGTCCAGTCGCCGCGAGCGGAAACGACCCGGTACACACGGAGCCGACTCGCCCTGCCGTTTTACAAAGACTGCGCAAGCGATCGACGAGCGTCCGGTTGTGGATCGACCGACGTGCTCCTTCGCCGCCAGCAAGTATCAAGGTGTCGGCCTTCAGGTCGGGGTCATGCACGCTGATCGATGCAACAAGCGGGAAGCCGGCGCTGGTCCGCAGCAGGCCCACCTCCGGGGCGGCCAGTACAACCTCGTACGGCGCCGCTGCGCCGTTGGCCTTGACCAGGTCATTGGCTGCCGAGAAGGCGTCGACCGGCCCTGCGATGTCGAGCATTTGCGCAGGAGGGAATCCGACGATGACGACGCGATGGGGAATATTCATAAGAACTGACTGTGCATCCACGGCCGCATGTTGAAAAGAGAAGTGCCTTGATTTGGCAGGTTTTCAGGGATTGATGTCATTCTGCCATACGGGCAGGCTTATATGATGGCGCCCACATTCTTAAAAACCTTCAAGGAAGTTTCATGAAAACGGCCTGGCGCTTCGCTCTCCTCATTGTTTCATTCGTCTCGACGCTTGCGATCGCCCAAGCTCCTCCAGCGACGGCGTCGCCTTCCAGGAAAGTCGCCATACTGCTATTCGACAATGTCGAAAACATTGATTTCACCGGTCCCATGCAAGTGTTCGCTGTGGCTGGCTTCGACGTCTTCACGGTTGCGGCAGACCGTAGGCCGGTCGGGATCTCAAGTGGGATGAAGGTGTTGCCGCAATATTCTTTTGCGGACGCCCCGGATGCAGATGTGGTGGTGATACCCGGCGGGGACACTGACAATGTCATGATGGACAAAGCGACACTTGATTGGATCAACGTGAAAGCGTCTCATGCGCGGCATGTCATGTCGGTATGTAACGGAGCATTCATTCTTGCGCATACAGGTCTGCTTGACGGTCTTACTGCAACGACGACGAGCGGAAATGTCGACGCATTACGGCAGCATTCTCCAGGCACCAGCGTTGTGCGCGACCGGCGAGTAGTCGACGCCGGCAAGATCATCACCACCGGGGGATTTTTAGCAGGAATCGACGGAGCTCTACATCTTGTCGCCAGATTGCGCGGCAATGGCCACGCACAGTTCGTCGCACAAACGCTGGAATATGACTGGCGCCCGGACGGCGGTTATGCGCCAGCCGCCTACGCCCTCCGGCTTCTGCCGATGTATCTGGATCAGAAACTGGAAAACTTTGCTCAGGTCGACAAAGTGATCAGTAGTTCAGGCAATGCTAACCGGTGGAATATGTCCTTTCTTCTCACCACGCAAGCGCCTGCAGCCAGCCTACTGACCCAGATCGGATCGATGTTGTCGAGCCACGGCAAGTGGGGCGAAGCGGTCGCTACCGCAGAATCGCAGAAAATGGAATGGGCGTTCCAGGACGTGGATGGCAAACCCTGGATCGCCACTGCACGCGTCGACCACGTGAAAGGAAACGACAAGCAGCAGCTTTTCACAATAGAAGTGAAGAGCCGCCAGAATCTGAATAGGAAAAAACCCGCACAACCCACGTCCAGACCAATTCGGGGTCAGGTCTGACGTCTGGACACGACCTCGATCTTGGTCCGGTTGTATGGACGAGCCGATGCCTGAATGTCAGACCTGACCCAAATGCGTCGCATGTGAACGTGATCTTGCCAACGGGAATGTAGAATGGGGTCCCGGTCCCAGGTCCCTGATGCCGCACCGCCATGCGGGGCCGTCAGGGCGGGATGCTTTTCATGGAATTCCGATGCAGACTACTGTTCCTCTTGTCACCAACGATGCCGTGGTACTCGGCATGCTCGCCGCCATCCTCGGGCTGGTTTTCTGGACCGCCGCGCGTCCAACAGGCCCCTGGAAGAAATTCTATTCCTATGTGCCGGCGTTGCTGCTGTGCTATCTGGTTCCGGCCATCCTCAATACCCTGGGCGTGATCGACGGCAGCATCTCGAAGCTGTATCCGATCGCGCGCGACTACCTGCTGCCGAGTGCCCTGGTCCTGCTGTGCATCGCCATCGATTTCGGCGCCATTGCCCGGCTCGGTCCGAAGGCCATCATCATGTTCCTGACCGGTACCGTGGGCATCATGCTCGGGGCGGTCGCCTCGTTCGAGATCATGGGCGTGATTCATCCCGAAACGGTGGCCGGCGAAACCTGGCGCGGCATGACCACCATCACCGGCGCCTGGATCGGCGGCGGCGCCAACCAGGCCGCCATGAAAGAAGTGTTCGAGGTCGATGCCAATGTGTTCGGCCAGTTCGTCGCGGTCGACGTGCTGGTGGCGAACGTCTGGACCGCGATACTGCTGTTCATGACCGGGCGCGCCCAGGCCTTCGACCGCTGGACCGGCGCCGATGTCAGCGCAATCAACGCCCTCAAGACGCGCATGGAGACCTTCCAGGCCGCCAATGCGCGTATTCCGACGCTGACCGACGTGATGGTGATCCTGGCGGTCGGACTGGGCGTGACGGGCCTGTCGCACGCTCTGACCGGGCCAGTGCTGGGCTGGATCGGCAGCCTGCCGGCCGAGTGGCGGCTGCAGGACTACAGCTTGACCTCGTCCTTCTTCTGGATGGTCGTGTTCGCGACCACCTTCGGCCTGCTGCTGAGCTTTACCAAGGCACGCAAACTGGAAGGGGCGGGCGCCTCCACCATCGGCTCGGCCATGCTGTACATCCTGGTGGCGACCATCGGCATGCAGATGGACCTCAATGCGCTGCTGGACCGGCCATGGCTGTTCCTGCTCGGGCTGATCTGGATCGCCGTACATGGCGGACTGCTGCTGTTGGTGGCAAAGCTGATCCGCGCACCGCTGTTCTTCCTGGCGGTGGGGTCGCAGGCCAATGTCGGCGGCGCCGCGTCGGCCCCGGTGGTCGCGAGCGCCTTCCATCCTTCGCTGGCGCCGGTCGGCGTGCTGCTGGCGGTGCTGGGCTACGCACTGGGCACCTATGCGGCCTATGTAACCGGCCTGATGCTGCGCGCACTGGCCACCTGAGTTCGCCGGTGCACCGTCCTGCGGTGCACCGGGCGTGCAATTATTCTGCCTGCGCCGCCGTCGAAGGCGGCACGCTCCGGCGAAATCGGTTACCTTTACATCTGCGACAACATTGTCCCGGCCGCAGCCAGCCGGGAGTGTCGAGCTTGTAAAAATCTCTCCACTTCTGAGTTGCATTCGTCCCTGCCCTGGAGGGTTGCAGCAAGCTCTTCCCGTGGGTGCTCTCTCCATCTGCAGTTGTCTTGCATCAATAGAACGTCACCTCTAAGTTCCCGTTTGACATTTCAAGCCTGGTAGATAATAGTACGAGCGTTCGGATTTTTTCGATTCAGGGGCCGTTATCACAACTTCAGTCAAATTCATGCGCAAGGGCGAACTCACGCGAGCAGCGATTCTCGACGTGGCGCTCGAGCTCTCCAGCCGCGATGGCCTGGAAGGGCTGACCATCGGGCTGCTGGCCGACCGGATGAACATGAGCAAATCCGGCGTGTTCGCGCATTTCGGTTCGCGCGAGGATTTGCAGCTCGAAGTCGTCAAGCTGTACCACCACCGCTTCGAGCAGGAAGTGTTCTTTCCGAGCGTGCGCGAGCCGCGCGGTTTGCCGCGGCTGGAGTCGATGTTCGACCGCTGGCTCAAGCGCGTGTCGGTCGAGATCGCATCTGGCTGCATCTATATCAGCGGCGCCGTCGAGTACGACGACCGCCCGGGACCGATCCGCGAGGAGCTGGTGTCGATGGTGCAGGCCTGGCAGGGCGCCTTGCAGCGCGGTGCCCGCCAGGCCATCGAAGCGGGCGACCTGCGCCCCGATGCCGATGCCGAGCAGCTGGTGTACGAAATGTACGGGCTGATCCTGGCTCTGCACCACGACGCCCGTTTCCTGCGCATGCCCGGCTCGGTCGAGCGCGCGCGCCGCGGTTTCGAGCGCCTGATCGAGAATTACCGTAATCCGCATTTGCCAACACCTTCGCCGCAAGGCAGCCCGGTGCAGTAACGCCTTCGTTACGCCGGAAGTCACCACTATTACATTACCTTCGTTCAGGAGAAAACCATGGGTCAGTACGTCGCGCCAATCCGGGATATGCAGTTCGTTCTGCACGAATTCCTCAACGTCAGCGAAGAGTTCAAGAGCCTGCCTGCGTACCAGGAAATCGACACCGATATCATCAACCAGGTGCTCGAAGAAGGTGCGAAATTCACGCAGGAAGTGCTGTTCCCGCTGAACCATTCGGGCGACCGCGAAGGCTGCCATTTCGACGCCGCCACCAAGGCCGTCACGACCCCGAAGGGCTTCAAGGAAGCGTACAAGCAGTACGTCGAAGGCGGCTGGGCGGCGCTGGCCTGCGATCCTGAATACGGCGGCCAGGGCCTGCCGGTCGCGCTGAACAATTCGTTCTACGAGATGCTCAACTCGTCCAACCAGGCATGGACCATGTACCCGGGCCTGTCGCACGGCGCCTACGAATGCCTGAAAGAGCACGGCACCGACGAGCAGAAGAAGCTGTTCCTGCCGAAGCTGGTCTCGGGCGAGTGGACCGGCACCATGTGCCTGACCGAAGCGCATTGCGGGACCGACCTGGGCCTGCTGCGCTCGAAGGCCGAGCCACAGGCCGATGGCAGCTACAAGATCACCGGCTCGAAGATCTTTATTTCGGCCGGCGAGCACGACATGGCGGAAAACATCGTGCACCTGGTGCTGGCGCGCCTGCCGGATGCACCGGAAGGCTCGAAGGGCATCTCGCTGTTCCTGGTGCCGAAGTTTAACGTCACTGCCGACGGTTCGGTCGGCGAGCGCAATGGCATCGCCTGCGGCGCCATCGAAGAGAAGATGGGCATCCATGGCAACTCCACCTGCCAGATGAACCTGGACGGCGCCAACGCCACCCTGATCGGCCAGCCGCACAAGGGCCTGCAGGCGATGTTCGTGTTCATGAACGCCGCCCGCCTGGGCGTTGGCATGCAGTCGCTGGGCCTGACCGAAGTGGCTTACCAGAACGCGCTGGTGTACGCGAAAGACCGTATCCAGATGCGCAGCCTGTCGGGCCCGAAAGCGCCCGACAAGCCGGCCGACCCGATCATCGTGCATCCGGACGTGCGCCGCATGCTGCTGACCGCGAAAGCCTTCGCCGAAGGCGCGCGCGCACTGACCTCGTACATCGCGCTGCAGATCGACCGTGAGCTGAACCACCCGGACGAAGCGGTGCGCAAGGAAGCCGCCGGCGAAGTCGCGCTGCTGACCCCGATCGTCAAGGCTTTCATCACCGACAACGGCTGGATCGCGACCTCGGAAGCGATGCAGGTCTACGGTGGCCACGGCTATATCGCCGAGTGGGGCATGGAGCAGTACGTGCGCGATGCCCGCATCAACATGATCTACGAAGGCACCAACACCATCCAGTCGCTCGACCTGCTGGGTCGTAAGATCCTGATGGACAACGGTGCCAAGCTGCGCGCCTTTGGCGAGAAGATCAAGGCCTTCGTGGAAGAGAACGGCCTGGACGAGTCGATGTCGGAATTCGTCACCCCACTGGGCGAGCTCGGTGAAAAAGTCACCAAGCTGACCATGGAAATCGGCATGAAGGCGTTCCAGAACCCGGACGAAGTCGGCGCCGCCGCGGTGCCTTACCTGCGCGTAGTGGGCCACCTGGTGTTCAGCTATTTCTTCGCGCAGATGGCGAAGATCGCCCTCAGCAAGCAGGACTCGGATGACAAGTTCTACGTCGCCAAGCTCGCTACCACCCGCTTCTACTTCGCGCGCCTGTACCCGGAAACCGCCATGCTGATCCGCCAGGCCCGTTCGGGTTCGGCCAATCTGCTGGCGCTGGACGCAGACCTGTTCTAAACCACCATCACGCTGCCCTTGCCTGTGCGGGGGCAGCGACTTAACAAGGAATACAGAATGTCCAATTTCATCGTCAAGAAAGTCGCCGTGCTGGGCGCCGGCGTGATGGGCGCGCAGATTGCTGCGCACTGCGTGAACGCCAAGGTGCCGGTCGTGCTGTTCGACCTGCCTGCAAAGGACGGGCCGAAGAACGGCATCGTCCTGCGCGCCATCGAGAACCTGAAGAAGCTGTCGCCGGCCCCGCTGGGCAACAAGGACGACGCGGCCCTGATCGAAGTGGCCAACTACGAGGACAACCTCGACCTGCTGCTCGGGTGCGACCTGATCATCGAAGCCATCGCCGAGCGCATGGACTGGAAGCACGACCTGTACAAGAAGGTCGCACCGCACATCGCCCCGAACGCGATCTTCGCCTCGAACACGTCGGGCCTGTCGATCAACAAGCTGGCCGAAGGATTCGACGACGAACTCAAGGCGCGCTTCTGCGGCGTGCACTTCTTCAACCCGCCGCGCTACATGCACCTGGTGGAACTGATCCCGACCAGCGGCACCCGTCCTGAAATCCTCGACCAGCTCGAGACTTTCCTGACCTCGACCCTGGGCAAGGGCGTCGTGCGCGCCAAGGACACCCCGAACTTCATCGCCAACCGCGTCGGCATCTTCGGCATGCTGGCCACCATCCACGAAGCCGAGAAATTCGGCCTGTCGGTAGACGTGGTCGACGACCTGACCGGCGCAAAACTAGGCCGCGCCAAGTCGGGCACCTTCCGCACCGCCGACGTCGTCGGTCTGGACACCATGGGCCACGTCATCAAGACCATGCAGGACACGCTGCAAGACGACCCGTTCTTCAGCATGTACAAGACGCCTGAAGTACTGGCCAAGCTGATCGAGAAAGGCGCCCTGGGCCAGAAATCCGGCGGCGGCTTCTACAAAAAGGTCGGCAAGGAGATCCAGCGTCTCGACTTCGCCACCGGCGAATACGTCGCAGGCGGCGCCAAGGCGGCCGACATCGTCGCCCGCATCCTGAAAGAAAAAGACCCGGTCAAGAAGTTCAAGGCCATGCGCGAGTCGACCAATCCGCAGGCGCAGTTCCTGTGGGCGATCTTCCGCGATACCTTCCACTACATCGCCGTCCACCTCGACACCATCGCCGACAACGCGCGCGACATCGACTTCGCGATGCGCTGGGGCTTCGGCTGGAGCGTCGGCCCGTTCGAAACCTGGCAGGCCGCCGGCTGGACCCAGATCGCCCAGTGGGTGAAAGAAGACATCGACGCTGGTCACGCACTGACCGATGCACCGCTGCCAGCCTGGGTGTTCGAAGGCCCGGTCGCCGAAAAGGGCGTGCACACCGCCGAGGGTTCGTACTCGGCGTCGAAGAACGCCTACGTGCCGGCGTCCGACCTGCCGGTGTACCAGCGCCAGCAGTTCCGGGCACCGGTACTGGGATCGACCACGCTGGATCCAAAAACCGCGGGCACCACGGTGTTCGAAGACGAATCCGTGCGCCTGTGGCATGCGGACGATGAAGTGCTGGTCATCTCGCTCAAGACCAAGATGCACGTCATCGGCGAAGGCGTGGTCAAGGGCCTGCAGCGCGGCATGCTCGAGGCCGAAAAAGGCTACAAGGGCCTGGTGATCTGGAATACCGATGCGGCCGAAGGCGGCGCGTTCTCGGCCGGCGCCGACCTGCAGTCGGCCATGCCGGCCTTCATGATGGGCGGCGCCAAGGCGATGGACCCGATGGTCCGCGACCTGCAGAACGTCTTCATGCAGATGAAGTACTCGAACATTCCAGTGGTCGCGGCTGTGGCCGGACTGGCACTGGGCGGCGGCTGCGAGATGATGCTGCACGCCTCCAAGCGCGTGGCCTCGATCGAGTCCTATATCGGCCTGGTGGAAGTCGGCGTCGGCCTGGTGCCGGCCGGCGGCGGCCTGAAGGAAGCGGCAGTGCGCGCCTTTACCGAAGCCAAGGGCAACGACATCCTGCAATTCCTGAAGACCGGCTTCACCAACGCGGCCACCGCGCAGGTGTCGAAATCGGCCCTGGAAGCAAAGAGCATGGGTTACCTGAAAGAAGACGACGTCATTGTCTTCAACCCGTACGAACTGCTGCACGTGGCGAAGCTCACTGCACGCGCCATGTTCGACGCCGGCTACCGCGCCCCAAGCCGCCGCCCGATCACCGTCACCGGCCGCTACGGCTGGGCGACGATCCGCGGCCAGCTGGTCAATATGCGTGACGGTGGCTTCATCTCGGCCCACGACTACAAGCTGGGCGACATGATCGCCGAGATTGTCACCGGCGGTGACGTCGACCAGGGCAGCGTGGTGTCGGAACAGTGGCTGCTCGACATGGAGCGCAAGGCCTTCATCGAGCTGCTGGGTAACCCCAAGACGCAAGAGCGGATCATGGGCATGATGCAGACCGGTAAGCCCGTCCGTAACTAAGCCGCGAACAGAACAGGAAGACTGACATGAGCAAACAACTTCAAGACGCATACATCGTCGCCGCCACCCGTACCCCGATCGGCAAGGCGCCGCGCGGCTTCTTCAACAAGACCCGCCCGGACGACCTGTTGGTGCACGCGATCCGCGGCGCCATGGCGGCAGTGCCGAACCTGGACCCGGCATTGATCATCGACGCCATCATTGGCTGCTCGTTCCCGGAAGCGGAGCAGGGCTTCAACGTGGCGCGTAACGCCGTGGTGCTGGCCGGCCTGCCGAACACCGTGGGCGGCGTGACCGTGAACCGCTACTGCGCTTCGGGCATCACCGCCCTGGCCATGGCGGCCGACCGCATCCGCGTCGGCGAAGCCGACGTGATGATCGCCGGCGGCGTCGAATCGATGTCGATGGTGCCGATGATGGGCCACCACCCGTCGATCAACATGGACACGTTCAAGGACGAAAACGTGGGCCTGGCCTACGGCATGGGCCTGACCGCCGAGAACGTGGCGAACCAGTGGAAGGTCTCGCGCGAAGACCAGGACGCCTTTGGCCTGGAATCGCACCGCCGCGCCATCGCCGCCCAGCAGGCCGGCCATTTCAAGGACGAGATCACCCCGGTCGAGATCATCACCCGTACGCCGAACCTGGCCACCGGTGAAATCACCGTGAAACGCCGCACCGTCGACCTCGACGAAGGCCCGCGCGCCGATGCGAGCATGGAAGGCATGGCCAAGCTCAAGCCGGTGTTCGCGGCCAAGGGCACCGTCACCGCCGCGACGTCGTCGCAGATGTCGGACGGCGCCGGTGCGCTGATCGTGGTCAGCGAGAAGATCCTGCGCGAGCACAACCTGACCCCGCTGGCCAAGTTCTCGTCCTTCGCCGTGCGCGGCGTGCCGCCTGAAATCATGGGCATCGGCCCGAAGGTGGCCATTCCTGCAGCGCTGGCCGCCGCCGGCATCACCCAGGACCAGCTGGACTGGATCGAACTGAACGAAGCCTTTGCCGCCCAGGCGCTGGCCGTGATCCGCGACCTTGGCCTGGACACCAGCAAGGTCAATCCGATGGGTGGCGCCATTGCGCTGGGCCACCCGCTGGGCGCGACCGGCGCGATCCGCGCCGCGACCGTGGTGCACGCACTGCGCCGCAATAACCTGAAGTACGGCATGGTGACGATGTGCGTCGGCGCCGGCATGGGCGCTGCAGGTATCATCGAACGCGTCTAATCAATCGTTTGCGTATCACCGCGTGGGGCAGGTCAGGCCAGTGGCCCGGCCTGCCCCACGCGTCCAACCAGCCTCAGAAAAATACGGGAGACTCCAGAACATGGATATGTTGATCACCAAGGCCGCCGGCCTGCTTACCATCGAATTCAACCGCCTTGAACGCAAGAACGCGATCACGGCCGTGATGTACCAGGCGATGGCCGACGCGCTGCTCGACGCCGAGCAGGACAGCGCGGTGCGCGCCATCCTGATCGCCGGCAAGCCCGAGATCTTCACCGCCGGTAACGACCTGGATGACTTCATGAAGAATTCGGCCCCGGTGCCGGGCGTCCCGGCCGAGAACCGTCCGGTGTTCCAGTTCATGCGCGCGCTGCACGGATCGAGCAAGCCGGTGATCGCGGCCGTGGCCGGCGCCGCCATCGGCATCGGCACCACCATGCTGATGCACTGCGACCTGGTGTACGCGGCCGACAACGCCAAGTTCTCGATGCCCTTCACCCAGCTGGGCCTGTGCCCGGAATTCGGTTCTTCGCTGCTGCTGGCCCAATTGGCCGGCTACCCGCGCGCGGCCGAGAAGCTGCTGCTGGGCGAAGCCTTCGGCGCGCAGGAAGCGGCCGAAATGGGCCTGGTCACGCGCGTGCTGCCGGCGCTCGAGCTGCGCGCCTTCGCCGAACAACAGGCGGCCAAACTGGTGGCGCTGCCGGCGGCTTCGGTGCGCACCACCAAGGCGCTGATGAAGCGTCCGCGCATCGACGCCATCGAGGGCGCGATCGCGGCCGAGAACGAACGCTTCGCCGCCATGCTGCTGGCACCCGAGGCGAAAGAGGCTTTCATGGCCTTCTTCCAGAAGCGCAAGCCCGACTTCAGCCAGTTCGACTGACCCAACCGGCCCGGGAGGCACCGCTCGTTGGGTTTCGCATAAGTTGAGATTTTTCTCGCATAAAGTGAGATTTTTCTCGCATAAGTTGAGATCGCGTGTGGCCACTTCGGATCTCTACTTTACTCCGCCAACCGCCGGGTATCTGTGCAACCACGCCAGCCGGAAACGTACGTGAGGTACCTCCGCGGCGGCAGAGTTACACTTGTGATTAATTTTTAAGATATGCGCGGGGAAGTCATACGCCGGATCAGGTTTGCGATTGCCGCTCGACGCAACGCTCGTAGATAGTTCGCTAGGTATGTGGAGAAGTGATCGACGCCGATCTGCTGCTTTCAGCAGCAGCTTGCAACCCATTAGAGACTTAGGGCAAAAGAAGCTTTTGCGCTTCAACATCCCAATCGACACTATCATTCAATGCAAAGTCGAGGAAATCATTGACCGACGAGTCAACCAAGGTACGCTTGCTCAGGTCGTTGGGCCGTTCAGCGATATCTAGAGAAGTCAGAACTCACGTTCAGCACTGCCTGTTTCGGTTTGCCCGGCTTGTGCTCGTAGCCCATCACGCGGTACAACCCGCCCTTCGGCGTCTTCCATACTTCGCCAGGCTGGAAGGCGTCCCCTTTGTTGAGCGTCGTCGTCATTCTTGTTTTCCGGTCTATTTCGTGGGAATGCAAGTTCCAGAATTTGCCTGACTAAGCATGAACGTTCGGCTTGCTTTCTTGTCTTCTGCTGACAATTTTTGAAAAGCTGGTTGGGACATCGCTTCGTTGAAACGATTCGCCCACTCCCTGCGCATTTGTTCCTCGGCCTCCATACACGCTTTCAGAGACTCGAAGGTTAGATCAGTTTTGACAGGCTGATTCATAATCAAGACAACAAGCAACCATTGCATAGTGGATTACTCGGCTTTGTAATTCTTGCGGTCCAATGACGGCCGGGCGCGCACTTCGGTACAACGAATCGGGTGCCACATCATGCGCCGAGACGCTGCTTTTTCGACAGCAGCTTGTAGTCGGTCGGGCAACTCAGGGGCTGGTGCATGCGAGGCCATGTTCTTAAAACTCACGTACAGGTTCGGTTCCATGTACTGAAATCGTGCGATCGCCTCGATCAGGGACTCATGTACGATGTCTGTCGTGATGTCCACCCAAAGCGTAGTCTTTTCAGAACCACTAAAACGAAGCAGTGCTTCAAGCAGTCCTTTGAT
Organism: Massilia sp. H6; assembly: GCF_024802625.1. Classification (NCBI taxonomy): domain Bacteria; kingdom Pseudomonadati; phylum Pseudomonadota; class Betaproteobacteria; order Burkholderiales; family Oxalobacteraceae; genus Massilia; species Massilia sp. H6. The sequence continues at coordinate 749,399 of NZ_CP103371.1, forward strand.
CTCGCCAGCATCAAAGCCTTGCGCAACGTGCGGGCCGATGTAAATGCGGAAGACGTATTCGTGCCAGTCGTACGAGGAAGTGTCGACTATGGTGTAGGTGAATCCACGCTTGCGCGCGCGCTCTAAGGCTAGGCGATCAGTATTTTCAAATGCCATTTTTCCTGCTCTTCGGGAGTATTTGCAATAGCGACTAAGCGCACGTTGAATCGCCAGGAGTTGTCAATTCAGTCGCTGGCTTTGGAGATACCTTGTCCTTCGGACTGTCCTCGGCCGCGCGAGGAACACTACTAGGAGGGGATAGTGTTGATAAGTCGTCGGATGCGTATGGCTACGGTGAAAATGCGGGTGTCGTCCACAGCCTAGCCTTTGGAGGCGTCCATTTGGGTAAGAATGTGCTGTATCAAATGGGTAAAAAAACGGGACTTGATGGGCTTCAGTTGGGGCTTACCCGCATTGTTTCGGATGCACGTAAATGGGGAAGTGTGCGTAGCATGTGGAGCACGGCTGCTGGCGGCGGGAAAGCCTGGCTAAAGGCAAATGGGCAGAGTTTGCACCATTGGCTAATTCCACAGCGCATGGGGCAGTTTAACGCCGGATTTAACTATATGCCAATCAGTGCTGGTTTCAACAGTTGGATGAACGGTGCAACAGCTACGCGTAATGCAGTCGAGGTTGGCTTTCGTGGTACGGTATTGGGAATATATGGTGCGCCTGCAACGAAAGCTGTTTCTGAGGCAACTAGGGACGATTAATGCGCCAACTGAACAACGGATAGAAATATGGATATTCAAGTACGCATAAAGCAGTCACGTGTTCGCGTTAAAAGCGGACTTCGATTAATTGCAGTTCTCGTGGCGATACTCGTTCCTCTATTTCTCGCTGAAATCTACTGGGCTATAAAGTTTGCACTGGTTGGGATTGCAGTTTTCGGGTTTACGACAGCTCTTGAAGCTTGGAATGTGCGTCGACTTAAGCGGGATGCCGACGTCGCTCGCCATAGGTAACTTTATGAATAGTCTAGCTAATGGTGATCACCCGGCATATCTAATTGAGTTGAATGGCGAGCGGTTTAAGGCATCATCCTTTGATGAGCTCAATAAGATCATTCTGAAGGCGGAAGAGATCCAGGCCGGACGCCTCTGGGTTGGCTTGGAAGGGGGAGCGAGGCCTTTATGGCACCGAGTATTTGGATTGAAGGATTTTGTTAACGCTCTCTTGGTGGTTGAGTGGTTCGGAGAGAATGCAAGTCTAATTTTTTATGATGAAAATTGGAGTGAATACCGAGTGTTGGATAATGAAATTCCCGAGTTTCCAGATGAGATAGTTAGGTCTCAAATCTCACATGGCGAGCAGCAAGCCATTGCTGAGGACGAATGTATGCGTAAAGAGCGGGCTTTTATTGCGATCTATGAATTAATCAAAACACGGCATAGACCGACTTGGCTCACCTATCGGTTTGTGCGGTAGTTCGACCAGGAGACAGGGTTTGCCGAGCAGGCAGGATATTTCCCATGATTCGTATCTTGTTCGTATCATGTCGCGGGGCGGCGGGGTCAGTGCCGGCAAATGGACACGGGTGCAGCCGTAGCACTGGAATTCAAAAACGGTTTGGCATGGCGCGAACGCGGCCAGCGGCAGGCCGGCACCACGACCGAGTCATGATTCAACGGCGGGCGAGCGTGGTGGTCTACATGGGGGCTAAAGCGCCCCCATACCCTGCAACCTTGCCATCTCTCGGCACTTAGCTGTCCGGTTACGGCTGTTGCTTGCATGACAGAGCTTGGATGAAAATGTTGGCGCATTACCTTGCCGAGCGCTCGGTTATTTCTTGCTCTTGCGCTTGTCGTCCAGCGCCTCCTCAGGAGGTTGCTCTACCATGTCCGAGCGGCTGCCCTTGTTGCCGATGCTTTCCATGCGCGCAGTCTCGTATATGAATTTCTCAAAGTCACTTTGACTGGTTGAGAAGTTCAGTCTGAATCGCCACGACTATCGTAGACACTTCTGACCCATAATGTCGGGCACAAGGAGAAGATATGAGCGGTAAGCGGTACACAGAAGAGTTCAAGATTGCAGCGATCAAGCAGGTGGCGCAGGGCGGTCACCCACCGAGCGAAGTAGCGGCGCGGCTCGGGATAAGCATTCATAGCCTCTACGCTTGGACGAAGCGCTACGGCGTGCCTGAGACGGAGCGCAAGGCCGTCGATGCCCAGGCCGACGAGATGAGGCGCCTGAAGGCCGAGCTCAAGCGCGTCACGGAGGAGCGTGACATATTGAAAAAAGCCGCGGTGTACTTTGCCAAGACGTCCGGGTAAGGTACACCTTAATTGCTGAGTTACAGGACCAGTTCCCGGTGCGTCGGCTGTGCAAAGTGCTCGAGGTGCATCCGAGCGGCTTCTATGCCTGGAGTCTGAACCCCGAAAGCCGTCGCACCAAAGAAGACAAGCGCCTTCTGGTTTCAATCAAGGAATCGTGGCTGGAAAGCGGCAGCGTGTACGGCTACCGCAAAGTCAGCGACGACCTGCGCGAGCTCGGTGAGCAATGCGGCGTCAATCGCGTCCACCGTCTCATGAGGTCGGCCGGGTTTCGTTCGCAAACCGGTTACGCCAAGCGGAAATACAAACGAGGCGGCGCCCCTTCGCTGGTGGCGCCTAATCATCTACAGCGCCAATTCGACGTGCAGGAACCGAATCGGGTCTGGGTGACGGACATCACGTACATTCGCACTTACGAAGGGTGGCTTTATCTGGCCGTTGTACTGGACCTGTTTTCGCGTCAGGTGGTCGGCTGGTCGATGAGTTCTCGAATTGACCGCGAGCTGGCGATGAATGCGCTCTTGATGGCCGTCTGGCGTCGGCAACCCAAGAATGCAGTGATGGTGCATTCCGATCAGGGCAGCCAATTCAGTAGCTACGACTGGCGCGACTTCCTGGACGAGCATAACCTGCAGCAGAGCATGAGCCGACGTGGGAACTGTCACGATAACGCCGTGGCCGAGAGCTTCTTCCAGCTCCTGAAAAGGGAACGAATCCGACGCAAGACCTACGGCACTCGGGAAGAGGCAAAGCAGGATGTCTTCGATTACATTGAGATGTTTTACAATCCAAAGCGCCGGCACAGCTTCAGCAATGACTTGTCGCCGGTCGAGTATGAAAAGCAGTATTTCAAGCGGCTCGCGAGTGTCTAGGAAACTCGTGGCGATTCAACTTGGCGATGGCACCAAACTGGATGATTGGACTTTACATGCCAGCGGCTACGCCAAGGAGTGCTAGCGCCCGTAGAGCAGGGAATATGAAATCCAGTTCAGTGCGGTAAGCGAATCAATGGACTCAAATTTGAATCGTTCTGTAAGTCGCGGGTCGAATTGCCTGAAAAACACACAATCCGAATGATCTTAACTTATGTGAGAATTTGCTGAATAATCTCATCTTATGTGCGTACTGATCTCAACTTATGTGAGAACCTTCCGACTAAGTAATTGATTTATAAGGATTCTGATCTCATCTTATGTGAGGGCCAACGCCGCTGCCGACACATACGCACGCGTTTTCGCACTGGCCGTTTGCGGACAGTGCCGACACCGTCGTCTTTTGCACGGGCGAGGTCGCGCGCGGCCGCCTGCCGGTGCTGCAAGTAACGCATGACGTCAAGGGCGACTGGCAATTTCTCGATGCGGGCAGCGAACAGCCCGGCGAATGCAGGCGCATGTGCCTGGGCTGCATCGTCGAGCGCGATCCGACCCTGGCCCAGCTGGGCGACCTGCCGCCCGGCTGGAGTGCCCACCGGGCCGGCCTCGACGCGCCCTGGGAACGCTGGCGCGAGGATGGCAACCAGCACGCGGCCGAGCGCAAGGCGCTCGATGACATCGACACCTACGGCCTGCACATCCTGCACGTGGCCGAGGCGGGCGAGCTGCCGCCATTTTCCTATTCGATCGGCATCGGGCAGTCGCTCGGCTTGCCCGAACTGATCGTGATCGGCCTGCGCCACGAGGTTGCCCAGGCCGCGCTCAACGCCTGCTATGCCATGCTCAAGTCGGGCCAGAGCATCGTGCCCGGCGCGCGCGTCGCCGGCCTGCTCGGCGGCGGCTTCGAATGCGAACTGGTCGAGGTGTCGCCTACGCAGTTCAGGCAATACATGGGTTGGGCCTGGTGGCTGTACGACGGTCCGTCGTTTCGCGCCTACCAGATCGTGTTTCCGAATACGGCAGGCGTGTATCCGTGGGAGCCGGCCGCCGACGCCTGGTTCCGCAACTGGCAGCCGCTGTTGAACGAGGCGGCAGCGAACTAAGGCAGCAGGCCATGCAAACGATATGTGCATGGCGCGGCTTCCAGGCAAATAATATTTGGCAGGGACGCCGCGGATGCAGATGATCGTTGCATAGTACACTGGCATGCTTGTCGTTCCGGCCCGCACCATGTCCCTACCATCTCCAGCTTCTTCCGCTACTGGCGCCGCCCCGCCCGCGGCCGTCATGCAGATCCTGTTCTCGGTCGCCTTCGTGCACCTGCTCAACGACTGCGTGCAGGCGGTGCTGCCGGCCATCTACCCGCTGCTGAAACAGCAGTTCGCGCTGAGCTTTACCCAGATCGGCCTGATCACGCTCACCTTCCAGTGCACCGCCTCGCTGCTGCAGCCATGGATTGGCCTGTACACCGATAAACGCCCCTTGCCCTTTCTGCTGCCGTTCGGGATGTGCGTCACCCTGGGTGGCGTGGCGCTGCTGGCCACGGCCCCCAGCTACCCGGTGCTGCTGCTGGCCGCGGGCCTGATCGGCATCGGTTCCTCGACCTTCCACCCCGAGGCGTCGCGCGTGGCCCGCCTGGCCTCGGGCGGGCGCTTCGGCTTTGCGCAGTCGCTGTTCCAGGTCGGCGGCAATCTCGGTTCCGCGTTCGGGCCGCTGCTGGCTGCGGCCATCATCATCGGCAGCGGGCAAGGCCGGATCGCCTGGCTGATGCTGCTGGTGCTGCTGGCGGTGGCGGTGCTGGTGTTCGTGAGCCGCTGGTATGCGGGCCACCTGCGCAATGCGGCGAAGAAGATCGCCGTGCATGCGGGAGCCGGCATGTCGCGCGGCCGCGTACTGTGGGCGCTGACGGTGCTGGCGCTGCTGGTGTTTTCGAAATACATCTACATGTCCAGCCTGTCGAGCTACTACACGTTTTTCCTGATCGAGAAATTCCAGGTGTCGGTCGAGTCGGCGCAGATGTACCTGTTCCTGTTCCTGGCGGCGGTGGCCGCGGGCACGTTCGCGGGCGGCCCGATCGGCGACCGCATCGGGCGCAAGCGCGTGATCTGGTTCTCGATCCTGGGCGCGGCGCCGTTTGCACTGATGCTGCCTTATGCGAACCTGTTCTGGACCGCCGTGCTGTCGGTGGTGATCGGCCTGGTGATGTCGTCGGCGTTCTCGGCCATCGTGGTGTTCGCGCAGGAGCTGGTGCCAGACAAGGTGGGCATGATCGCCGGCCTGTTCTTCGGGCTGATGTTCGGCATCAGCGGCATTGGCGCGGCCGCGATGGGCGCCATCGCCGACACCACCGGCATCGAATACGTGTACCGGATTGCCTCTTATCTGCCGCTGCTCGGGGTCCTGGCGGTGCTGCTGCCGAAGATGGAATCGGCCAGGCGCTGAGCGCCATCATGCAGCCTTGGCTGCCGGCGTGCGCGAAGTCCGGGTCGCGGACAAGTACAGCAGCAGCGAAGCCAGCGCGCAGCCGCACAGCCACCAGGGCAGCATGGTCGCGCCGGATGCACCGGACAGGATTGCCGCGGCCAGCAGCGGAGCTGCGGCCTTCGATAGCAGCGAAGGCGCCGCCAGCGCGCCCATGATGGCGCCGTAGTGGCGCGCGCCGAACAGGGCGCGTGGCAGGGTGCCCCTGATGATCGTGAGTACCCCGTTGCTCATCCCGTACAGCAGGCAGAACAGCGCGACCGCCCAGGCCCGGGTACCCAGCAAGGTCAGCACCAGCAGCCCGAAGGGCAGGGTCGCGAACACGAAGCGGCCCACCACTTGTGGTGCGGTATCCCTGGCCAGCGTGCGCTCGCCGATGCGGCCGGCGACCTGCATCGGGCCGACCAGCGCGGCCAGCATCACCGCGGTGGCGGCCGTGTGGCCAAGCGATTGCAGCAGCGGGATCAGGTGCACCGCCAGCGCCGAGAAAATGAACACATTCGCCGAAAAGGCCAGCGCCAGCTTCCAGAAGATCGGGTGGCGCACGGCTTCGGCCAGTGTGTGGCTGTCGCGCGGCGCATCCGGCGCCGCCGGTGGGTGGGGCGCATCGCGTCCCAGCCAGAGGTGCAGCGGCAGGCAGAGCGCGAGCTGCAGCAGCGCATAGACGAGATAGGTATCGCGCCATCCCAGGCGCGACGCGATGGCGAGCGTCAGCGGCCAGAAAATGGTGCTGGAAAAGCCGGCGAACAGGGTCAGGGTCGAGATGGCGCGCGCTGCGCCGTGTCCGACCTTGCGATTGATGGTGGCGAATGCGGCCTCGTACAGCGTCAGCGCCATGGCCAGGCCAATGACGGTCCAGGCGCCGAAATACGACAGCGTGGTGCTGCAGCGCGACAGCCAGACCAGGCCCGCGGCGCAGACCAGCGAGCCGGCCGCCATGACATGGCGCCCGCCATGGCGGTCGACCAGCGCGCCGATGGGAGTCGCGCTGATGCCGGCCACCAGCAAGCTCCAGGAAAAAGCCGCGAACGCCGTTTCGGCGCCGATGCCGAGGTCGCGCTGGATGGCAGGCGCCAGCACCGCGAACGCGTAGTACAGCGCGCCCCACGACACGATCTGCGTGACGGCAAGGATGCCGATGGTCCTGCGTGCCGACAATTGATCTCCCGATGCGTAACGAACCCAGCCCGTCACTCTAGCGCAGGCGCTTGAAGCGTGCCAGCCCGTCAACGTTTGCTCACAACGCTTCGATAATATTCGAAATGTCAGAATTTCAGGCTATAATTCGATAAACATGGAAATGACTGGAGCCCCTCGCATGGAGACCACAACCGCCATCGCCGCGCTGGCCGCGCTGGCCCAGGAGTCGCGCCTGGCGGTATTCCGCCTGCTGGTGCAAACCGGTCCGGAGGGACTCGCCGCCAGCAAGATCGCCGTGGCGCTGGGCATTCCTGCGTCGTCGCTGTCGTTTCACCTGAAGGAGTTGAGCCACGCGGGCCTGATCGCAGCGCGCCAGGATGGTCGCTTCATCATCTACGCGGCGCAGTTCGAGACCATGAATGGCCTGGTCGCTTTTCTTACCGAGAACTGCTGCGGCGGCAAACCCTGCACCCCGGCCGGCGCGCCCGACTGCACCCCCACCACCTGACTTTACCAACTTCGCCCATGACCACTACCAACGTCCTGTTTCTCTGCACCGGCAACTCCTGCCGCTCGCTCATCGCCGAAGCGCTCTTCAATCACCTGGCGCCAGAAGGCTGGCGTGCGTTAAGCGCAGGCAGCCAGCCGATGGGGCGCCTCAATGCGCGCGCCCTGCAGCTGCTGGCCGAGAAGGGCATCGCGCACGACGGCTACTACAGCAAGTCGTGGGATGCGCTGCCGGTGACGCCCGACATCGTCATCACGGTCTGCGCCAGCGCGGCCGGCGAAACCTGCCCGGCCTATCTCGGCCCGGTCTTGCGCGCCCATTGGGGCGTGGACGACCCGAGTCACGTCGAAGGCACGCCAGAAGAAATCAGCGCCGCGTTCGAGCACGCCTACGCGATCCTGCGCGATCGCATCGAAGCCTTGCTGGCGCTGCCGCTGGACGAACTGGTCCAGGACCGTACCCGCTTCAAGACCGAGCTCGACCGCATCGGCAAGCTCGGGAATTGAGCCCCGTGCTGCCGGCCTTTCTGATTTTCGCCGCCACTCTCGTGCTCGTGATCTGGCAGCCGCGCGGCCTGGGCATTGGCTGGAGCGCGTCCCTTGGCGCGTTGGCGGCGCTGCTGGCCGGCGTTATCTCGGTGGGCGACATTCCGGTGGTCTGGAGCATCGTATGGAACGCCACTGGCGCCTTTGTCGCGATCATCATCATCAGCCTGCTGCTGGACAAGGCCGGCTTCTTCGAATGGGCGGCGCTGCACGTGGCGCGCTGGGGTGGCGGCAACGGCCGGCGCCTGTTCATCCTGCTGGTGCTGCTGGGCGCGGCGGTGGCGGCGCTGTTCGCCAACGATGGCGCGGCGCTGATCCTCACGCCGATTGTCATCGCCATGCTGGCCGCGCTGCGTTTCACCCCAAAGGCCACGCTGGCCTTTGTGATGGCGGCTGGCTTCATTGCCGATACCGCCAGCCTGCCGCTGGTGGTGTCGAACCTGGTCAACATCGTGAGCGCCGATTATTTCGGCATCGGTTTTGCGCGCTACGCGTCCGTGATGGTGCCGGTCAACCTGGTGTCGGTCGCCGCCACCCTGGGGGCGCTGCTCTGGTTCTTCGGGCGCGACATCCCGCCCGACTACGACCTGGCGCAGTTGCGCCATCCGGACGCGGCGATCCACGACCGCGCCACCTTCGTCGCCGGCTGGTGGGTACTGGCAATGCTGCTCGCCGGGTTCTTCTGGCTCGATGAACTGGGCGTTCCGATCAGCGCGGTGGCGGCGCTCGGCGCGCTGCTGCTGTTTGCCGTCGCCGCACGCGGCCACCGGATCGCCACGCGCGAGGTATTGCGCGGCGCGCCGTGGCAGGTGGTGGTGTTCTCGCTCGGCATGTACCTGGTTGTCTACGGCCTGCGTAACGCGGGCCTGACCGGCTACCTCACTGCGCTGCTGGAGCGCTGCGCCGAACATGGCATCTGGGGCGCGGCCCTGGGTACCGGCGTGATTACCGCCGTACTGTCTTCGGTGATGAACAACATGCCAACCGTCTTGATCGGCGCGCTGTCGATCGATGCGACCACCACCACTGGCGCGGTGCGCGAAGCCATGATCTACGCAAACGTGATCGGCAGCGACCTGGGGCCGAAGATCACGCCGATCGGCAGCCTGGCGACGCTGCTATGGCTGCATGTCCTGGCAAGCAAGGGCATTCGCATCTCGTGGCGATACTATTTTCGCGTCGGCTTGGTGCTGACGCTGCCGGTGCTGCTGCTGACGTTGGCGGCGCTGGCGCTACGCTTGAGCTAACAAGGACCCCCCATGAGCACGATCCCACACCTTCCGAACCTCAGGCCCGAGCAGCTCGACATGCCGACCATGGACAAGCTGGCGCAGCAAGGCAGCCTGGCGCATCCGCCGCGCATCCTGCTGCTGTATGGGTCGCTGCGCGAGCGCTCGTTCAGCCGCTTTCTCACCTTCGAGGCGGCGCGCATCCTCGAGCACTTTGGCGCCGAGGTCAGAATCTTCGACCCGATGGACTTGCCGATGGCCGGCAGCGTACCCGAGACGCACCCGAAGGTGGTCGAGCTGCGCGCGCTGTCGCTATGGTCGGAAGGCCAGGTCTGGTGCAGCCCCGAGCGCCACGGCGCGATCACGGCGGTGATGAAGAACCAGATCGACTGGATACCGCTGGAGCAGGGCGCGCTGCGCCCAAGCCAGGGCCGCACGCTGGCGGTGATGCAGGTATGCGGCGGCTCGCAGTCGTTCAACGTGGTGAACACGATGCGCCTGCTGGGACGCTGGATGCGCATGTTCACGATCCCGAACCAGTCCTCGGTGCCGATGGCGTACAAGGAATTCGACGACGAGGGACGCATGCGCGCCTCGAGCTACTACGATCGCGTGGTGGACGTGATGGAAGAGCTGTTCAAGTTCACGCTGCTCATGCGCGGGCGCAGCGACTACCTGACCGACCGATACAGCGAGCGCAGCGAACGCGCGCTGCGCAGCATCAACGCGCAGATCGACAAGATCTAGCCAGGCTTACTTGACGGCGACCACGCTGCCGATGCCCGACACCGACTTGCTCACCACGCGCGGGTTGCCGTAATAGGTCAGTTGGCCCATGCCCTGTACCTTGGCATTGAGCTTGTCCCTGGCATGCACGCTGACCGAACCGATACCTTCGAAGCTGACATCGGCTTGATTGGTGACCAGGCCCTTGGCATCGACTTCGCCGACGCCCTGGGCGCGCAGGCGCAGCGCGCGTACTTCGCCGTCGATCGCCAGGCGGCCGGCGCCCCGGAAATTCACGTCGAGACGTTCGCCGCGCACCTTGGTCAGGCGCATGAGGCCGGCGCCTTCGCCGGAAAAGGTCTGCAGTTCGGGCATGGTCACCAGAATGCGGTCGTTCGAATCGATGCTGTTGCGGGTGCTTTCTTTCATGTGCAGGCGCAGCTCGCCGCCCACCACTTCGCTGGTGACGCGCTCGATAAAGCGCGGGTCGCCGATCACCTTGAGGGAAAACGCCTTGCCAGCTTCCACGTTCAGGCTGACCGGGCCATGGACACTGATGCCCGTGAACGGCGCGACCTGGCGAATCTGCTCGTCAGCGTAGGTGTTCATCGAAACGAGCGACAGGGCAGTGGCGAGAATCAGGGCGTGCATGGTGGTCTCCGGTGAGTGGTGTGAAGCCATTCTAGGCAGGCGCGGCGCGGGCGGGTGGCGTATGCGATGAACGGCACGAATGCGGGGGTGGACGGTCGTCGGAGCAGGCTTGACGGCATTTCCCGACGAATAGCAGGTCAATAGCGTCAATTGCTTGCGCACGATTGCGCAGATGACAATATTGCCGAAGGGTTAAGGCTATAATTTCCTTGTCCCCTTATAGGCAATATCATGCATATCTCAACCGTCACCCTACCTGAAATGAAGCTCGCCGGGCTGCCTCTGGCAGGTCCGTTTTCGGTGCTGGACGCGGACTTGCCCGATACCTGGGATAGCTTTCTGGAACGCGAAGCCGAGCTGGGCGGATCGAGCGGCATGCGCTATAGCCTGCGTCTGCAAGAAAAAGACGGCGTGTATCTCGAATGCGTTGCAACCGAAGTGGCCGATCTCAATGCACTGCCCCCGGGCATGATCGCCATTCGTATTCCAGAGCGGCGCTATGCCTTGCTGACGCACCGCGGACCGATGGCGCGCGTACAGGCCACTTACGTGACCGGCAACGCCGCCATGGAACAACTGGGCATGGTGCCGGACGAAGCTGCCTGGCGCATCGAGCGCTACGACCGCCGCTACACGCCGAGCCTGGACGACGGCAACCGCCCCGATAATGCCTACGACATATTGATTCCGCTACGATAATCTGGTGCCGGTATATTTCCCGACTGCCGACGCCGGTAGGGCAGCTCGCGCTGCCAGTTTCCTTCGGAAGGACCAGGCTAGTGTGCCTGCCGATTGTGACAGGCGTTTGACGCAGCCAGCACCTATCGGCGCCTATCAGTACCCATCAACGCCGATCAGGGTCAATCAGGGGGCGTCGTCCACCGGCCGGTCGTCGGGTTCTTCGTGGGTGGCCGCGAACACTTCGTTTTCAGCGTATTGCGTGAGCTCGTCGGTACTATCGAGGGCGACTTCGGGCGGATGAAGCATATCGTGCAGCATGTCGCGCAGTGCCGGGGTATCCCAGGCCACGCCTGCGCGCTCGCAGCGCTGTATGTAGTTGAGCACTTCGCGGTTTTGCGCCGGACTTAGCGGCAGACCGTGCCAGGCGCCGTTGGGAGATAAATCGCTTTTCATCATGAGCTCCTCACGGCCGTCGGCCGCGTCGTTCCACTATACGCCGCACGGGCCGGCACGGCGCACGCCACAGTCAGGCCGGAGCAGGGCAGGTCTGCTGACGAAATGTTGTAATACGGCTAACGTGCGCTGTGGTGGCGACTGCAGGTCTACACTCTGATCAGCTTGACCGCTACATCATCGGTAGCTCGCCGGTGGGACGTTCGCGTTCCACCGCGCTTGACGTGTTCCAGGAGAATTTCATGCACAAGAAACACCCTATCGGCACCATGCTTGCCGCCTCGCTCGCCGCAGCGATCCTTGGCGCCGCGCCTGCCCATGCCGCGCGCGGCCAGGCTGCGCCAGCGACCCAGGACGCCCCTGCAGCGGCCACTGCGCCGGCCACTGCGCCAGCGGCCAAACTGGCAGACGCGGACCGCGAGGTGCTGGCCGACCTGGCGATGGCCAACATGGCCGAGATCGCTACCGCCAAAATTGCACTCGACAAGAGCACCAACCTTGAGGTCAAGGGCTACGCCCAGCGCATGCTCGACGACCACACCAAGGCGCAAGCCGAAGTGGAGGCGCTGGCCAAGGCCAAGGGCGTGGAATTGCCAACCGAGCTCAACATTAAGTACAAGGCCAAGACGGCCATGCTCAAGGCGCTCAAGGGCGAAATCTTCAACCGCACCTATATCAAGCAATCGGGCCGCGCCGATCACAGCGACACGCACGGCAAGCTCAAGGATGGGCTCGAGGACGCCAAAGACCCCGAGGTCAAGGCGCTGGTCGCGAAAATCCGTCCGATCGTCGAACAGCACCTCATCATGGCCGAGGAATTGATCGCCAAGTCAGGACGTACCTCGATGGGGACCGCGGGCGCGCCGACCAAATAGGCGCAGGTCAGCACCCGCGCCGCTGATTTATACTTCGGCAATGACCGCATCCGCTATCTTGCAACGCTGCTCCTGGGCCAACGTGGCCAACCCGCGCTACCTGGCCTACCACGACCACGAATGGGGCGTGCCCTGCCACGACGAGACCACCCTGTTCGAGATGCTCAACCTCGAAGGCGCGCAGGCCGGGCTGTCGTGGGAGACCATCTTGAACAAGCGCGACAGCTACCGCGCCGCCTTCGATGGCTGGGATGCCGAACAGATCGCACGCTATGGCGACGACAAGAAGGCCGAGTTGCTGGCCAACCCCGGCATCGTGCGCAACCGCCTCAAGGTGGCGGCGGCGATCACCAATGCCAGGGCCTATCTCGCCATGCGCGAGCAAAGCCTGACGCTCGACGCCTACCTGTGGGGCTGGGTCGACGGCCAGCCGATCGTCAACGACTGGCCCATCGGTGCGCGCCCGGCCACGACCACGCTGTCCGACCGCATCTCGAAAGACCTGGCCAGGCGCGGCTTCAAGTTCGTCGGCTCGACCATCGTCTATGCTTACCTGCAGGGCATCGGGATCGTGGATGACCACGACCGCGGCTGCTTCCGGCATGCCGGGCGTCGCCACGCCGAGCGTCGCCACGCCGGGCGCTGACATGGACCTGCGCGCCCACTGGCGCGGCCGCGAACGCTATACGGTATTCGATACGGCCTACGACGACGCTGCCGTGCGTGCGCTGCAGGCCGACTGGCGCGCCGACCCGGAGCGTCCTGCGCGGCTGCACATCGTGGCGCTGACATCGACGCTGCAACCGGGTTTCCACCGCATTCCCCAGGACGACCCACGCTTGAGCCTGACCCTGCTTGCCATGCCCCTGGAACCGGCGCTGGCGCAGCTGGGCGCGCAGCCCGATGCGGTGTTTGTGGCGAAGGTCGCCGGCACCGGCTTTGCCCGCCCGCTTGCACGCCTGGTAGCCAGCCAGGCCCGCTTGTACGCCAGCGGGCTGGATCAGGAACAGCGCGCAGCGCTGGCGGCGCAGGGCTTCGTGTTCAGCGGCGACGGCGAAGCCGTGTTTGCCAGCCGCAAGCCGCGCCTGCCGGTGCCGCCCACGCCCGAGCGGCGCGCGCTGATTGTCGGCGCGGGCCTTGCCGGTGCGGCCGCCGCTGCCTCGCTGTGCGCGCGCGGCTGGCTCGTCACGCTGGTCGAGCACCATCCGGCGCCCGCCATGGAAGCTTCCGGCAACCTGGCCGGCATCTTCATGCCGCTGCTCTCGCGCGACGACAACATCCCGACCCGCCTCACGCGCGCGGCCTACCTGTACGCGCTGCGGGCCTGGCGCCAGCTCGGCGGCATCGGCGGCGCCATCGAAGGCCAGGCCTGCGGCGTGCTGCAACTGGCGCGCGACGCCAACCACGCCGAGGTCGCGCGTGCCATCGACCGCGCAGGCAGCTATCCTCCAGAGTTCGCGCGGTGGCTCGAGCGAGAACAGGCCGAAGCGCTGCTCGGCTTGCCCGCACCCGACGGCGCCTGGCTGTTCGCGCAAGGCGGCTGGGCGCGGCCGGGCAGCGTATGCGAGGCGATGCTGGCTTCGTGCGGCGAGCGCTTGACGCGGCGATTCGGGGTAGGGCCCGTCAGGCTCGAACGAGCCGGCGAGCAATGGCAGGCGCGCACCGAAGATGGCGCGGTCGTGGCGCAAGCACCTACCGCGGTGCTGGCCAGCGGCGCCGGCGCACGCCATTTGGCGCAGTCGGCCGACCTGCCGCTGGCGGCGCTGCGTGGGCAGGTCACCCACTTGCCAAGCGGCGCCGCCCCCAACTTGCCGCTGGTGCTGTGCCGCGAAGCCTACCTGACCCCGGCGGCGGGCGGCATCGTGTGCGCTGGCGCCACCTATGACCTGGACGACGATCCCAGCCTGCGCGCATCGAGCCAGCAGGAAAACATCGCGCGCCTGCGCGCCTTGGTGTCCGACCCGCTGGCAGCCGAAGGCGCGCCCCTGGCCGGCCGGGTGGGCTTTCGGTGCGTGGCGCCGGACCGCTTGCCGCTGGTGGGCCGCCTGCCGGATGTCGCCGCCGCCGGCGCCACCGAACGCCTGCGCGAGCTTGCACGCCACCCCGGCCTGCATTGCCTGCTCGGCTATGCCTCGCGCGGCCTGATCTGGGCGCCGCTGGCCGCCGAATTGCTGGCGGCCCAACTCGAGGGCGAGCCGCTGCCGCTGGAAACGGCGCTGGTCGATGCGCTCGATCCGGCACGCTTCGTGCTGCGCGCCCGGCGTCCAGGGCGCGCACTGCAAGGCCTGATTGCTAGCATGGATCAGCCATCCTGACTACATGACCCCGCCGGTTTCGCGCTGGTGTTCTCGGATGTGGCTTTTTTTCCAGTGTATTTATTGTTTTACCGCAATGTTGTTTGACGCGCGGTATGATTGATCGGCACGAAAAAACGTCAATCATGCAGATCCGCTCGGAGAAGGTAATGAAGGTGCTCGTTCCGCTTAAAACGCAAATCAATGCACTTGCGATGAAATTGCACGGAGCATTGCCAGGTGCCATTACGGTCGACCACGCCCACAGCGTGGCCGTCAACGGCACCGCGACTCCGCTGTTAAGAAGCGGAAGCGCGGTATTGAATCTGGATTTTTCCCTGCCGGATGCCTTCAAACGAACAACCGGCGCGACCTCGACATTCTTTGTACGGGTGGCACAGGATTTCATACGGGTGAGCACCTCGGTCAAGCGTCCGAACGGCGAGCGCCCCCTGGGTACACCGCTCGACCGTGCCCATCCGGGCTACAAGGAGTTGCTGGCCGGGCGATCCTATGTCGGATATGCCACCTTGTTCGGCACCCAGTACATGACGCACTACGATCCGATCTTCGATAGCAGTGGCGCCGTGATCGGCGTGCTCTACGTCGGGATCGACGTGACCGAGCACCGGCAGATGCCCATCTCGCTCAAGCTGGCCATGGTGGCGGTTCTGGTGGCAGGCACTGCCGGCCTGGCGGGCATCTGGGCCATGACGGCGCATGCGCCTGCAGCCGGGCTGGCGCGGCTGCGCCTGGAATACCTGCTCGCGATGCTGCCAGCCCTGCTGGTGCTTGGCGTGATCATTGACCAATGCGTGCGCCGCATGGTGACCCGGCCCTTGATTACGGCGCGCGAGACGGCCCAGAAAATGGCCCAGGGCGACCTGTCGGCCCAGATGCACGTGACGCGCAGCGACGAAATGGGCCAACTCATGCAAGCCATCAACGGGGTCAGCCAGGGGCTGGCAGATATTGTCGGCAAGGTGCGCAGCGGCTCCGACAGCATTGCGATCGCCACCCGCGAAATCGCCACCGGCAACGCCGACCTGGCCAGCCGTACCGAAACCCAGGCCGGCGCACTCGAGGAAATCGCCTCGAATATCGAAACGATGGTCACTGCGGTGCGCGCCAATACCCAGCGTTCGGCCTATGTGACGACATTGTCGGGCACCGCTTCGGAAGAAGCGGCAGTGGGCGCCAAGGCAGTGACTGAACTGGTCGGCAAGATGACGGCGATCCGCGACGCCTCGTCGAAAATCGCCGGCATGATCGGCACCATCGAAGCCATTGCCTTCCAGACCAACTTGCTCGCACTGAACGCGGCAGTCGAAGCGGCGCGTGCCGGGGAGAACGGACGCGGCTTTGCCGTGGTGGCGTCCGAAGTGCGCGCGCTGGCGCAGCGCAGCGCCACCGCCGCGCGCGATATCGGTGTCGTCATCAAGGCGTCGGTGGAGCAGGTCGACGGCGGCAGCTTGATGGCCGACCAGGCCGGCGCCACCATGAACAGCCTGATGCAGTCGGTGCAAAGTGTGGCAGGCATCATGACCGAGATGAGCGGCAACAGCCGTGCGCAGAGCACCAGTATCGAGGAACTCAACCAGTCAATCAGCGATCTCGACGGCATGACCCAGCAGAACGCCGCACTGGTCGAAGAGGCCGCTGCCGCGGCCGAGAGCCTGCACCGCCGTGCCGATGAGCTAACGGGAGTCGTGCAAGTATTCAAAATGAGCCGCTGAGCATGGCGGCTGCTGCCGGTTCACCCGGCACTCCGGTATCATGCGGGGATGAATCAGATTTCTCCCCCTCCATTTATTATTGGTGTCGCTGGCGGCAGCGGCAGCGGCAAGTCGACGGTGACCCAGCAAGTGCTGGCTTCGTTCGGTGCCGAGATGGTCTCGGTCGTGATGCAGGACGATTACTACCGCGATCAATCCGAGCTCTCCCCCGACGTTCGCCGCAAGCAGAACTACGACCATCCGAATGCCTTCGACTGGCCGCTGCTGGTGCAGCACGTGCAGGCCTTGCGCAATGGCGCGGCGATCGAGATGCCGGAGTACGACTTCACGCTCGACAACCGCTCCAGCAACACCATTGCAGTCAAGCCCGCCCCGGTCATCGTGATCGAAGGCCTGTTCGCCTTGTACGACGCCGACTTGTGCAACATGATGTCGCTGAAGATCTTCGTCGATACGGCACCCGATGTGCGCTTCATCCGCCGCATGCAAAGAGATATCACCGAGCGCGGCCGCTCGCTGGAAAGCATCGTCAGCCAGTACCTCGATACGGTCCGCCCGATGCACAAGCAATTTATCGAGCCGACCAAGCGCAATGCCGATGTTATCTTGCCCCACGGCGCGAACGGCCCGGCGGTCGATGTGATTACCACCAAGGTCGCCAGCGTGATTGGCCAGCTGAAACAGACCTGAGGTTTCCTGCGCCCTGCTTGTGCATCGGGCGAGAATTGTCAACTTCATCGCGGTATAATTGACCTACAGTAACTTCTTCGGTCCGCCGGTCCCGCCATGGAAGACACGCCACAATCGAATCCGCTGTTCCTGTACCTGGCGTCCACTGCGCACGACATGAAGAATTCGATCAGTGTCCTGTCCGGCACGCTCGAGCGCCTGCTCGACGACGCCTCGCCCGAGACTGAAGCGGCCTACCCGCAGATGGCGCAGATGCTGTACCAGACGCGTCGCCTGAACGACAGCCTGATGCAGCTGCTGGCGCTGTACAAGCGCGTCGGCACGCCGGAATACCCGTTCGACATGCAGCCGATCGAGGCTGGGCAGTTGGTCGAGGCGGTGGTGGCACTGGGGCGGGTGCTGCTGGAGTCGCGCGGCGTCACCCTCGACCTCGACGTTGAACCCGAGCTGGTCTGGCATGTCGATGAAGACCTGATCGTGGGCGTGGTTTCGCACGCGATCAACAACGCCGTACACTATACGCGCGACCGCATCCGGCTGACCGCACGCCAGCACGATGGTTGCCTGGAGATCCGGGTCGAAGACAACGGCGCCGGCTACCCGGCCGCGCTGCTCGAAGCGGGCAACGGTGGCATGAGCGGCACCGCCCAGGGCGTTAATTTCCTGACCAATAGCGCAGGCCTCGGCCTGCATTTTTCGCGCGAAGTCGCCCGTATGCACCGCCACCGCGAGCGCGCCGGGGCAGTGCGGCTGGAAAACGGCGGCGTGCTCGGTGGCGGCTGTTTCATCCTGACCCTGCCATGAACGCCCCCGCCCACGACCAGGTCGACTGGGCCGGCAAGAACTACCTGGTGGTCGACGACTTCATCGGCGTGCGCCAGTTGCTGCGCGAAGCCCTGCGCAGCCTGGGGGCGCGCAACATCGACCAGGCCTCCAGCGGCGGCGAAGCAATGGGGTTGCTCAACAAGACCCGCTACGACGTGGTGCTGTGCGACTTCAACCTGGGCGAGGGCAAGAACGGCCAGCAGGTGCTGGAAGAGGCGCGCCTGCGCAACCTGCTGCTGCCCTCGTGCGTGTTCCTGATGGTCTCGGCCGAAAAAAGCGTGGAGTCGGTGATGGGCGCGGCCGAGCACCAGCCCGACGCCTACCTGGTCAAGCCGATCACCGAGGGCGTGCTGCTGTCGCGCCTGACCCGGGTGTGGCGCAAGAAGCAGGTGTTCAGCCTGATCGACCAGGCCTATGCCGAGAAAGACTACCTGCGCGCGGCCCGCCTGTGCGACGAGCAGATCGCGGCTAGCCGCGTGCACGAGATCGACCTGCTGCGCATGAAGGCGCGGCTGATGGAACGCAGCGGCGAACCGGGCAAGGCGCGCGAGACCTATGAGCGCGTGCTGGCCCAGCGCGAATACCAGTGGGCGCGTAACGGCCTGGCCAAGATCCGGCTGGCCGACGGCGACTACGAGCAGGCGCGCCAGATGTTCGCTACCGTCATCGCCGAGAACCGCTATTACATCGACGCCTACGACCAGCTGGCCCTGAGCTACCAGCGCATGGGCCAGCACGAAGAAGCGCTCGGCATCCTCGAGCGCGCCGCCAGGCTGTCGCCGAACTCGGTGCCGCGCCAGCGCAACCTGGGCCGGGCCTGCCTCAAGTTGGGCAATGTGGGCACGGCCGAAAAGGCTTTCCGCAAATGCATCGCCGTCGGCGAATACTCGATCCGCAAGACACCGGACGCCTATCTCGGCCTGGCGCGCGTCTGCGGGCTGAAGAACGACCCGAAAGAAGCGCTGCAGCTGTTGACCGCTGTGCAGCGCGATTTCGGCGCCGACCATCCCGACCTTGAACTGCGCGTCAAGATCACCGAAGGCCTGGTGTATCACGAGAGCGGCGACTACCGCCGTGCGCGCAAGGCCGGCGACGAACTCGAAGCGCTGCTGCAAGCCAGGCCCGAGCGCCCCGATGTGCCGACCTGCATCGAGATGGCGACGCTGCTGTTCGCAGTCGGCGTCAAGGAAGCGCCGGTTGAACTGCTGTGCTACATCATCCGCAACAACCACGACAACCAGCTGCTGCAAGACGAGGTGCAGAACATCTTCGAGAAAGCACGCATGGGCGACGAGGGCGAGTCCCTGATTCGCGCCGCGCGCAAGGAGGCGGTCGACCTGATGAACCAGGGCGTGCTGCTCTGGAAGACCGGCAAGCTGGCCGAAGCCGTGGAATGGATGCGCAATGCCAGAACGGCGCTGCCGCACAATGGACGCATCCTGTTCAATTCGGCGCAGATCCTGGTGTCGCACATGCAGCAGCGCGGTTACAGCGTGGCGCTATCGAGCGAGGCGCATGAGGTGCTGGCGCATGTCGACCGGCTGCAGCCGGGGCAGCAGCGCTTTGCGCAACTGATGGAGCAGCTGATGGCGTTGCCGCCAAAGGTGGAGCCGCCATCGGCAGACGCAGCGCCTGGCCCGGCTGGCGCTGCCTGAATGTCCGTGCGCAGGCCGGTAGCCTGTCAGCGGCAGCGCTCCCGTACCTCCCCGCACCCGGCCGGCGCCGGCGCATTGCCGTGCCGCCGCGCCAGTTGCGCGCACAGCGCCTCGACATCGATCGCGCCAGCTTCGCTACGCGCCGCTTCGGCCGCACCGCCCAGCGCGCACTCGCCGACGTACTGCCCCAGCGCGCGGTAGCTTTCGAACTGCGTCTCGTCGAACCACTGGTCTGCCGTGCTTTCGTGCGGATAGGCGGGATGCACCTTGCGGTAGTTGAGCAGGTCGGCGTTTTCGCGGCCGACGATGGCCGGTTTCAGGTACAACAAGGTGCCGTCGGCGCCGCCCGGGTCCAGCTGGCTGTAGCGCACGGTGCCGACCGCGCAGCTGGCGCCGCACAAGCCTTCGCCGCCGCGCTGGGCAAGCTGGGAGACATCGAGGTCGATGCGTACGTGCAGGTCGGTCGCGCACTTGCGGATCGCGTTGCCGAGGTCTTCGAAGGAGAGCGCGCCGTCGCTGGCCACGTCGACCGCGATGATCAGGCGGCAGCGGCGCCGTACCAGTTCGTAAATGCCGAGGTTGTCGAAGTGGCCGCCGTCGGACAAGTAGACATAGCTGGCGTCGGCGTTGGTCAGGCCAAACAGCTCGGCCAGCAGGCTGAACAGGCCCACCGGGGGCGATGATTGCTGCCACGCGGCCTTGCGTGGGTTGGGGCACCAGCGGCCCAGGCGCACGTTGAACATCGTCATCAAAAAGTTCAGTGGCGGCGACGAGTGTGCGCCCATGTTCGGGCTGGCCGCAGCGCCCGATACCGCCACCGCCATGCCCAGCCGCACGCCGGCGTCGTCGTCGGCGCCGGGGCCCGCGCGCGAGGCATACAGGTCGGTCGGCCGGTAGCAGCCGCGCCCGGAGTCGCCGCTCTCGGCTTGCTGCGGCAGCTCGAAGCCGCAATAGCGCGGCGTGAAGGTAAACGAGGCCGCCTTGCGGGTGCGCCAGGCAAGTTCCTCGCCGCCCACCAGGTTGAGCGAGGTATTGATGATGTGGCAGGGGCGCTGCTGCTTGAGGTCCTGGAGCAGCGGGTCGTCGCCGGGATCGAATCCGGTAAACGGATGCGGATTGCGCGCGCGGCTGCTGGCGCCGAAATAGGCGCGCACCAGCCGGTTGCGGTAGAGCATGTAAAGCGAGAACTTGTTGATGTCGACCCGCCAGCCGAGCAGCAGGGCGGCCAGCAGCAGGCCGCCGAACGCAAGCGCCAGGCGCGTGCCGCTGGTGGCCAGGGTGGCGCTGGCGTGGGCGCCGTAGACGCAGACCAGCGTGACCGGGCCGCGGCAGTCGATGGTGGGCGGCGCCACCGCCAGCTGCACCACGGTACCGAGCAGCGCGAAGACGCCGGCCGTAAACATATAGGGCGCCAGCCGTGCGGCCAGGTCGAGCCGCCAGTCGGCGCTGCGCATGCCGGTCGCGCTGCCGCTGCCGGCCTTCAGGCCGAACCAGGTCACCGCCAGCCAGCCGAGCACGGTGGTGACATGTCCCCAGGGGTCGTAGGTGAGCCAGGCCCAGTGCAGCAGCGGCCCCAGAAAGAAAGCGATGCCGAACATGGTGACCCAGGCCAGCGCGAAGATCCAGGCCCAGGCGCCCTGGCGGCTCCACCATTCGCGGCTGGCGTCGCTGTACATGCGCCCGATCAGGCCGATCATCAGGGTCATGGTGCTGGCAAACAGCGCCATCATCAGCGGCATGCCGAAGGTGGTCAAGGCAATGGCGTTGTTAAGCACCGGGTGCGTGGCCGGCTCCGGCAACAGCGCCAGCCCGAGCAGCAGCAGCACGGTGCCGAGGGTGAGCGCACCGATGGCGCACACCAGGTGCGCCAGGCCCTCGACCAATTCGTTGCGGGTGACATCGGCAGAAGGCCGGTTGGGCTGGAACCAGGCGGCTACGCCAAGCGCGACGGCGAACAGGAACAGCGCCGCGGCCAGCACCAGCAAGCCGGTCACCAGGTAGCCGCTGGTGGCCGGTTGCATTAGCTGCGCCACGAATGCCGGGGCGAAGGTGCAGGCCGCGGCGGACAGAATCGCCGCCACGGTAACCGCGCTGGCCGCGCAGGCCGTGTAGCCGGCGCGCCGGTAGGCGCTGGTGCGGTCGTGCGCCAGGTACCAGCCACAGGCCCACACCGCAAAATAGACGACGCCAGGCGCCAGCAGCCAGTAGGCGCGGCCCTGGAACTGGGCCGGCAGCATGCCCATTTCCCAGATCGGCGCGCCGCCATGGCGCCACAAGCCCACGCTGCCGAGAAATCCGGCCAGCAGCAGCGGCAGGTTGATCCACCAGAGGACCGCGCCTTGCGACAACGGAAAGCGCCGCAAGCCGCGCGAGCTGGAGGGCTTGGTGGAGATGCTCAGGGCAATGCCGAACACCGCGCACAGGAACAGCAGGGCGCCGATGATCCAGGCCACGTCGGCATAGGCGGCCCATTGGCCGCCCGGGCTGACGATGCGGTGTACCGCCCAGACGGCGGCGCGCGGCAGCAGCAGCAGGGCGCACAGCCAGGCCACCAGCATGGTCAGGTTCAGGCCCGTATTGCGTACATAGGTGCTGATCAGGGTCCAGGTATCGGCGCTGAACATGCCGCCGTGCGGCGACAGATAGTTGCTGTACTGGCGCAGGAAACGCAGCGCCGGCGCCTCGGGCGTGCCGGCGGACGGGGCCAGCATGGCTTCGACCGCGCCGACATTACCGCCTTGTTCGTGGATGCACTTGGACAGCCAGCCACCGATGAAGCCGCCGCCGGAGACGGTCGACAGGTAGTCGAGCTGGCGCAGCAACCCATGGCGCGCCATCGCCTGCAGCACGCCCAGGCCGAAGGTGGCGCTGCGTACGCCGCCGCCGGACAAGGCCAGGCCGACCAGGCCGGCCGCATGGGCGCGGCCCGGGAGTTCGCCCTGCGCGGCGGCCTCGAGGCTGCTGCCATATTGCGGACGCAGCAGGTCGAGCTCGTCGCGGAACACATCGTTGAACGTGGCGCCGCTGACCGCGTCGAGCCGCCGCTGCGTGACATCGTCGAGCACGCCCAGGCCGGCAATGCCCTGGCGCCGGCGGAACTCGACGATGGCGTCGGCCAGGTCGGCGAGTGTCCAGGCATGCGCGGGCGGGCGGCAACCGGCAGCGTCGAGTTTGCGGCGCAGGTCGGCAAGCTGGGACGGCGACAAGCTGGCAGGGTCGATGGCGAACACGCGCACTCCGACGTAACACAGGGCAGGATGGCAAGGCCGGACGGTGAACAGCTGGTCCGGTTAGTCCAGTTCAGCACGCCGGCGAAGCGTGCGCTACCGTTTGCGTCAAGTGTGCGAGGTGCGCGCCTGCAAAAATCCCCAGGGCGCTTTATGCCTTGTCGACTTTCCCGCGAGGATGACGTCCTGTCTTGCCGCTACTGCGCTCACTGCCGGCCGGGTCGGCGCCACTGCTTGGGCCATGTTCTGGCGCGTCGCCCGCGCTGCCTGGCTCGGGAGCGCTGCTCGCGCCCCCGTCATCGGCCGCCGCATGCGTGCCGGGCATCGGAGTCGCACTTGTTACGGCTTGGCGGAACTGGTCTTGAAGCAAGTTCCACCATGCGACCGCGGCCGGCATGACATTGGCGCTGTCCGCCGGATAACCGGCCGGGTTGGCCTGGTCGGCCTGCGCAGAATCGGCTGCGGCCGCCGCTGCCGAGGCGCTGGCAGGCGGGGACGATGGCGCGGGCTGTGCGGCCTGCGCGAAGAACTGGGCGAACGGCGCCGTCATGGCGGCCTGGTCGCCGCTGCGGCCCATGGCCTGGGTCATGCTGTCGCTCATTGCCTTGAGCGTAGCGAGGGTGCCGCGCTGGACTTCGAGCGCCTGTATGGTGCCGCGCAACATGCCGATGTTCAGGTTCAGCCACGATTCGACTGCCTTAAGGTCGGCGATTTTCTTGTCCAGGTCTTCGGTGGACAGGCTGGTGCCGGTGCCGGGCATCGCAATGCCGGGGATATTCATGCTGCCCCAGAGATTCTTTACGAATTCCAGCGTATCGGTCATTCCGGCGGGGTTCGGCATGGGGGGCTTGAGCATCGATATTCTCCGGTAGGGTAGACACCCTAGCGTAGCAGATAAATAACACCCTCACCATGGCCTGCACAAGCCGGCCACCAGGCTCGGCGCGCCTGCCTGCAGCGGTGCGCCCGGCAGGCTACACTAGCACCATGAGTTTTGCTTTCCTCCGACAGCGGCGCCGCCAGTTGGTGCTGGGCACGCTGGTCGTGCTGCTGCACTGGATGGTGCTGGGCTGGATCACCGTCGGCACCGGAGGCCGGGCACTGCCGGGGCAGGGCAGCGAGGCGCTGGTCAGCCTGGCGCGGCTGTTGCCACCAAGTGCGGCAGTGCCGCCCGACCCGGTCGTGCCGCCCGAACCGAAAATGGCCCAGCCAAACTTGCCCGACTTCGATCCATTGCCGTCCAACATGGTGGTCGCGGAGGCGGTCGGCGAGCCCCTGCCGCAGTCCGGCCCACCCGATGCCGCGCTCGCCGCCCAGGCGGTGGCGCCCCCGCCCGTCGAAGCCGCTACCATGGCAAGCGCCGACCCGGCGCCAGCGCCGGTGCCGGGCGACCCGGTGCGCCGCTACAAGATAGACGTGCCGCCCCCGGCCGACATCACGCTCGACGTCGCGCGCGTCGATGCCGACGGCACCCGCTGGAGTGGCCAGGCAATTCTGTCGTGGAAGCACGACGGCTCGGGCGCCTACCGGGTGCGGATCGAGGCCGGCATCGGTATCATGTTCGCGCGCGTGAACCTGGTGGTGCTCACCAGCGAGGGGCAGCTGGGCAGCGCAGGACTGGCAC
Organism: Massilia sp. H6; assembly: GCF_024802625.1. NCBI lineage: Bacteria > Pseudomonadati > Pseudomonadota > Betaproteobacteria > Burkholderiales > Oxalobacteraceae > Massilia > Massilia sp. H6. The sequence goes on from NZ_CP103371.1 coordinate 773,923, forward strand.
CACTGAAAATGACCGAGAAGCGGCGTGGCCGCGCGCTCACGGCCACCCATTTCGATTGGCCGGACAACAAGCTCACCTTCTCCGCGTCGCAGGCCAGCTACGTGCTGCAGCCAGGTGCGCAGGACAAGGCCACGGTGCCGCTGCAGCTGGCGGCCATCGCGCGCGGCGACCCGGCGCAGCTCGACGGCGAGATCGATATGTTCGTCGGCGAAGACCGCGACGGCAGCGTGTATTCGTTCAAGGCCGCCGGACTGGAACAGATCGACACCCCCATGGGCCGCCTGCACACCGTGCGCCTGACCCGTCCACCGAAGCCGGGCTCGTACCGCTCGCGGCTCGATATCTGGCTGGCGCCGGCGCATGGCTGGATGCCGGTGCAGATTCGTAGCAGCGAAGCCAATGGCGCAGTGACCACGCAAACGGTGAATAACATCGCCATGAACCCACCAGGATTTTGATATGCATAGATCGACACTTCCACAACCGGGCCGCGGCTTGCTGCTCGCCCTGGCCACGACCATGGCCATGGGCCACGCCGCCGCGCAGCCGGTGCCGGAGGCGACGGCCGCCCCGGCAGCCATCAAGCGCCCGTTCGCGCTGCCGCCTTCGGCCGACCTGCACTACGAGCTGCAGGCGCGCCACCGCGGCTTTAACCTCACAGGCGACGCCATCGTCACCTGGCGCGCCGGCGCTGGCAACTACACCGCCAGCGCCGAATCGCGGGTGCCGGTGCTGGGCACCATCACCGACAATCGCAGCAGCGGAACGGTCGATGCCTACGGCCTGGCGCCGGCCGAATTTCTTGAAAAGCGCTTGCGCAAAGACCCGGCCACGACCACCTTCGATCGCGACGCGAAAGCGCTGCGCTTTAGCCAAAGCAAGCAGGTGTATGCGCTCAAGGGCGGGGAACAAGACCGGGTCTCGATTACCTGGCAGCTGGCCGCCGTGGCGCGCGCCGCCGGTGAGCAGTTCAAGGCGGGGTCGGAGTGGCCGTTTTTCGTGGCTGGCCGCAACGACGCCGAGCGCTGGGTATTCAAGGTGGTGCGCCGGGAAAGCCTGCGCACCGGCCTCGGTGAGATCGATACCGTCAAGGTGCTGCGCCAGCGGCTGGCCGGCAAGCAGGACCAGGTACTGGAAATCTGGCTGGCGCCCAAGCACGAGTGGTATCCGGTCAAGCTGCGCTACCAGGATGGCGAGAAAGAACAGATCGTGCAGACGCTGGCGACGCTGACCAAGCGCTGAGATGCTGTGAAGAGAAAAGAATGACTGGCATGGCATGGCGTTGCGTGGGCAAGCTCTTGCCCACGCGTTCAACCGGCGAGATTCACCGGTAGGCTAGCCTCACGCTGCCGTCGTGTACTTCAGGTCGAAGCGATCGAGCTCCATGACCTTGGTCCAGGCCTTCACGAAGTCCTGCACGAAGTGCGCCTCGCCGTCGCGGGCGGCATAGACCTCGGCCAATGCGCGCAGCTGTGCATTGCTACCGAAGATCAGGTCGGCCAGGGTGGCGCTCCAGCGGCGCTCGCCAGTCTTGCGGTCCAGGCCTTCGAACAGGTGCTTGCTGCCGTCCAGGGGCTTCCATGCGGTGCGCATATCCAGCAGGTTGATGAAGAAGTCTGGCGTGAGCGTGCCTGGCCGGGTGGTGAACACGCCGTTTTCCGAAGCGCCGCTGGTGGCGCCCAGCACCCGCATGCCGCCGACCAGGGCCGTCATCTGGGGTGCGGTCAGCATCAGCAAGTTGGCCTTGTCGATGACGGCATTGGCCACATTGCCCGCAGCGCCAGCATGGATGTAGTTACGGAAGCCGTCGACTGCCGGTTCCAGCACCTCGAAGGCATTGACGTCGGTCTGCTCCAGCGCGGCGTCGGTGCGGCCCGGGCGGAAGGGAACCTCGATCTCGTGCCCGGCCTTCTTGGCAGCAGCTTCGATCGCGGCGCTGCCGCCCAGCACGATCAGGTCGGCGAGCGATACGCGCTTGCCACCGCTGGCTGAAGCATTGAATTCGCGACCAATCGCTTCAAGCCGCTCCAGCACCTGGGCCAGTTCGGCCGGATCGTTCGCTTCCCAGTCTTTCTGGGGCGCCAGGCGAATGCGGGCGCCGTTGGCACCGCCGCGCATGTCGCTGCCGCGGAAGGTGGAGGCCGAGGCCCACGCCGCCTTCACCAGTTGCGCGATACTCAAGCCCGACGCGAGTACCTGGTCTTTCAATACCGCGATGTCGGCCGCGTCCACCAGCGGGTGGTCCGCTGCCGGAATCGGGTCTTGCCAGAGCAGGTCTTCCTGGGGCACCAGCGGGCCGAGATAGCGCAGCTTCGGGCCCATGTCGCGGTGCGTCAGCTTGAACCAGGCACGGGCGAAGGCATCGGCAAATTCAGCCGGATTGGCCAGGAAGTGGCGCGCGATCTTTTCATACGCAGGGTCGAAGCGCAGGGCCAGGTCGGCCGTGGTCATCATCGGCTGGTGCAGCTTGCCGGGAATATGCGCGTCGGGCACGTTGCGACCGGCATCGCCCACCGGCTTCCACTGGTGCGCGCCGGCCGGGCTCGTGGTGAGTTCCCACTCGAAGCCGAACAGCGTTTCAAGGTAGCTCATGTCCCAGGTGGTAGGCGTGGCCGTCCACGCGCCTTCCAGTCCGCTGGTAATGGCGTGCGCGCCGATGCCGGACTCGTAGGCGCTCTTCCAGCCCAGGCCCAGCTCTTCGATGTTGGCGCCTTCCGGATCCGAACTGAGGTGGTGCGCGGGACCGGCGCCATGGCATTTGCCGAAGGTGTGGCCGCCGGCCACCAGCGCCACCGTCTCGACGTCGTCCATGGCCATGCGGCCGAAGGTGTCGCGGATGTCGCGCGCCGAGCCCACCGGGTCGGGCGTGCCATTCGGGCCTTCGGGGTTGACGTAGATCAGGCCCATCTGCACCGCGGCCAGCGGCTTGGCCAGCTCGCGCTCGCCGCTGTAGCGTTCATCGCCCAGCCAGGTCGATTCCGGACCCCAGTCGATCGGCAGTGGTTCCCAGATGTCTTCGCGCCCGCCACCGAAGCCGAAGGTCTTGAAACCCATCGATTCGAGCGACACATTGCCGGCCAAGATCATCAGGTCGGCCCAGGACAGCTGCTTGCCATACTTTTGCTTGATGGGCCACAGCAGCCTGCGCGCCTTGTCGAGGTTGCCGTTATCGGGCCAGCTGTTGAGCGGTGCAAATCGCTGCTCGCCCGAGCGGGCGCCGCCGCGGCCGTCGAAGATGCGGTAGGTGCCGGCCGAGTGCCAGGCCATGCGCACGAAGAAGGGGCCATAGTGACCATAGTCGGCCGGCCACCAGTCCTGGGAGTCGGTCATCAGCGCATGAAGGTCGGCAATAACGGCGTCGAGGTCCAGTTTCTGGAACTCTTTCCGGTAATTAAAGTCTTCCAGCATCGGATCGCCCAGGTTGGCATGCTGGTGCAGCACGCCCAGGTTCAGCTGGTCTGGCCACCAGTGGGCGTTGGTCCGCGTCTGCCTTGGCTTCTTGCCGTGGCCCATCGGGCAGGTCAGTTCCTGCTCGGCGGTTGGTACATCCATGTCCTTGCTCATGCTGCGCTCTCCTTGGTTGGTCTCGGTCTGCAATGTCCCGGCCAGCATAGTGCAATAGCGTCTGTATATCCAATTGTGTTTATTGATAGTGCTGATAGTAAAAATGCTTTTCTAAGAAATTGATTGAATTTATTGCAATTAATGTGGGGTGATGGGGTGTGTCATTTCCGCTATGTGGCAACTGTCGAGGCACCGCCAGAGTCCGAATTGCCCAGCCTAAACTGTTATACTGGCGCCCCCGCGGACCGGTCGTGCCTGCCTTGACAGGTGTAGCCGCCCCCGCATGAAGAACGGTATTCACGATGATCGACACCCTGGCCGCCGCGGCGCTAGTCCCGGACACCTTTGCACTGCCCCCCGAAGACGACCCGCTGCAGGCGCACTTCCAGCCCGGCGTGGCGCCCGACGAGATCGAGCAGGTGTATCACCTCAAACGCGCCCAGCCGATGTTGTCGGCGTTCACGGCGCTGTTCCATGGCTCCCAGGATGGCGTGCTGGTGCGCCTGCTGGTGCTGCGCGAGCTCGCTGGCGACACTGCCAGCCCGGCGTTTTCGCGCGGCGACATCAACAATAAACTGGCTTACCTGAGCGCCGAGAGCCTGGAAACGGTGCTGAACCGCCTGCGCAGCCACGGCCTGCTGGCCTGGGATGCCCCGGCCGCGGTCTACCGCATCACGCCACTGGCGCGCAATGTGCTGTCCGCGCTGGACACCCTGATTGCACTGGCCCAGCCAGATGAAGACGACGCCGAGATGGGCTTTTTGCTGTCGCAGGTGGCGGGCGCCCAGGCGGTGGGCGGCATCACGGTGGAACAACTCAAGCACCTGCTGGGCCGCCTGGTGGAACTGACCGAGGAGTTCCGCGACGCGATCGCATCCGGCTCCGAATTCAAGTTGCGCACCTCGCAGGCAAAATGGCACATGGCCTGCGACTGGGTCGAGAAGGGATCGGTGATCCTGCGGGCGATTACCTCGGACGAGCGCGCCGATGCCGCCACCCACAAGGCGGCGCAGGCGATCGGCCGCGCCCAGAGCGCGCTGCTGAACATGCAGGGCATGTTCTCGCGCGCCCTGAACCAGATCGAGCGCCAGCGTGTGCACCTGGGCCAGTCCGGCCTGTCGACCACCGACGTCAAGCGCTGGCTGCTGGCCCACGACGACCTGGCCGGCCTGGCGTCGGACGCGATCGACCGCCCGGTGGTGCCGCTGTTCGGTACCCCGGCCGAGATGATCGACGTCGCCGAAACCGAACTGCTGCTCGAACGCGTCACTGCCAGCGGCCCCAAGGGCCTGCCGACCGGCCAGGATGCTCCCCTGAGCATCAACGACAACCCGGCAATGCAGGGGGAGCTCAACGACTGGATCAACAAGCTGGCCGACTTCGCCAACCTGGGCAACTTCCCCGAGTTTTCGGACAGCGGTCCGAAGAAGGTCGCCCTGCACGAGTCGCTGCTGCCGGCCAGTTTCGCCGTCGCCTCTTACCGCGCCTCGCTGCTGCCGCTGCTGGGCGATGCCGCCGAGGCCAGCCTGCAGGGGGCGACTGCCGAACTGGCGCGCCTGCCGGTGCGCTTCGAGACGCAAGACGACATGATCGCCCTTGACGACCCGGAAGTGGCGGCCATGTCGATCGCCTCCCTCTCACTGAATCCAGATCCAGCCAGTCCTGAAAGCGTTACGAGCAATGAATGACGATGCACAAATCCTGATCGCGCGCCTGCTGACGCACCAGACCCTGCGCCGCGACGACAAGATGGTCAAGCGCGCGCTGTCGGACGAGCAGTTCCGCATCGAAGTGGACAAGCGCCTGCTGGAATGCGGCATGAAGCTGCTCGACAATGTCTACGCCGACCACGTCACGATCGCGCTGCACCGCAATGTCGAACCGAAGATCTTCGGCGCCAAGGACATCTGGCAGAACAATAACTTCGGCCTGACCCGCGACGGCGTGGCGCTCCTGGTGGTGCTGTGGGCGCAGATCATCCTGCCCAAGCGCGAGCGCCAGGAAACCCACACCACCATCAACGACGAGCAGAACGACCTGTTCGAGAAAGATGCGCCGATCCCGCGCGCCGAAGACACCTCGATCGGCATCTCGTACACCGCGCTGCTGTCGGACTTCGGCGACAAGCTGGGCAAGAAGACGCGGATGGACATGAATTTGGGTGTGCTGTCCAAGCTCGGCTTCATCGAGCGGCGCGGCGACGTCATCCTCGAAGGACCCTTGCTCGACCTGATGATGGACACCGATGTACTCAAGGAACGCATCATCAACGGCGCCTTGACCGATGTGTTCAAGCGCGCCCCGCTGGCGGCCGTCCCGCGCCGGGTGCCGCTTGAGGGCGATGCCGCCAACGATGCCATCGCCGACGCCACTGCCGACACCGGCGACAGCACCGAACCCCTGAATTGAGATAGCCCATGTTCCACATCAAATCACTCGAACTGGTCCACTGGGATTACTGGCAGCGGATCAAGAACATCCCGCTCGACGCCAAGATCATCACGATCGCCGGCCAGAACGGCTCGGGCAAGACCACCTTGCTCGACGCGCTGCGCACCTTGTTCGGCCTGGACTGCTCGATGGGCCGCACCTACAAGCACTATGCGCGCCACTCCGGCCAGCAAAGCGCCTGGATCCGCGCGGTGGTCGACAACAAGGCGGTCGGCAAGCAGCTGTCGAACCGGCCGTTCCGCCACTCCGGCTTCTTTGCCGACGACGAAGTCACGCTGTTCTGCCAGATCCAGAAGAACGGCGGCGACTGGAAGCGCCAGTACCTGATGCGCCCGGGGAACGTCGACATCGAAGAAGTCACCGAAGCGACCGACTGGCTCGGCGTGGAAAACTACCGCAAGCGCCTCGCCTCGGCCGGCCTGTCGCCGGCCATGTCGAAGGTGCTGGCGCTGGAGCAGGGCGAGACCGACAAGCTGTGCGAATATGCGCCGCGCCAGCTGCTTGACCTGGTGTTCCAGGTCTTCGGCGACAAGGAAGTGCTCGATGCCTACGATGAAGCCAAGCGCCACCAGCGCGACACCGAGACCGAACTGAAACGTTTCGAGTCCGAGCTGGAAACCTCGCGCATCAATCTCGAGGGCTTGCGCCTGCGCGTGGCCAACCACCACCAGTGGTCCGACCTGAGCAAGGAAAAGCACGAGCTGCAAGTAGAAGTGCTGCCGGCGCTGGAATACCACGAGGCGCGCGAAAAGACCGGCGCCATCAGCCGCACCCTGCGCGAGGCGCGTAAGCCCTTGCTGCAGGCCGACTCGATCCTGGCCGAGAAGCGCCAGCAGCTGGGGGCGCAGCAGCGCGCCTTGACCGAGGCGCAGAAGCTGGAAACCCAGCTGGAGCAAGAAGGCAATGAGCTGGCCGTGCGCCTGACCGAAGTCAATCGCCGCCTCAAGCCGCTGGAAAGCCTGATCGAGCAAAAGGAACGCCTGCACAAGCTCTCGCTCGATGCCGGCGCCGACATCGCCGAAGTATCCAGGCAGCTCGACGAAAAAGAAGTCGAGCTGGCCAAGCAGAAGGGCAAGCGCGACGCCATCGGCGCCAAGATCGCCCATGAAGTGGCGACCGTCTCGGCCTTGCAGGGCAAGAGCGCGATGCCGGAACCGGAAGCCCAGCGCCTGATGCGCCGCGCCCTGCGCGACGAGGGCATCGCACACGCCATGCTGTCGGATATCGTCGAAGTCACGGACCCCAAGTGGCAGGGCGCGGTCGAGGGTGTGCTGGGCGGCTATGCCTCGGTGGTGTTGCTGGAAAAAGCCAAGGATGCGCCGGCGGCCTACCGCCTGGCCGAGAAGGAGCGCTACCGCCACTTCATCGTGCCCGATTGCGTCGAGGCGCCGGTGGTCAAGGATGCCAGCTTGCTGTCGGTGGTGCGCTTCTCGGGCAAGGCTCCTGGCTGGCTGATCGACCAGCTCGAACGCATCGAGCGCGTCGACTCGGTCGACCAAGGCTTCAAGACCCGCGCCGACGAGTGGATCACGCCGGACGCCTACCACCGCGAACGCCGCGGCGGACGCTCGCTGTTCGTCGAAGCATCGCGCTACCGCTTCGGTTCGGCCGGCAAGACCCAGCGCCTGGAAGCGATCCAGAAGCTGCTGCCCAACCTGGAAGCACAGGAAGACGCACTGACGCTAACCATCAGCAAGCTGGCAGGCGAGATCGGTGCGCTCAAGGGCCGCATTGCCGGCGTCGACGCCGCCAAGGAGCTGGCGGCGCGCCAGGCCGAATTCGAAGAAGCGCTGCGCGCGATCGCTCCGCTCAAGGCCGAGCGCCTGGAAGTGGGTGCGCGCCTGGGCGAGCTGTCGACCCTGACCAAGAACGCGACGGTGGCGCGCACCCGCGCCGACACGGTCTGGCAAAACGCGCGCATGGCGCTGTCCGAAGCCGAAGCGGGCATGCGCCTGAATAACCGCCGCACCATCGAGCAGCGCGCCGAACACGCCAAGGCGCTGCTGGGCCTGCGCCGCAGCTGGCGCCATGTGCCGCAGAACTGGAAGAACGCGGCCTGGCGCGGCGCGCTGGTGGCCAAGCACCAGAACGCGCACCAGGTCAATTTGCGCGTATCGACGCTGGAGCACGCGCTGGCGCGCGAAGACTGGGAACTGGACGCTACCGTCATCGACCAGTACGGCCGCCTGAACGACCAGCTCAGCGGCCGCCAGTCCGAGACCGAAGAACGCCGCTACCAGAACAACCGCGCCATCGAGGCCACCGCCAACGCGCGCGGCGCCTATATCGAGCGCCTGCGCTACACGATCAAGGCCTATTCGAAGAACATCAAGGACCTGGGTGAACTGGCCGGCATCGACGTCCAGGCCGACCCGGTGCGCCTGGAGAACGACGACGTGCAACTGGCGCAAGCCGGCCTGCACGTGCGCTTCAAGTTCGACGGCAAGGACCAGATCGGCATGAACGACGGCGAAGCCTCGGGCGGCCAGCAGGTGATGAAGTCGCTGGTGCTCTTGATCGGCTTGTTGAAGTCGGAAGAAGGCTCGGGCGGCTTCGTGTTCATCGACGAACCGTTCGCCCACCTGGATATCCGTAACATCCAGCTGGTCGGCGAGTTCCTGAAGAACACCGACGCGCAGTACCTGATGACCACGCCGCTGACGCACAATACCGACGTCTACGACCCGTCGGAACTGACCTTGATCACCAGCAAGAAAAAGAAGGACGTGCAGTGGGCGCAGCCAATTTTCGTGCTGCAGCGCCGGAAAGAAGGGGCGAAAGCCGCTTGAAGCAGGGGAGCCGGAAGGCTCCCTTTTTGCAGGTGCCGGCACCGTCGGCCAGGGACGACTTTTCATGCGATGCGCAGCAATGATTCGTGAGACTTCCAGCTTGACGATCTGCTATCTTCACGTCATGGTACTTCCCGTACCCTGAATCATGCCGCCGCCGACGGCCACGCGGTGCCTCTACTGAAGCGCTTCCCCTGCCTGGCTCCACTGGCTCGACGGCCGTTGCGCCGATAACGCGTCTCTGATCCCGGGCAAACCGGGCCAGCATTGCTTGTTGACAGCGTCGAGCCCAGCGCTCAGCCTCGATGGTTCGGCCAATCCTGCCGACACCCATCCCGGTACGTCGCTTCTCTCCTGAATGAGGCCCTCACCATGCTGGACACCCTGCGTCCCGATCCCACCTTTCATCCATCGCCGCGGCTGGCAATGGAAGCCGAACCCGAACAACTGGCCTACACGGTGCTGCTGTCGCCCGACCGTGCGCGGCCCGACGCGCTGGCCGTGATCGACGTCGATCCGCAATCCGCGACCTATGGCACGGTCATCAGCCAGCTCGTCATGCCGCATACGGGCGACGAATTCCATCATTTCGGCTGGAATGCCTGCAGTTCGGCGCTGTCGCCGATGTCGGGCCACGCGCACCTGCAGCGCCGCTATCTCATCATTCCCGGGATCCGCTCATCGCGCATCTATATCGTCGATACCCAGCCCGATCCGAGAAACCCCATCCTGGTCAAGACCATCGAGCCGGAAGAACTGATGCGCAAGACCGGCTACTCGCGTCCGCACACCGTGCATTGCGGCCCGGAAGGCATCTACATCAGCACCCTGGGCGGGGCGGGGGCGGACGGCACGCAGGGGCCGCCAGGGGTCTTCATCATGGATTGCGAAAGCTTCGAGATCCTGGGGCGCTGGGAGATCGAGCGCGGACCGCAAAAAATGCATTACGATTTTTGGTGGAACCTGCCGCGCGACTATATGGTCTCGAGCGAATGGGGCTTGCCGCCGCAGTTCGAACACGGCATCGTCGCCGAAGACCTGCTCGCCAATCGCTACGGCCACTCGGTGCATTTCTGGAACCTGCGCGAGCGCAAGCACGTCCAGACCATCGACCTCGGCGCCCACCACCAGATGGCGCTCGAGGTCCGTCCGGCGCACGATCCCACGCGCGAGTACGGTTTCCTGGGCGTGGTGATCGATACCACCAACCTGGAAGGTTCGATCTGGACCTGGTGGCGCGAAAACGGCAGCTTCCATATCCGCAAGACCGCAACCATCCCGGCCGAGCCGGCCGATGCCGACCAGCTTCCGGCGCTGCTCAAAGGCTTCGGCGCGGTGCCGCCCCTGGTCAGCGATATCGACCTGTCCCTCGACGACCGCTTTTTATATGTGGCGTGCTGGGGAACCGGCGAGCTGCGGCAATACGATGTGAGCGATCCGTTCGCGCCCAGGCTCACCGGCAGCGTACGTATCGGCGGCATTGCGCGGCATGCACGCCATCCGAACGGCCGGCCATATGGCGGCGGCCCGCAGATGACCGAAATCAGCCGGGACGGCAAGCGCGTGTATTTCACCAATTCGCTCTACAGCAGTTGGGACGCGCAGTTTTATCCGGAGGGCGTGCCCGGCGTGCAGCTGATGTGCCATGTCGGCGCGAACGGTGGAATCGAACTGGACCCGGCGTTCTACGTGGACTTCGGGCCGGACTACGCGGCGCACCAGGTTCGCCTGCAAGGCGGCGACTGCTCGACCGATTCATTCTGCTATCCGTCGGCTTGAACAGCTCCGCACTCTGGCTCACCGTGATCGGGCTGGGCCTGTACCACGGCGTCAACCCGGCCATGGGATGGCCGCTGGCGGTCGCCAATGGCATGGCCGCGCGCCGGGCCAGCGCCGTCTTTGCCACTGTGCTGCCCCTCGGCGGTGGGCATTTCATGGCAACCGCCATCGTGCTGCTGCCATTCGCCTGGCTTGGCTGGTATGTGGAATGGAGCCGCGCCATACGCATCGGTGCCGGCGCGCTGGTACTGCTGTTCGGCGTCTTCAAGCTGGTGAAGCGGCGGCATCCCCGCTTGCTGGCACGCATTGCGCCCACCCGGCTTGCGTGGTGGTCGTTCCTGATGGCCACTGCGCATGGGGCGGGCCTGATGCTGGTGCCCTTCATGCTGGGACTGTGCACAGCGCCGGAAGCAGGCGCGGTGCAGGCAGGCCATGCCGCCGTAATGGATTACCTGGCGCGCGCGAACCTGGGTACAGCGCTGCTGGTGGCCGCGGTACATGCGGTCGCGACCATCTTCGCCGGGATCGGCATGGCCTGGGCCGTATATCGCTATCTTGGTCTACGCTTGCTGCGGCGCGCCTGGCTGAACCTGGACGTGCCATGGGGGATCAGCCTGGTGCTTGCCGGTGCGGCGGGGATGGTACTAGGGATCTGACAGCTTGAAGGGCCGGGTTCTGTTCGACACAGTACCCAGCCCTTGGTCCTATCCACCTACGGCTTACTTGCCGCCGTCCTTGCGTGTCACGATCAGGCTGGCGATGCAGCTGCCGGCGATCAGCACGGCCACGATCGTCAGCGAAGCCTGCACCGGCACGTGGTACCACGGCATGATCAGCATCTTGACACCGATGAAGGTCAGCACCATCGCCAGGCCATACTTGAGCAGGTGGAAGCGGTCAGCCACGTCAACGAGCAGGAAGTACAGCGCACGCAAGCCCAGGATCGCGAACATGTTCGACGTGAACACGATGAAGGGATCGGTCGTGATCGCGAAGATCGCCGGGATCGAATCCACCGCGAAGACCAGGTCGGTCACCTCGATCAGGATCAGTACCAGGAACAGCGGCGTGACATAGCGCACCCCCGACTTGGTGACGAAGAACTTCTCGCCATGGTCGTCGTCGCTGACCTTTAAATGCCTGCGTGCGAACTTCAGTACCGGATTGTTCGCCACGTCGGGTTCCTGGTCCACCGCCACCAGCATGCGCATACCGGTGTAGAGCAGGAAGGCGCCGAAGATATACAACACCCAGCTAAATTCGCTGACCACCCAGGCGCCGGCGCTGATCATGACGGCACGCATGACGATCGCACCCAGTACACCGTAGATCAGGACCCGTCGCTGGTATTGCTGCGGAACCTGGAAAGCGGTAAAGATGAGCAAGAACACGAACACGTTATCGACCGACAGCGCCTTCTCGATCAGGTAACCCGAGAAGAACTCGAGCGCCTTCTGGTCGGCAATCGCTGAACCGACCGTTCCGTTCAGGTACCACCACAGGCCGGCGTTGAAGGCCAGCGCCAGGCTGACCCAGACCAGCGACCAGATGCCGGCCTCCTTGACGCTGACCTTGTGCGCCTTGTTGCCGCCAAAGACGAACAGGTCGAGCGCCAGCATGACCAGCACAAAGCCGACGAAGCCGGCCCAGATCGGGCCACTTGCAATTGTTTCCAATCCGTTCATCGAGGCTCTCCTTGCTCATCGGTGGACAGGGTGACGTTGACCTCGGTGTCGTCTGTGTCATCCAGGTTCTGGACGGGTGCAGCCATGCGCTCGTGGGTGAATTTCCGGGTGCGCTCTACCGACCGTACCACGGCGCGATCGGCGCGCTCGGCGGCGCGGTCGATGGCCGCGTACAGGTCGGCCTCGCACTCGTCGATGATGACCTCGCGGCCACTGTCGAGCTGGACCTGGATCTTGCAGCGCTTGTCGACGCCACCACGCGGGCCATTGACGTCGGACAAGGACACCGCCAGCTTGCGCATATGCAGGCGAGCCCAGCCCAGCGCGGTGGATACCCGTTGCTCGGTGTACTGGTGCAGGGCTGCCGTCATGTCGAAGCCGTTTGCTTGAATCGCGATACGCATGGAGATCTCCCGTTGAAATGAAGCTCCACTATAACCAGCACGAATGCATCGTACAATTCGCATCTAAAGTATATTCACATCCAATTTTTCGATGAATGGAATGTGCGTGGCAACACTCAACTATAAACATTTGCGGTATTTCTGGATGGTGGCCAAGACCGGCAGCATCGCCAAGGCGGCAGCCCAGCTGCACCTGACGCCGCAATCGATCTCGGGGCAGCTGAGCGAATTTGGCGAGAGCCTGGGCGTAACGCTATTCCGGCGCGCCGGGCGCAACCTCGAACTGACCGATACCGGGCGCCGCGTGGCACGCTACGCCGAAGAGATTTTTACTACCGGTGACGCCCTGCTGGAGCTGGTGCGCGACAAGGACTTGACGACGGCGATGTCGTTTCGGGTTGGCTGCGCCGACTCGGTGTCCAAGCTGATTGTCTGCGAACTGGTGCAGCCGGCCCTGGCGTTGAGCGAACCGGTCAGGCTGATCTGCCGCGAGGGCCGGCTCGACAGCCTGGTGGCCGAGCTGGCGGTGCACCGGCTCGACCTGGTCATTGCCGATCGCCCGATTCCGCCTCAGTTCAGCGTGCGCGCCTATAGCCACCTGCTGGGGCAAAGCACGATGAGCGCGTTCGCCACGCCCGCGCTCGCCGACCGGCTCGGCCCGGCATTTCCTGCCTGCCTGAACGAAGCGCCGCTGCTCTTGCCGGGCGAGGATTTCGCCATCCACCAGCGCCTGCTGCGCTGGTTCGAGCACATCGACGTCCATCCAGATGTGGTTGGAGAGTTCGATGACAGCGCCATGATGAAAGCCTTCGGCCAATCGGGCACAGGGGTGTTCTTCGCGCCCACGGTGATCGCACCGCAAATATGCCGGCAGTACGGGGTGGTGGTGCTGGGCCAGGTCGACACCGTCATCGAGCAGGTCTATGCGCTCAGTACCGAGCGCCGCATGCGCCATCCGGCCACGCTGGCGATCAGCGCGCTCGCGCGCGACGAACTGTTCGTGTAATGCGACGGGCTCGCCGCGACGGGCCGGCTCAGCTGTGGTCGAGCGCCTTGCGCAGCCTGCGCCGCCAGCGCAGCAGGCCCGCCGAGTAGTAGCCGAAATAACCGGCCGTCAGCCCCACGCAGAGCATGGTCAGCGGGCTGTCGGTCAGCCTGGGCGCTGGAATGCCCTTGCCCTGGTTGGCATAGATTTCCACGCCGATGTAGAGTACGCGCGCTACCAGCACCATCGCCATCAGGATGCCCAGGCGTGCGGCCGGGGTAAAGAAATAGCCTTGCGGGGTGTCCTCGTAGCGCGTGCGCTTCAAGGCCCATATGCTCCAGCCGATGCCAAATACGGTGCCAACCGCGAGGGCGCCCAGGCTGTAGGGCTGCGCGAGCAGCTGCGCAGCCGGCACCGCGATCATGGCGCCGAACACCAGAACGCCCGTGTAGTGGCGCGAGACGATCGAGCGCTGCCGCGTCATGCGGGCCTTGATGCGGGTGTACACGCGCCACACCAGCAGCGGGGCCAGCACGAGCAGGGCGAGGGTAGTGATCGAAAGGTCCATGGTGCGTAAAAAAGAGTCGGGGCCGCCATTGTAATGGAGCGGGCCACGCGGACGGCATCATGATAAGGTTGTCACTCCGCTATCCAAGAGGAGTGCCTGCCATGAATGCCCCCCAGTCGACGAATTTCCCTGCGCCTGTTTCGATACACGCGCACCGCGCGCCCGACCCGGCCCCGATCGAAGAACCGGCGCCCCAGCCCTTCGACATGCCCCAGCCGCACCACCCGCCGGGCCATGGCCACACGCCGTCCAACGAAGACCCGGTGCCCGATCCCAAGCCTAGCGTGTTGTGCTGAGCGTCATCCCAGTACCGCGCCAGCGACCCAGGTGTAGGCAGGAATGCCCAGCAGGATGTTCAACGGAAAGGTCATCCCGAGCGACATGCTGAAATAGACCGCCGGGTTCGCTTCCGGAATCGCATGGCGCAGCACCGCCGGCACGGCGATGTACGACGCGCTGCTGGCCAGTACCATCAGCAGGGCGGCATTGCCCGCCGTCAGGCCCAGCAGCAGGGCCAGCGCCATGGCCAGGCCGGCATGCACTACCGGCGCGCCCACCGCGTAGGCCAGCAGCCAGCGCGACTGGCCGCGCAGCTTGCCGAGATTGCGCGCGGTCAGCAGTCCCATGTCCAGCAAGAAGAACGCCAGCATGCCTTTGAACAGGTCGATCGAGAACGGCGCCATGGCCTCCTTGCCGGCCTCGCCGGTCAACAGTCCCACCGCCATCGCGCCGAGCAGCAGCAACTGGGTTCCGTCGGTGAACGACTCATGCAGGATCTTGCCCAGGCCGGTACCAGTACCGGTACCAGTGCCGGCGGCAGGCCCTGCCAGCGCCAGCGTATTGCCCGAGGCCAGCACGACCGGCGCGCCGGCGGACTGGCGCAGGGTATTGGCCAGCACCACGGCAATCACGATGGCGGGCGACTCCATCAGCGCCATCGCCGCTGCCATGTGCCCGCCGTAGGCGATGCCTTGCACGTCAAGGTATTGGGTGGCGGTAATGAAGGTGACGGCGCTGACCGAGCCATAGGTAGCGGCCACGGCCGCGGCATCGAAGGGCGGCACCAGGCGTTTTAACACTTGCCAGGCAATCATGGGCACCACGATCGCGAGCAGGACCGCAGCGCCGAGGCTGGCTGCAATTTCAGTGGTAAAACCAGATTGCGCCAGCGCAAAGCCGCCCTTCAAGCCGAGCGCCATCAGCAGGTAAAGCGACAGGAAACGTGCAATCGGCTGGGGAATTTCGAGATTCGACTTTACACAGCCGGCCAGGATACCGAATGCAAAAAACAGGATGGCAGGATCAAGAAAACTGTGCATGGAGACGTCCTCAACAAGGGGACCTGCATGCTAAACGCTGGAGCGTATAAAGAAAAATCGATTATTATGATGCGTTGAATAGACAAAACTCTATGAGTGCGACTTTCCGTCAATTACGCCTGTTTCTCTCCTTTGCCCAGCACCTGAGCGTGACGGCTGCCGCCCGTGCCTGCCACGTCACCCAGCCAACCGCCTCGATGCAGCTGCGCGAGCTGGCCAATAGCGTCGGCATGCCGCTCTACGAGCAGGTCGGCAAGCGCCTGTACCTGACCGCCGCCGGGGAAGCGCTGGCCGCCACCGCGCGCGCCATGCTCGACGAATGGTCGGCCTTCGAGCAGCAGGTCGATGGCCTCCGGGGCATGACCCGGGGCCGCCTGCGGGTGTCGGTGGTGAGCACCGCGAAATACTTCGTCCCCAGGCTGCTCGGCGCCTTTTGCGCGGCGCATCCCGAGATCGACGTCGCCCTCGAAGTGCTCAACCGTGATGGCGTGGTGCGGCGCCTGCGCGAGAATCTCGACGATCTCTACATCATGTCGATGCCCCCCGACGACCTCGAGCTGGAGCGCCATACCTTCCTGGCCAATCCGCTCGATCTGGTCGCTGCCGCCGCGCATCCGCTGGCCAGCGCCGGACGCATCAACCTGGCCGAGCTGGCCCCGCTGCGCTTTATCTTGCGCGAACCGGGGTCGGGCACCCGGCTGGCCTGCGACCAGCATTTCAAGGCGCTGGGATTCAAGCCCGACCTGCGCCTGGAGTTGGGCAGCAACGAAGCGATCAAGCAGGCGGTGGCCGCCGGCCTGGGCGTCGGGGTGGTCTCGCGCCACGCGCTGGCCGACGATCCCGGCGCGGAAGGACTGGCCGTGTTGCGGGTCGAAGCGTTTCCGGTACAGTCCTGCTGGTGGACCCTGTACCGCAAAGGCAAGAAGCTCTCGCCGGTGGCCACCGCTTTTTTGCAGCATCTGCAGCAGGTCGGCGCCGCGGCTGCGGCGTCGCTACCGGCCGCGCAGCGCTAAGTCTCAGAACCTACTGGGATAGGTTCTTAGCTTAGTCGAAGGCCCACGAGTACAGGATGTCGAGCGCGGTGTTGGTGCCGGTCTGGAACTGCAGCGAGATCCTCGGGGTCAGCTTGTAGCGCAAGCGCACCAGGCTCGAGGCCGTGCTCGTGCCTTGCTCGAAGCTGAGATAGGCACGCGACGAGATGCGCTTGCCTACCGTGACGACCGTATTTTCCAGGCCGCTGCCGTTGCCGGTAGCCTGACGTAGCCCCACTTCGTCGACGCCGAGCGAGCTTGCCAGTTTTTGCGTAAAGCCGCCGGTACCGCCTTTGCCGCCAAGCAGCGCAGCCGCCGCGGCCGTCAAGATATCCTTCTCGTTGCCGCTGGTGCCTTCCATGCCATGGCCGAGCACCAGCCACGACAGCTTCTCGCTGTCCGGTACGTTGGGCGTCGAGACCAGCCGGGCTTGCGGAGACTGGGCAGTGCCGCGCACCTGCACCCCGGCTTCGACATTCGATTGCGACAGTTGTTCGCCTGGTGCACGCTTGCGCACTGCCAGGATGTCGAGCGAAGGATTGTCGTAGGCGCCGCTGAAGGTCATGACGGCACGCTCGATCGCCAGCTTCTGGCCATAGGCCGCGTAGTTGCCCTCCACGGCGCGAATCGTGCCGTTGACCCGCGGTGCGGAGGCGCCGACCTTGCGCACCCGCACATTGCCGGCGAGCCTGGCGTCGATGCCCATGCCGCGCAGCTGGAACGCCTCGCCCAGGTCGGCCCGCAGGTTGATCGACAGGGGCATGTCGGATTCTTTGTTCGACGGCACTGGCTTGGCGCCACCCTTGCCCAGCACGATGACGTCGTCCGACATCGTCGGGCGGCCCTGGGGGGCGAATTCGATCAGTGCGCGGTCGACGCGGACATTGCCGTCCAGCGTGAACTGGCTGGCGTCGCGGACCAGATCGGCATTGCCGCTGACCACCACGGTGCGGTCCGGACGCGACAGCACTTCGAGTTTGTCCGCCGTGACCTTCAGGTTGGCCGCCGCCAGCCCGTCGGAGAAGCGCAGGAAGCCTGCGGCAGATGCGCTGCCCTGGCGCCCCTGGAACGACAGGCGCTGCAGTTGCAGTTCGTCGCCTGCGAGCTGGGCGCGCAACTCGCCGCTGTGCAAGCGCACGCCTTGTTCGGCCCAGCGCACGGCCAGCTTGTCGCCGGTGACGCTGCCGCTCAGGCGCGGCGTGCCGATGGTGCCGGTGCCAGTGAGCGCCATGCGCAGTGCGCCGTCCAGTTCCAGCCCTGGCTGGCCGGCGAACGGGGCCAGCCAGGCAATCGATGCCATGTTGGCGTTGGCGCTCATGCGCAGCGGGCTGTCACGGTCCAGGCGGCCCTGCAACAGCTGGGCCGTGGCGTCCAGGTTGGCGCTGCCGGTACGGGTGCCGTCGAGGTTGACGCGCATGCGCAGGGTGCCTGCCTCGACATCGGCGCGGGCATCGAACTGGCGCAGGCCGAGCGGCACCGGATTGTCGCCGCCGGCGATCACGTCGCCCTTTTCGCGGAACACCTCGACCATGCCGTCGAGCGCGGGAGCGCCGCCGGTGGCGCTGGCGGTGCGCAGGTCGAGCGCCCAGCGGGCGCCCAGGGTCAGGTCGCCGCGTGTGTTCTCGCGGATCGCCGGCGAGAACTGCGCCAGGTAAGTCAGCGGCACGTTGTCGGCGTGGCCGCGGCTGGCCCAGCGCGCGCCGTTCTTGACCAGCGACTCGACCGTGACGCTGCCCGAGGCCAGCTTGACCACGGCGCCGTTGAAGGCAACCCGTTCCGGCTTGGCCAGGCCCATGATGCCGCTGCCAGGGGCGGCGCCGATGCGCAGCGGCACCGGCGCCTGCAGCGCCATGGCGTAGCGGCCGCGGTTCTGCAGCGTCGCCAGGGTGCCGTTCCAGGTATCGCCCGCCAGGGCGCCACGCAGCGCAAGATTGGCGTCGAAGGCTTCGCCCTTGGCGCTGGCGCGCAAGGTGTGGGCACCGCGCGTGCCTTCGGTGGTCAAGCTGGCCGAGGCCACCCGGGTTTCGCCGCTGACATAGCCGGTGATCTGGATGTCGCTGGCCAGCGCGTCGCGCGCGCCGCGGCCGGAGCCGAGGTTGGCGTTGGCGCGCAGCGAACGGATGTTGTGGGTGCCGAGCAGGCGCAGGTTCTGGCCCTCGAGCGCGGCGCTGAGCGAGGGGGTGTCCATGGTGCCCGACAGCGTGCCCTGGCCGCGCAGCACGCCGCCGTA
Source organism: Massilia sp. H6 (assembly GCF_024802625.1). Taxonomy (NCBI): domain Bacteria; kingdom Pseudomonadati; phylum Pseudomonadota; class Betaproteobacteria; order Burkholderiales; family Oxalobacteraceae; genus Massilia; species Massilia sp. H6. The sequence continues at coordinate 792,728 of NZ_CP103371.1, forward strand.
GTCGGGACCGAGCGCCGCCAGCTGCGGTGCGTCGATACGCCAGGCCAGCTGGTCGGAACCAAGGCCGAAGCTGCCCTTGGCCGCCACCACGTTGGCGCCCACGTGCAGGTCGATATCGGCATTCGACACGTGGCGGCGGTCTGCCGTGAGCCGGGCGTGACCCCACAGGGGCGAATTCGACAGCGTCGAATCCTGCACGCGCAGATCAAGCGCGGCGCGCCAGTCGGCGCCGCCGCGGCCACTGCCGCTGAAATTGGCGTTGATGGAGCCGGCCAGCGGCGAGCCGAAGGCAGCCGGGTTGAAGCGCTGGGCGCTGCCGGTCAGCTTGGCCTCGACCGCACGCGCGCCTTCCGGCCCGGCCAGCCAGGCTTCGCCCTTGGCGCTCAAGCTGCCGCCAGCGTCCTTGCGCTGCGCCGCCACCCAGCCCAGACCCTTTGCATCGAGCTCGAAGGTGGTGCGCGGATCTTGCATGCTGCCGGTGGCGACGCCGTTGGCGACCACCGCGCCGTACAGGCCGCTGCGCACCGCCGCCAGCTGGCGGCCGTCCACGCGCCATTGCAGGCGGTCGCCGCTGCCGCCAAAGGCGCCATCCAGGGCTACCGTGTTCTGGCCCAGGGCCAGGTCGGCGTCGATGCCGCTGATGCGCGCAGCAGTGGCGCGCAGCTTGCCCTGGCCCGACAGCGGCTGGTCGAACAGACGGCTGCGGCGCAGCGCGAAGTCGGCATCAACGCGCCACGTAGGGGCAAGGGCGCCGGCCAGGTTGACGCTGGCATTGATGTCGGCCTGCGGGTAGTCGCCAAAGGCGGCCGGGTTGAAGCGGCTGGCGCTGGCGCTGGCCTTGAAGGCCTTGTCTTCCAGCAGGTTCATGCTGCCGGTGAGGTCGACGCTGCTGCTGCCGCTGGATAACCGGCCTTCGCGCAGCGTGACCAGGTTGTTCTCCAGGGTCGCCAGTGCCGCCAGGCGCAGGCCCTGGTCGACCAGGTTGGCCTGCAGCGTTTGCGTCTGGCCGGTGTTGGTCACCTGAATGTCGCCGCGGATACGGGTCGGCTTCAGGCTGGAGTGGATCTGCTTCAGGTCGAAGCGGTCAGTGTGCAGCGTGAAGCGCGCGGTGCCAAGGCCTTGCGCGTCGGCGCCACGCTCGACGCCGCCCTTGCCGGTGAACTGTCCGGCTTTGCCGAAGTCGAGCAGCACATTCGACACCTGCAGCGCATCGAGGTTGCCGCCGAGCTGCCCGCGCATGGCGCGCAGCGGCAGGCGTTGCTGGTCGATCGTGCCTTCGGGGCCGTCGTTGGTAATGTCTACCTTGCCGCTGATATTGCGCCTGGCGTCGAGCTGGCCATTGACGGCAAAGCTCAGGTCGGCAGTCGGCAGCGACGGATTGAAAAAGCCCGGATCGACATTGCGGCCACTGATGCGCAGCGAGCGCAGTGGAATGGCGGCATAGGGCGACAGCACGAAATGCGCTTCGCCGACGGCGCGCCCGGCCTCGCCCACGGCGTCGACCAGAGTGGTTTCGAGGTCGCCGCCGACCTTGATCTTCAGCTGGGCGGCCCTGGCGCCGGCCTTGGCCTGCGACTGGCTCAGGCCGACCTTGGCCTCGATCTTGAACGGACGCTGGGCGCCGATGCTGCCGGCGGCGCTCAGGTCGCCCCAAGGGGTCACGGCGGCGCCATCGCGTATTTGCCAGCGGGTCTTGCCGCCCTCGAGGCGCAGGCGGATATTGTCGATATGCGTCTCGGCGCCCTGGTTGACGAAGGTCGCGCGGTTCAGGCGCGCGTCGACAATCGACACCGCGAACGGTGCCTCGAGCTTGAGTGGCATCGTGCTCGGTTCCGTGCTTTGCTTGAGCGTCTCGGCGCGCAGGTTGGCCGCGTGCAGCTTGTCGATCAGGATGCCGCGCGACATGATTTGCCGGGGCGACCACACCAGGTTGATCTTGTTAACAATAATCACCTGCTCGTCGGTGCGCCAGGTCAGGCGGTCGATATACATCGCGCCGTACAGCGAGCCGGACACGCCCGTCATGCTCAGCTTGCCGCCGGTGGACGCGGCGACCTTCTGCGCGACCATTTGCAGCGTGCTTTCGCGGCCCAGGTACCAGAGCGTGCCACCGACGATCGCGGTGGTGACGAGCACGCCGACGGCGACGCGGCGCGGCCAGCGCCGCTGCTTGGGGCCGGGTGCCGGGGCAGGAGAACCCGCAACCGCCGGGGAAGTGTCGTTGGTAGCCATCAGAAGGTGAATCCCAGGGAGAAGTGCAGGCGCGCTTTTTTCACGGCATGGCCGTAGGCCAGGTCGACGTTGATCGGTCCGACCGGGCTGCGCCAGCGCGCGCCCAGGCCGAAGCCGGATTTCGGCTGCAGGTCGCCGATCTTGTCGGCCGCATTGCCGATGTCGTAGAACACCGCCACGCCCCATGGTGGACGGAACCAGTACTGGTATTCGACGCCGGCGGTGGCCAGATACTTGCCGCCGACGATGGCGCCGTTTTCGCGCACGCCCAATTCGCGGTAGCCATAGCCGCGCACCGACTGGTCGCCGCCGGCACGGAACAGGAAGGTGCTGGGCACGCCGATCTTGTCCTTGGCCGCGACTGCCCCGAACTCGCCGCGCAGCACCAGGGTGCCGCTTGGCCCGAGCGGCTTGTACATCAGGGCGCGCAGGTAAAGGCGCAAGAATTTCTCGTCGGTCAGGATCGGCAGCAGGGCGCCGCCCAGCTGGCCCTGGAACACATAGCCATTGGTCGGCTGGATCAGGCTGTCGAGCTTGCGCCGGGTCAGGCTGTAGGTGAGCGGCAGGCTGCGCGTGCTGGTGGCCGGGTTCGGCGGCACTTCGCGCTTTTCGATGAGCGCTTCGAGCGTGAGGCTGCGCTCGAGCAACGGCGAGCCCCAGGTGCGGCGCGCCGCGACCGTGGCCAGCGTGGTGATTTCGCCGCGCACGTCGTTGCGTTCGATGCCGGCGCCAACGCTGTCGTTGTAGCCACTGGCGGTGGTCGGCCAATAGAAATCGGTGCGTACGGTCTGGCGCTTCTGTTCGTAGATCAGGTCGCTCTTCATGCGCTTGCCGAACACGTTCAGGTCGTCGTAGCTTGCGCTCAGGCGCGCGCCGGTGTCGGTCGAGAAGCCGACGCCGACTTCGACGTTCTTCTGCAGGTTTTCGGTGACCCGTACCAGCACCGGCAGCACGGTAGGGCCGTCCGCCGCCACGCCGGTGGGTGCTTCGGGCGTGGTGGGGTCGCCATCCGGATCGCCGTCGCCTTCCTTGAGTTCTTTCAGTTCGGCATTGAGCACCGCGCGCAGGTCGACCGATACCTCTACGGTGCTGAAATATCCGGTGTCTTGCAGGCGCGCCTGCAGCCCCTGCAGCGCCGCCTCGCTATACGTGTCGCCCGGATCGATACGGTTCAGGTTGGTGATGACTTCGCGCGGGTAGCGTTTCAGGCCATCGATGCGCAGCTCGCCGAAATGCATTTCGGGGCCGCTGTCGATGACCACGTGCAGCGCGGCGCTGCGCGCTTCCGGGTCGACCGTGGCGCTGGTTTCGACCAGGCGCGCGCGTGGAAACCGCACCTGCGTCACCTCGCGCAGCAGTGCGCGCTTGGCGTCTTCCCAGTCGGCCTGGCGAAAACGGCTGCCCGGTGGCAGCTGCCAGCGGCTGCGCAGGGCGTCCGCGTCGAACGGCGCGGCACCCTCGCCGAGTTCGGCAAAGCCCTGCAGCACCAGGTCGACGTCGCCGACCACCACCGGCTCGCCCGGATCCACGATCAGGCGTGCGACCGGGCGCCCGCCCGCGGTATCGAGCCCGGCTGAAATCTTGGGCGAGTAATAGCCTTCGGTGGCGATCAGGGTTCGGGCCTGCTCGGGCGCTTCCTTGACCAGGCGCTGCAGTTGCTCGATGTCCACCTTCGGATTGCCGCGCCAGCGCATCAGGTCGAGATTGTCTTCGAGCAGGCTCTCGAGCTGGCGCGGAGCGTCGATGCGGACCTGGTAATCGATGCCCTGGGCGTGCAGCGAACTTGCCACCAGCAATGCGCCGATGCCCATCAAGAGGCGGGGCAGGGGACGCAGGCGACGGCGTGGAATCGATCTTGCGGCAGACATGGCGCTCCGATGGGTGGGTTTATGACAATCTTAACGGATCGGCAAAAACCATGACGGACGTTTTAACTCATCCGTCCAGTGCCCGCCGCTTCACGCGGGGCGCTGTTTTATGCCAGAATCCGCGCTTGCCCAGCTTGCCGCCATCATTTTTCCGGACTATCGCCATGCCATCTCAAGATACCGCACTCGTCCTTTTCAGCGGGGGCCAGGACTCCGCCACCTGCCTGGCCTGGGCGCTGCAGCGCTACGCGCGCGTCGAGACCATCGGTTTCGATTATGGCCAGCGCCACGCGATCGAGCTGGCCGTGCGGCCGACGGTGCTGGCCAGGATGCGCGCGCTCGATCCGGACTGGGATGCGCGCCTGGGCGAAGACCACCTGATCGACCTGTCCCTGATCGCGAAGATCTCGGACACGGCGCTGACCAGCAATGTAGCGATCGCGATGCAAGAAAACGGCTTGCCGAACACCTTTGTTCCGGGCCGCAACCTGTTGTTCATGACGGTGGCGGCCACCGTGGCCTACCGCCGCGACCTGACGGTGCTGGTGGGCGGCATGTGCGAGACCGACTTTTCGGGCTATCCCGACTGCCGCGACGACACCATGAAGGCGCTGCAGGTGGCGCTGAACCTGGGCATGAATACGCGCCTGAAGGTCGAGACCCCGCTGATGTGGATCGACAAGGCGCAGACCTGGCAGCTGGCCCACGACTGCGGCGGCGAAGCGCTGGTGGACCTGATTCGCTTCGATACCCACACCTGCTACCTGGGCGAACGCGGCGCGGCGCATTCCTGGGGGCATGGCTGTGGAAGCTGCCCGGCCTGCGCGCTCAGGGCGCGTGGGTATGCGCAGTACGTGGCCGGCAAGGATTGAGCGGCGCCAGCCGGTCGCTCATGACGGCCCTGGCTGGCCGCCCTGGAGCAGCGGCAGCACCGCCTCGCGTTCGAGCGGCCTGCTGAACAAAAAGCCCTGGTATTCGTCGCAGGCCATGCCGCGCAGCACATCGAGCTGGGCCTGGGTTTCCACGCCCTCGGCCACGACCTTGAGCTTGAGCCCGCGCGCCAGGTTGACGATCGACAACGCGATCGCGGCGCTGTCCTCGTCGCGGTCGAGGTCGCGAATGAAGGCGCGGTCGACCTTCAGGCGCGACACCGGGAAGCGCTTGAGGTAGGCCAGGCTCGAATAACCGGTGCCGAAGTCGTCGATGGACAGGTCGACGCCGAGCGCGCGGATGTCGTGCATCAGTATGTCGACTTCCTTTTCGCGGCTCATCAAGGCGGTTTCGGTGATTTCCAGTTCCAGGGTGCCGTCCGGAAGCCGGTACTGCGCCAGGCAGCGCCCGATCGTCTCGAGCAGCGATTTCTGGTAAAACTGGCGCGGCGACAGGTTGACCGCCACCTTCACCGGCCGCCCCAGCTGCTCCGACCAGGCGCCGGCCTGGCGGCAGGCTTCTTCCAGCACCCAGGCCCCGATCGGAATGATCAAGCCGGTACGTTCGGCGATCGGGATGAACTGGGCCGGCGCAACCTCGCCCAGCGCCGGGCTGGTCCAGCGCAGCAAGGCTTCGAATCCGACCACGTCCTGTTGCTGGACGGTGACTTTCGGCTGGTACACCAGCCGCAGTTCGCCGCGCTCGAGGGCGCGCCGCAGGTTCGCTTCGATCGTCAGGCGCCGGCCCAGTTCGGTGTACATGCCGGCCGAGAAGAAGTGGATGGCCTCGTCCACCTCGACACCGGCGCCGGTGCAGGCGCTCTGCGCACTGCGATAGAGCTCGTCGGCGTTGTGGCCATCTTGCGGGAACAGCGCCACCCCGAGCACCGGATTGAGGAAAAAATCGTGGCCGTCGACGCATAGTGGCCCCGCCATCAGCGTATGCAGCGTCAGTGCGAAGCGCTCCAGCGCCGGGCGCCCGCCGCCGGCGTCGAGCACAAGGGCAAATTCGGCGCCGCGGATGCGCGCCGCCACGGCGGCGTCGGCGCAGGTGTCGCGCAGCAGGTCGGCGGCCTGGCGCAGCGCGCGGTCGCCCGCGTCGTGGCCCAGCAGGTCGACGATTTCATGCAGGCGTTCGAGCGTCAGTGCCAGCACCGCCAACTGGCGTCCTTCCGCCTGCGCATTGGCGATGCTCGCGTCGAGCAGGCGCCAGAATTGCGACTGGTTCGGCAGCCCGGTCAATGGATCGAATTCTGCCAGCCAGGCCAGTCTTGCCTCGGCCCGCTCGCGCTCTGTGATGTCGGTCAGCACATTGACCAGGTGCGCCTTGCCATCTTCGCTGGCCAGCCGCGTGGTCAGCTGGATCACGGTGCGGGTTTCGCCGCTGCCGTCGCGTATCGACCCTGCCGCGTCCAGGCTGATGCCTTGCGCCAGCACGGTGTCGTAGCGCCGCTCGCGCTCGTCGTCGGTGCTATCGAAGACCTGGCTTTCCGCCAGCCCCGGCAGCGACTCGGTGGGGCGTCCGACCAGCCGCGCGAAAGCCTCGTTGGCCAGTACGATGCGGCGCGCGCTGTCGAGCACCCAGATCGGGGCGCCGACCGCGTTGACGATCGAGGCCAGGTAGTCGAAGCGCTTGCCCAGCCGCGCTTCGCTGGCCGACACCAGTTCGATCAGGCGAAACTGGCGGCGCGAGTCGCGCGCCACGCGCCAGGCCAGAAAAGACAGCAGCGCGGCCAGCAGCACGTAGAATGCCAGCGCCATCCACAGGCGCTCGTACCAGGATTGCAGGGCGACCTCGCGTGCCATGCCGGTGATGATGACCAGCGGGAAGCCCTCCACGGTATCGTAGCCATACAGGCCACGCTTGCCATTGATGGGACTGGTAGCTGCGAAGGTACCGCGGCTGGCACGCTTGAGGTGTTCCTGGAACAGCGGGGTATGGGCGAACGAGCGTCCGATGCCCTGCGCAAAGCCCGGCCCGCGGATCAGCATGGTGCCGTCCAGGTGCAGCAGGGTGACCGATCCGCCTTCGCCGAGTTCGACCAGACGATACAGTCGCTCGAACCGCGCCGAGTCGACCTGGGCCGCCACGATGCCCGCATGCTGGCCAGTCGGATCGCGCACCACGCGCCCGAAGTTGAGGATGCCGTGGCCGGTGGCGCGGTTGACGTCGCTGATCGTGACCTGGGGCGCGTCGCCATTGACCGGCGGCGCTGCCGGAGGCGGCAGACTGAACAAGGCGTTGGTGGGCGCCACGCTGGCGGCGACCCGTCCCTGGGCGTCGAACAGCATGACGCGCATCAGGTAGGGGTGGGCCAGGCCGGCGTGTTCTTCGAGGAATCCCGGTGTCAGGACTCCCGAACCGCGGGCACGGTATAGCGTGGCTGCACGCTGGGCGGTGCTGTCGATGGCCTGGGCCACGCCCGTGGTTTGCGCCGCAAAGGCAATCGCCATGTTGCGCAAGGTAACCTGCTGGTCACGCAGTGCATCGTTGTAGCTTGCGTGCAGCATCGATGCGGTCACCAGTCCGAGCGTAACGATCAGCCCGGCCGTGACGACCGCCAGCCGTGCCAGCGGATAGGGACGGACAGCAGGTGAAGGTGCGGGTGTTGATAGATGCATGCGCGCCTTAGCGACATTTCCACATTAACCATGGTTCAATTCTACATGGGCTGGAAGGGAAAGCGGCGCAAACCGGGAAAATCGTGCACCACGCAAAATACGGCCGGATGTCCCCGGCCTTACTGGCGCTGAACCGCACCTATGCAGCCGGCTGCACCAGGCGCGCCCGGCGCTGGCGGCTGAGCAAGAACCAGATGAGTGCGAGCGGCAGCAGCAGGGGCAGCAGCAGCGGCGACAGCGCCAGCACCAGCGCGACCGCCGCTACGCCCAGTGCACCGAGCACCATGATGCCAACGCCGGCGAACACCACGGCCAGCAGCACGCCAACCAGCAGCATCGCGATACCACCAATGATCACGCCGCCGCCGGCAAGCAGCAGCGCCAGCAAGGCGCCGAGCGGGCCGCCGACGTGCTCGCCGCCAAGGTCCACGGTCATGAACTGGCTGGCGTCGCTGGAAATTTCCCACAGCAGCAAGGCAAACAGGAAAAGGATGACATACGGTGCAAGTTTTTTCATGGCGGGCCTCGTCGGGTCGATGTTGTCGGGTTCTGGCAATGCATGCACTGTAGGCTCACGCCCCGGCCGCAGCCACCGGATTGCGACAGGCTGCATCTTTCGCGCACCGGGACGCGCCCATGGCCGATAAGGCCGGCAGCGCGCAGCGGGGAATCACTGGCCAGTCTGGCATTGCAATCGTGGCCTGCTTGCCTATACTGAGAGACCGCTCCGTCATAGGAGGATCGCATGCATGCTCTTGTTTACCATCTTGGGGACCACCTGGCCGCAGCGGCCAGCGGTGGCTTGAAAAGTCCGCCATCGGCGCCGCCGGCCATTCCGCCGATTATTATCGATCCGTTCAGCCGCGACGCGCCAGCGCCGGCCATCGAACCGTGGCCCACGCCCGGGAGGCCGCCGACACGGCCACCCGGCCACCCGGACTGGCGCTTTCCGCGCATTGCCTGATGCGGCGCGCCAGGCAGTCGGCTACCGAACTGCTTTGCGCGCCCGGTTTCCTCTATGATCTCGGCTTGACGTCACGGGAGCACGAGGAAACACGACATGAACGACAACATCGAACACGAACACGAAGAAGACCCAGACGCCCTGGTGCAGCAACCCCGCCTGTGGCAGGGCAACGGCTGGACCGCGCGCGTGATCAAGAACGAAGACGACGAAGGCTGGGCGGTGGCCATGATCAAGGACGGCGAACCGGAACCGGCGCTGGTCGGCCCCTGGACCATGGGCCGCGACAAGAAAAACCCGAAGCCGCTCGACGTGAATGCCTTCCACACGCTGGTCAAGACTGCGTCCGAGGTGATCCGCCGCCACGAGCAGCACCTGCACGCGATCCTGCACAAGAACCTGCATGTGTGGACCGAAAAGAGCGGCAACCTGAAGGTGACGCTCGATATCGTGCCGGACGACGACGATCCGTACGCAATGCTGGCCGCCACCGACGACATGAGCGAGCAGGTAGCCAGGGTGCGGGTGCCGGCCAGCTTCAAGCTGACGCAGTCGTCGGCGATTGCCTGGATCGAGGCCGACTTCAAGGCCCCGCGCGCTTGATGCCCGAAAAGCCACAATCTGGCCAATAGGGCTACGGCCAGCCGGCCCGAACTGTTAATATTTCCCCTGTGCACTAATTCGAATTGTCAGGGGAAGCCATGGAACGTCTCGACCGGCTGGAAGCCGTCCAGTCGATGCTGCTCGAAATCGGGCAGTTGTCGACCAGCTGCAGCGATATCACCGATTTCATCGGCGCCGTCCACCGCGCGCTGGGCCGCATCATGTACGCGGCCAACTTCTATGTGGCGCTGTGCGACCGCGAGGGCGGCACCATCCATTTTCCGTATTTCGTCGACGAAATCGACAACGAGGTGCCGGCCCCGGGCCAGCGCGTCGCCCTGGCCGCGCCGGAGCAGTCGCCCACTTCGTGGGTGGTGGTGAACCGCCAGCGCCTGATGATCACGGCCGACGATTTCGAGGCGCGCGACCGCGAAGGCATGCAGTGGGGCCATGGCAGCGCCGCCGAGCACTGGATGGGCGTGCCGCTGCTCGACCGGCACCAGCAGGCGCTGGGCGCGATGGTCATCCAGAGCTATACCAGGGACGTCACCTACAGCGCGGAAGACCAGGCGCTGTTTACGCAGATTGCCAACCACGTCTCGAACGCGCTGCAAGGGATGCAGAGCATGGACCGGCTCGAACGGGCGGTGAAGGAACGCACCGCCGCGCTGGCGATCGAGGTGGCCGAACGCGGCCGCGCCGAGCAGGTGCAGCACGCGCTGTACCAGATCGCCAACCTGTCGGCGCAGGCGCTCGACACCGCCACGCTGTCGGCCAGCCTGCACCGCATCGTCGGCGAGCTGATGGTGGCGGAGAATTTCCTGATCGGGCTCTACCACCCGGACACGCAGGAAATCAGCATTCCTTATTTCGTCGACCAGAAAGACCGCGAAGCGCCGGTCAAGCGCTTCCCGTTCGGCAAGGCGATGTGTTCGTACGTGTTGTCGAGCAAGCAGGCGCAGCTTCACGACGCAACCAGCTTCAGCCACCTGGTTGCCAACGGCCTGGTACACGAACCGCTCGGCAATGCCGACATCGCCAGCTGGATGGGCGCACCGATGCTGGTACACGAACAGCCCTACGGCGTGCTGATCGTGCAGAGCTACGACCCGGCCATCGTCTACACCAAGGCCGACCTCGACCTGCTGGCCTTCATGGCCAGCCACGTCGCGGTGGCGCTGGCGCGGATGCAGGCCGACCGCCGCATGCGCAAGGCCAAGGACGCGCTGGAAGCGCAAAACGCGGCGCTGAGCGTGGCCCTGACCCGCCTGCAAGAAGCGCAGTCGGAGCTGGTGCGCCAGGAAAAACTGGCCTCGCTCGGACGCCTGGTGGCCGGGGTGGCGCACGAGATCAATACCCCGCTGGGCATCTGCGTGACCGCGACCAGCCACCTGGTGCAGGAACTCAAGCTCACGCGCGAAGAACTGGCTGCCGGCGAGATGACCGAAGAGAGCCTGGACTCCTTCCTGGACATCATTGACCAGTCGCTGCGCATCATGACCACCAACACCCAGCGCGCGGCCAGCCTGGTGCGCAGCTTCAAGCAGGTCGCGGTGGACCAGTCTTCGGACGACATCCGCCACTTCAAGCTGCATGCCTACCTGAGCGAAGTGCTGCTGTCGCTGCAGCCCAAGTTCAAGGGCCGCAAGGTGACGGTGGAAGTGGATTGCCCGCAGGACCTGGTGCTCGACAGCTTCCCGGGCGCGGTCTCGCAGATCGTCACCAACATGGTCATGAACTCGCTGGTGCACGGCTTCGAGCACGAGCAGCCAGGCAGGATCACGATCCGCGCCGCGCTGCAAGACGGCCAGGTGCTATTCGAGTATGCCGACGACGGCGCCGGCATGGACCGGGAAACGCTCGACAAGCTGTTCGACCCGTTCTTCACCACCAGGCGCGGGCTTGGCGGCAGCGGGCTGGGCGCGCACATCCTGTACAACCTGGTGACGGGCGCGCTGGGCGGCACGGTGCGCGCGACCAGCGCGCCGGGGCAAGGCTTGCACTACGAGCTGCGGTTTCCGAGCTCGCGAAGGGTGGCCCGTTAATCCGGCCACTGCGCATTGATCGCCAGCGCCTTGTCCATGTTCTTGATCAGCAAATTCACATAGAACGGGTCGAGGTGATGCCCGGCCACCTCGCGCAGGTGCTCGGTCACCTTGGCGGCGGGCCAGGCGTCCTTGTAGCAGCGCTTGTGGCTCAGGGCGTCGAACACGTCGGCCACTGCCACGATGCGCGCGTACGGATGGATCGCTTCGCCGCGCAGGCCTTGCGGGTAACCGCTGCCGTCGAATTTCTCGTGGTGCTGGTGCGCGATCACGGCGGCGGCTTTCAGGATCGGGCGCTGCGAGCCGTCCAGGATCTGCAGGCCGACAGTGGGGTGCTGGCGCATGATGTCCCACTCTTCGTCATTGAGCTTGCCTGGCTTGAGCAGCACCGCGTCTGGCGTGGCGATCTTGCCGATGTCGTGCATTGGCGCGGCGTGCATCAGGGTGGCGGTTTCGTCTTCCGGCATGCCGGCGGCCTGTGCCAGCAGATGACACACCTGCGACATGCGGCGCACGTGGTTGCCTGCCTCGTGCGAGCGCGATTCGACCACGTCGCCCAGGCGCAGGATCAGCTCGGCCTGGGTATCGGTGATTTCCTGGTTCAGCAAAATGTTATCGAAAGCGATCGCCACGCCCGAGCAGAACACCTCGAGCAGCTGGGCGTCGATTTCCGCGATCTCTTCGACGCCCTTGAGCACCAAGAGCGAGGCCTTGCCGCTGGCATTCGGGAAGTAGCCGACATAGGTGTCGCCATGCAGGCGCGAGATGCGGTTGTGGCGTGCGTCGTCGAGCTGGGCGATCAGCTCGGGGCCGATCTGTTCGCCTTCCATCTCGCCGATCTTCGCCAGTACTTCGTACTGGCACTGGCCGGCGATCACGCTGGCGCCTTTCAGGCGCAGCAGCATGCTCTGCTCCAGGCGCAGCAGCGCCACCACCTGCTGCAGCAGGCCGTTGGCGAAGTCTTTCAGGTTACGCTGCTGGAAAATATGGGCCGAAGCGGCAATCACGCGCTCCAGGCCTTCGCGGTAATTCTGCTGCAGGCGGCGCGCATCCTCGACCTGCATGATGTCGCGGTAGGCGCGTAGTGCAGCGAAGGTGGTGGTAAACAGCTTGGTACGATCGAGCTCGGTCTTTTCCTTGTAGTCGTTGATGTCGTAGTCGACGATCACGCGCTCTTCCGGCGCCTGGCCCGGCTGGCCGGTACGCAGCACGATGCGGGTGAATTGGTTGTCGAGCTCCTTGCGCATCCAGCGCGCCACTTCCAGGCCGCTGTCCTCGCGCTCCATGACCACGTCCAGGAATACCAGCGCAATATCCTTCTCGCGCGCCAGCACTTCCTTGGCTTCGGCTCCGCTGTAGGCATGCACGAAGCTCAGTGCACGCCCGTCAAGGCGAAAGCGCGACAGGGTCAGCTTGGTGATGTCGTGGATATCCGGTTCGTCATCGACTAGCAGAACTTTCCACGGAGCCAGCTTGGGCGCGGCATTAGACAAGAAAGACATGGTTTTCCGTTACCTATGTTGATCATTGACACGATCCGACGGCAAGAGAGTCAAAAAAATAATGCCGCAAGTCAAATTGATTGTAGTACGCCTATGAGGGCTTAACAACAGGCAACATTAAAAGTGTTGGTTAATGCGGTTGCGGCGACAGGGCGCCCAGGCCGGGGGGCTAACATTTCGATACAAATATTTCATCTACGCCTCGCTCGAAAAAACCGGCGAAGGGCGTATATTGAACCTGGGACTAAGCCGTGTGGAACACTGAAAGGGAAAGCAATGAAAACCTTGGTTGGCAAACTGGCTGTCGCAGGCCTGTTCGCGCTCGGTGCCGGCGCCGCCTCGGCGGGCGTGACCGTCGATTATGTCGAATCCGACAAATTTGCCGATCTGCCGTTTGCGCCGTGGGAGCGCGAAGCAGTCCTGCGCGAGCTTGCGGACCATTTCACGCACCTTGGCAAGTCTTTGCCGCCAGGCTACGACCTGAAAGTCGAGATTACCGAGATCGACCTGGCTGGCCGCGAATATCCGAACCTGCGCTCCGGGCGCGAGCTGCGCGTGCTCAAGGGTATGGCCGACTGGCCCATGATCGAGCTGCGCTATACCCTCGTCAACAATGGCCAGGTCGTCGATAGCGGCAACGCGCGCCTGCAAGACATGGCTTACCTGGACCGCATCAGCCGCTTCTCCGATCACGACAGCCTGCGCTATGAGAAGCGCATGATCGAAGACTGGTTCAACCAGACTTTCGTTCGGAAAAATCCCGGCTGACACCGGGTCGGCAGGCAACAACCAAACGGCGCGATGACGCGCCGTTTGGTTGTGCCCACCATCGCGCCTGCTATGGCGCTTTCCTGTCGCTATGGCGTCGCGCCACCGCCACCGGATCCTTGACCGTGTAATCGGCGGGCACCGCAAACAGCGCTGCCGCCGGCTCGGCGCGGCTCAAGCGCTCGAGGCGAAACACTGCCTCACCGGTGCGCGGGTCGCTGCGCTTGTGGAACACCACCGCCTGCAGTTCAGGCGACACCCAGGTTTCGCTACTGACCGCGATCGCTTGGCGGTTGCCGATCTCGCCGGCCGGGATCTCGTAGCTGCGGCTGGTGCCGGTGGCTTTGACGCCATAAAATTCGCGCGTGCCCAGGTCCCTGGTGTCGGCCTTCGACGCCCACTTGCGCTCGTCCATGACGCCGGCGATCATCGGGGCCAGGCGCGCCGCCATTGCCGGCGAGGCGGCCTGGGCGATACGGATCCGGACCTCGCGCTGCTGGCCATGGCGCTCGCCGCTGCGCTCGACCTGCTTGACGATCGCGGGCTCCTGGTTCGGTTCCGACTCAGCGCCGGGCAACTGGCCTTGCTCGCGCAGTTGGTCGATCCTGGCGCGGGCCCGTGGGGCGGCCAGCTTGATCGCGGTCTTTTCGCGCGGACGCAGCAGGTAGCGCGTAGCGCCGACCGGATCGACAATGCTCACGCTGCGCACTTCGCCCTCGTCGTTGCGAATCTCGGTGCGGGTGCGGCCGGCGCTGTCGCGGTAGAACATGGTGCTGGTCTTGTTGACGATCTGGTTGCCGTCGCCCAGGGTCTGGATGCGCTCGGACACCATCTCGGCGCTGTAGGGCGCGTTCTTGACCGGCCTGCCACGATGCATGTGCACCAGCGGGCCGCCGCCGACGCCGGCGAGTGCGCCGGGGCCATCGAGCGCGGGCGCTTCGGCCAGCTTGCCCATGTCATCGGCCAGGGCCGCTGCCGGCATTAAGGCGCAGGTCAATAGTGCGGTAATCAAGATGTTGGTGGGTTTCATTGCCATCCTCGGTGAGTGAACTGGATTGGGGTTGATTAGTAAAATGCGGTAGCGGAACTGAGCCGTACGGCAAGCGGCTGGCCATCGGCGGCGACCAGCATTTCGGCGCGCACGGTGTCGGCCGCGTTCTCGGGACTGACCGGCACCCCGAGCCGAGCCAGCGCCGTGCGCGGCATGTCAGCTTCGACCAACCGGGCACCGGGTTCGCCGGCGATCCGTTCGAGCGAATCGAGCGCAACGAAGGCAGCGCCCTGGTCGATGCCGACCAGGCGCTGGCCACCCACGCCGAGCGCATGGTGCGGCGACAGCGCCAGCAGCGCCGCCACCACCGCCAGCGAGCACACGGCGGCAGCCGTGCCCCACTGTGGCAGGCTGAGCGCGTGGTACCAGCGCCGTTGCGGCGCGAACTGGCGACTGAACGCCTGCAGCAATTCCTTCTCGACCCCACGCGGTGCATCGAGGCCGGCCAGCGTGGCGCGCAGAGTCGCGAAGCAGGGCGCGAGGGTGGCATCGGGCTTGTCGGTGGTATCCATCGTTATCTCCATCAATTCACAAGGCAGTCCGGCGCATGCGCCTTCAGGCGTTTGGCCAGGGCCGCCCGGCCACGCGACAGGCGCGAGCGGACGGTGCCAATGTCGACCTGGCAGACCGCGGCGATCTCCAGGTAGGACAGGTCGTGCAGTTCATACAAAATGACCACGTCGCGGTAGTGCGCCGGCAGCAGTGCCAGCGCGCGCCGCACGTGCTCGGCGGTCTCGTTGTCCAGCAGGCGAGTCAACGGCCCGGCGCCGTCGCAGGGCAGGTCGAGTTCGAGTTCGCCGTCTTCGTCGGGCTCGGGCAGCGCAACCTGGCGCCGGCGCGCTTCTTCCAGCTTCAGGATCAGCTTGCGCACCACTCCGAACAGGAAGTGCTGGAGCTGCCCACGCAGCGGATCGAAACCGAAGCGCCTGGTGAGCAGCCCCATGAAAGCTTCTTGCACGACATCGGCCGCCGTGTCGCTTGCACCGCAACGCATCAGCGCATAGCGGAACAGCGGACCCTGGTGACGCCGGTACAGCGCCGTGAAGGCATCGGCCCGGCCGGCATGCGTTTGGCGCAGCAGTTCGTGGTCGGGAGTGTCGGGGGGTGTCGTCATGGGTGTCATCTTTATCTTCTATTCCGATGACGGGGTGGGGAAGTTCCAGGTTTTTTGCGGGTAAAGAAAAAGTGTTTCAACGCCAGGTGTTGATGAGCAGAAGCGAGCCAAGCTGCGGTCAGCAAGATGATTGACCGGCTTGATTGCGAAGGGAATCATGTCCAGAATCACCGTGGGCGCGATCAGCGCGCGCCAACTAGTCGGACGACCTGTCTGCCAACCCGGAAGGCAAACGTTGGCCTACATGGCTGGTGATGAGCTGGAATCGAAGATGACGGTGCAGGTCGCTAATGGCGGCTACATCATCAAAGGCAGCAAGAAGCTCTGCGCCATGATGTATCGTTGCGAGATGCTGACTGCGGGCTTGACCCGCTTTGACGTCCGGGCAAAATAGCCTTCAGTCGATCCAGTTGACCCGGTCGAACTTCGCGCGAAAATCGTCTGGCATCGTTACTACCTGGCTGCTTTTATAGTTAAAGAAGACAAACCCCGACTTGGCCATGGCGATCAGTTTGCGGTCGCGCGGGCGGGTGACGCGGAAGGTGATGTCGCCGCCGTATTTGTTGAAGTCCATGACGCCCACCTCGAACAGCAACTGGTCGCGCGCATGCGCTTCGGCGCGGTAGGTGGTGGCCAGGTCGGTGACGATGATGCCGGTGCCGTCGCGCTCGGTCTCGGCAACGCCGAACTCGAACAGGAAGCGCGCGCGGGCCTCGGAGATCATCGAGATCATCGAATCGTTACCGAGGTGATTGGCGGCATTGACGTCGGTGACGCGCACCGACATCGGGGTGGAATAACAGAACTGGTCTTCTGGGAAATCAAGGAGTAAGCGTGCCATGGTTTAATTTTAACCTCACGCGGTGGTTCATGGCGCGGCGGAGCGCCCGATTTTGTACACGCTGCCGCGCGCGGTGGTGAGGTACAACTCGCCCGCGCCGTCCTGGCCGAACGAGATCACATTGCCGATACTGGCGATGTTCCAGTCGCGCTGCTCGGTAATGTTGCCCCCGGTGGCCAGGAAGCTTTTCAAGAAGCCGCGGCAATAATCAGAGTAGAAATAGCGCCCGGCCAGCTCTGGCAGGGCGCTGCCGCGGTAGACGAAGCCGCCGGTGATCGCGCAACCGTTGGCGTCGTTGCTGCCGTGGTCGTACTCGAATGCCGGCAGGGTCAGGCCGGTGCGGTCGCAGCTGGCGGCGTTGTAGCACAGCGTGCCTTCCATCGTGTTCCAGCCGTAATTCAGGCCCGCCGCGCCAGTGTTGCCGGCCGCGCTGATGTTGACTTCTTCGCGCCGGTCCTGGCCGACGTCGCTCAGGTAGAGCTGGCCGTTGTCGAAGCTGAAGCGCCACGGGTTGCGCAGGCCGGTGGCCCAGATCTCGGCGCGCCGGCCAGGCCCATTGAGGTAGGGATTGCTGGCCGGGATGGTGTAGGGCTGGCCGGCGCGTGCTGCGCTCACGTCGACGCGCAGCAGCTTGCCCAGCAGCGAGCCCAGGTTCTGGCCATTGCCTTGCGGGTCGCCTGCGCCGCCGCCGTCGCCGGTGCTGGCATACAGAAAACCATCGGGACCGAAGGCGACCTGGCCGCCAAAATGGTTGACGAAGTTCGGGTGCGGGATGCGCAGGATGACCAGGTTGGATGTCGGGTCGGCCAGGTTGGGATTGGGACTGGCGCTGAAGCGCTCGACGACGATGTCCTGCTGCGGGTCGGTGTAGTAAATATAGAAATATCCATTGCGGGCAAAGGCCGGATCGAAGGCCATCGACAGCAGGCCGCCTTCGCCACCGGTAAAGACGCGGCCGCTCAAGTCGAGAAAGGGAATAGCCAGCACGCTGTTGTTCTGAACGATGCGGATGCGTCCCGGCCGCTCGAGCACGAACAGGCGCGGGTCGCCCGGCGGCGCGGTAAGCCAGGTCGGGTTCACGAGATTGCTCGCCACTTCGCTCAGGGCGATGCTGAGCGCGGCGCCGCCGTAGGCGACCGTGGCGGTTGCGGTGGCGCCGGCGCTGACGATGGCGCTTTGGGTAGCTGGTGCGGGGGTATAGCTCACGCCCCCAGCGGTGACGGGGGCGGCAGTCACACTATAGCTGCCGACGGCAATGCTAGACAGGGTTTGCGAGCCTGTCAGGTCTTGCTGAAAATTATTGGGGCCGGTGACGCGCACCGAGGCGTCGACGCCGGCCGGCAGGCCGCCCGTGGTGATGGCCAGGCTGCCGGTAGCGGCAGGCGGCGGGGTGACCGGGCCGGGGCTGCCGGGGTTGCCGCCACCGCCGCCGCAGGCGGACAGCGACAGGGCGATGACCATGGCTGTCAACATGGCTACAGCTACCCGCAAGATCATTTGCGCACGTCCAAGCAGCATGCCAGCCTCCGTGGGAGCAGATCATGATTCACCCGTTGAATTCACCCATTGTGCCAGCGAGCGCCTGCCAGCCACGCACGACTGGCTATCGGCAAGGCTGTGTCAGGGCAGGGCAGGCGCCCGCGTGCGGGTCTTGGTGACGATGCCGGACGGGTGAATGAGCACCACGAATTCGCCGAAGCGCCCGCCGCCGGCAGGGGTCTGGTACAACCATGTTTCAAAGCCGCTATCGAACACCACATTCTTGGTCGGGCCGAACGCGGCCAGCAGCTGCGCCTTGGTGGTGGTGCCCGGAACGATGGCTTGCTGTAGCCGTTCTTGCGCGACCTGGGTGCCGGGCGGCGCGGGCGTGCCGGCGCAGCCGAGGAGCAATAGCGCCACCGATAGCGACGCCAGCAGGGGCGCCAGGCGCAGACTGGCGGTCATGGCGCGTCCTCCATATAGGTGAACTCGACCAGCGTGTCGTCTGGCCAGGATGCATCCCAGATCGGCGCGTAGAAGGTGCGGTCGAGCATGACCTGGCAATCGCAGTATTGCAGGTCGGCCCTGGAAAGCTCGCCGCCTGCATACAGCATCTTGAACGGCAGCGTCTCGACCCGCTCGCCCGCGCGCAAGCTCACGGCGAAGATCGGGCGCTCGGCGAAGAACAGGTAATTGCCATCGGGGCTACCACAGACCTGCTCGGGCGAATTCAGCGCATTGGTGACCCAGGCGAATAGCGGCGAACTGTTGGAGACCAGGCCGGCTTCGACGCCGACCCGGCATTCCAGGCGCAGGTCGCCAAGGCGCCGGGTGCCGGCCGGCAGGCCGGGGGTCACGATCAGGGCGCGCCAGGTCATGCTGGTGGTCTTGCGGTTGGCCAGCACGGCGGCGTTCTCGCGCAGCGCCGCATCGACCCGCGGCAGGACAAAGCTGTTGTCTGCGGCGACCGGCACCGGAACGCTGACGCTGTCGCCGGCCACGCGCAGGGTGATGCCGCGCATGTCCACGGTAGGCAGGCGCGGCAGGAGTTGAAAACGCAGGGAAGCGTTCGGCGCCAGGGCACGCTCGCGCTCGAAACGCTCTACGGCCTTGATCATTTTTCTGTACGATTTATCGACCGGATCACGGGTGGATTTCACCGTGACGGTCGCGGCCTGCCCGGCGGCATGCGCCGGACCGGCAACAAGGCTGGCCAGGAAGGCCAGCGTCGCCAACAAGAAGGGGCTGGCCAGACAGGCCAGTTGCCGGGGCACGCAGGATGCACGCCGCATGATTGTTTACCAGGAACGGACGCGGCCGGTGTCCAGGTGGACGAATTGCGAGTCGGGATAGTAGCCGACGCCGCCGCCCTTGATCGACATTGCAGCGCGTTGCAGCATCTTGAGGTCTTTGCCGGGAATGCGGATGTCGATCGCCTTGGCTTCCATATGCAGGCTGCGCTTGGCCACGCCGCCACTGGCGGCTTGCAGCTTGGCGTTCGATTCCGGCGACCGATAGCCCGAAATGATGTGCAATTCCCTGTTGTTGCCCATTTTCGCATTGACGGTGGTCAGCAGCAGCAAGAGTTCCGGATCCATGTCGGCAATCTTGTTGGTGCGGTGGTCGCGCAACACCTTGTTGATGTCTTGCAGTGCATCCGGAACAAACTGGCCTTCGGCCCAGAACACGCTGTTCAGCTTTTCGCCGGTATGCGTGTTATACAGGCGCAGTGTATGCTCGCCCGGGGCTGCCTGTGCTGTCTTGGCAAATGCCGGAATGCTGAGGGTGGGTGCTGCGAGGAAAATAGAAGACTTCAGGAAAGCTCGGCGTGGCATCATCGGATGGGATCCTTATGGTGGGGTCGCTCAAATGTGAATTCTACGCCTTTTGTGCTTAACGTGCAGACAAAATGAAGCAAAACGCGGCTAATAAGCTACGATATTAACTAAATGACCAATCTAGGGAGATATTTCATGACGAGTAGCCAACGCATTCCTGCGCGCGCGCTGATTTCCGTTGTCACCTTGTTTACTGTGTTCTCGGGGCCGGTCGCGGCGCAGCCGGTAACGCCGGTCGACGAGCCGCCCGCAGCCAAGGGCTGGCGTCTCGACACCGTGGTCGGCGGCCTGCCGCAACCCTGGGGCATGGCCTGGCTGGCGGACGGTCGGATGCTGGTCACCGGAAAGAAAGGCACGCTGCACCTGGTCAAGGGCAAGCGCGTCGACGAGATCGCCATCGAGAGCCTGCCGGCGCTGTTCACTGGCGGCCAGGGCGGCCTGCTCGATATTGCCGTGCACCCGCATGACCGGGGCGCCAACCCACGGGTCTACATGACGATGGCCAGCGGTACGCAGGAAGACAACCGTACCGTGCTGGTGCAGGGTGTGTTTGACGGCAAGCGCGTGCATGGCGTGAAAACCCTCTTTACCGCCTCGCCGTCCAAGAGCGGCGGCCAGCATTTCGGCTCGCGCATCCTGTTCCTGAAAGACGGCACCATCTTGATGAGTATCGGCGATGGCGGCAATCCGCCCCAGCGGGTGGGCAGCATGCTGGCGCGCGAGCAGGCCCAGAACCTTGGCAGCCATTACGGCGCCGTGTTGCACCTGGGCGCCGACGGCAAGCCGGCCGCGGGCAATCCGCTGGCCGGGCAGCAGGGCGCGTTGCCAGAACTGTGGAGCATTGGCCACCGCAACATCCAGGGCATGGCAGTCGACCTGCAAAGCGGCCGCGTCTGGGCCAGCGAGCATGGCCCGCGCGGCGGCGACGAGATCAACCTGATCGAAGGCGGCAAGAACTATGGCTGGCCGCTGCAGAGCTATGGCCTTGACTACAGCAGCCGCGAACCGGTCGGCACCAGGACCGTGCCGGGCATGGTGCAGCCAATCGTGGTGTGGTCGCCATCGCCGGCGCCATCGGGCCTGGTTTATTACACCGGCAAGGCCTTCCCGGCCTGGCGCGGCAGCCTGTTCAGCGGCAGCCTGGCCGGCCAGGATGTGCGCCGCGTGGCGCTCGACGCCCACGGCAAGGTGACCCGCCAGGAAAAGCTTGCCATCGGCAAGCGGGTGCGCGACGTGCGCCAGGGCCCGGACGGGCATCTGTATGTGCTGACCGACGAGGCCAAGGGCAGCGTATTGAGGATCATGCCCAAGTAACTGGCCCAGGCATGGATTTGAACGGTTCCATGCACCTGACATTGTTGCAATCGAAAAAGCTGCCTAGAATGCTCTTTCCATCCGTCCCGGATGATTCACAGGAGGAGCAGCATGGCAGCATCCGTTCGCAATCTCACGCTGGTCGCGGCGCTGGCGCTGGTCACCAGCATGCCGGTGCTGCATGCGGCCCCGGCGAAGCAAGCCACCACGCCGGATATCCCGATCCCCGACATCCCGTACACCAAGTTCGTTCTCAAGAACGGCCTGACGGTGCTGGTGCATCAAGACCACAAGACCCCGGTGGTCGCGATCAACACCTGGTACCACGTCGGCTCGAAGAACGAAAAGGCCGGCAAGACCGGCTTCGCCCACCTGTTCGAGCACCTGATGTTCAGTGGCAGCGACAACTTCAAGAAGACCTATCTCAACGCGATGGAAGGAATCGGTGCGACGGATCTGAACGGCACCACCAACCAGGACCGCACCAACTATTTCCAGAACGTGCCGACTTCGATGCTGGACTATGCGCTGTTCGCCGAGAGCGACCGCATGGGGCACCTGCTCGGCACGGTCGACAAGAAAAAGCTCGACCTGCAGCGCGGCGTGGTGCAGAACGAGAAGCGCCAGCGCGAGAACCAGCCCTACGGCGTGGCCTACGAGCTGTTGGTGAACAACACCTACCCGGTCGGCCACCCGTACTCCTGGACCGTGATCGGCAAGATGGAAGACCTGGACGCGGCCTCGATGACGGACGTGCAGGACTGGTTCAAGACCAACTACGGCCCGAATAACACGGTGCTGGTGCTGTCCGGCGACATCACGCCGGAGGTGGCGCGCCAAAAGGTCGAGCAGTATTACGGCCACATTCCTCCGGGGCCGCCGCTGGCCAAGCACGCAGCTTGGATCGCCAAGCGCACCGGCAGCCACCGCACCACCGTGCAGGACCGGGTGCCGCAGTCGCGCATCTACCGCACCTGGAATGTCCCGGGCGCGCACACGCCCGAAGAAGCGCAGCTCGACCTGGCGGCGCTGGTGCTGGGCGGGGGCAAGACCTCGCGCCTGTACAAGCGCCTGGTGTACAAGGACCAGCTGGCCACCAGTGCGACCGCGAGCGACGATGCGGCCGAGATCGGCGGCCAGTTCGACCTGACCCTGACCGCGCGCCCCGGCGCCGACGTGGCCAAAATGGAGCGCGCAGCGGACGAAGAATTGCGCGCGCTAATGAAGAACGGCCCGCTTGAATCAGAACTGCGCCTGGCCAAGACCACCATCCTGGCCCAGTACACCCGCATGATCGAGCGGGTCGGCGGCTTTGGCGGCAAGAGCGATTTGCTGGCCTCGTGCACTACCTATACCGGCAACCCCGATTGCTACAAGGTCTACCTGCAGCGCATCAAGGATGCGACCCCGGCCAGCGTGAAAAAGGCCATGAACGACTGGCTCAGCGACGGCGACTTCGTGCTGCAGGTCGATCCCTACCCGACTACCCTGACAGCGAGCGCCGCGCCCGACCGCAGCCAGGAGCCGGCGCTCGGCAAGCCGATGGCGCTCAAGCTGCCCGAGATGCAGAAAACCACGCTGTCGAACGGCCTGAAGGTCGTGCTGGCGGAGCGCCACGATGCACCGGTGGTCAACGTGCAACTGCTGGTCGATAGCGGCTACGCGTCCGACGCGCGCGAGAAACCGGGTGTGGCCAGCCTGGCGCTGCGCATGCTCGAAGAAGGCACCAAGACCCGCAAGTCGCTGGAAATCGGCGAAGAATTCGCGGGCCTGGGCGCGCAGTTCAGCACCGGCACCAACCTCGACAGCGCGTTCGTCACCATGAACACGCTCAAGGCCACGCTGCCGCAGTCGCTTGCGGTGTACTCGGACCTGGTGCTCAATCCGGCCTTTCCGCAGAACGAATTCACCCGCCTGCAGAAAGACCGGCTGGCCGCGATCCAGCGTGAGAAAACCGTGCCGCAGCTGATGGCGCTGCGCGTACTGCCAGGCCTGCTGTACGGCAAGGACCATGTGTACGCCAAGCCATTCACCGGCACCGGCACCGAAGAAGCGGTCCAGCGCATGACCCGCGACGACCTGGCGAACTACCATGCCACCTGGTTCAAGCCGAACAACGCAACCTTGCTGGTGGTGGGCGACACCACGCTGGCCGAGATCAAGCCGATGCTGGAGAAATCCTTCGCGGCCTGGAAAGCCGGCGAGGTGCCGAAGAAGGTGCTGGCCACGGTGGCGCCGCGGGAAAAAAGCGTGGTCTACCTGATGGACCGTCCGGGCGCGCTGCAAAGCGTGATCGTCGGTGCCCAGCTGGCGCCGCCGCGCAACAGCCCGGAATCGCTGCCGCTGGACATCGTCAACGACGTTTTCGGGGGCACCTTCAGCTCGCGCATCAACATGAACCTGCGTGAAGACAAACACTGGTCATACGGCGTGTCGAGCCAACTGTCGCCGGCGATCGGCCAGCGTCCTTTCATGAGCGTCTCGCCGGTGCAAACCGACAAGACTCGCGAAGCGATGCAGGAACTCTTGCTTGAATACCGCAACATCGCCGGCGGCAAGCCGATCACGGACGCTGAGCTCAAAGGCGCACTCGACAACAACACGCTGGGCTTGCCGGGCAGCTTCGAAACCGCCAACCAGCTCACCAGTGCCTACAACAACATCGTGCAATACGGCTTGCCGGACGACTACTACAACACCTTTACCGAAAAGGCGCTGTCCCTGACGCCTCAGCAAGCCAACGCGCTGGCCGCCCGCAGCTTCACGCCGGAACGCCTGGTGTGGATCGTGGTGGGTGACCTGAGCAAGATCGAAGCGGGAATTCGCTCGCTCAATGTCGGCGAAGTGCGCAGAATCGATGTGAATGGAAATGTCGTGAACTAAGAGCAGTGCGTGGCCGGCCTGGCTGGCCGGCCACGCTGGCAAGGGCGGCTAGTCAAGCGCCTGCATCAGCGCCGTCGCCATCCTGGCTTGCTCCGCCTGCGGCATGTCGGTGTTGTTAAGCAGAACTACCGCGCGGCCATCGGCCGGGTCGTAGGCCAGCAAGGTCTTGTAGCCGCCAAAGGCGCCCGTATGCCAGGCAAGGGAGCGGGCGCCTTGTTTCGTGGTGAAGGTCTTCACGCGCGAGCCCAGCGCATAGTCTTGCGCGGCCACCTGGACGGTGGACAGCGCGCGCCGCCCCTTATCCGAGAGCAGCTTGGTGAAATAGACGGTGTCGGCAATCGCCACCAGGTCGCGCGCGGTGCTGTACAGGGTGCCGCTGGCCGCCAGCATCGGCGGCGCGGTCGGTACCTTGCGTCCGCCGGCGGCGTCATAGGCGACCGCCATGCCAACCGAATCTTCGTAGCCGGTGGCGCCGAAGCTGGTGTCGCGCACGCCGGCCGGGGCCAGCACCAGTTCTTCCACGGTTTCGGTGAACGGCTCGCCGGTGGCGCGCTCGACCACGGCCGCGACCAGCACCCAGTTGGTCGCCGCATCGTCCCACTTGGTGCCGGCCGCGCCCGGGGTGCCAACCCCGAAGCGCAGCGCCGCTTCGACCGGACCGACCTCGAGGTGGTCGATTTCCTTGTCTTTTTTCATCGCCTCGGACAGGCCGTTGGGAATGCCGCTGCGGTTCGACATCAGCTGGCGCAACGTGACCGCGCCATTGGCGGCCGGCAATTGCGGCAGATGGCGCGCGATCGGCGCGTCCAGGTCGAGCTTGCCCATGTCGGCCAGTCGCAGCACGGCCACGGCCGTGATCCACCGACTGATCCCGCCGACCATGAAGCGGGTGTCCCTGGTGTTGGCCTGCGCTTCCTCGCGCAGGGCCAGGCCACTGGCGCGCGGCACCAGCGGCGCATGCAGATCCTTGCGCACGGCGACCACGCCGCTATAGTCTTGCGGCACATGGCGCTCGATCAGGGGGGCGGTGGTGAGTCTGGCAACTGCGGCGCAGCCCGACAGGGTAGCGAGGGCGACAACGAGCGCGGCGGGCGCGAGCAGGGAAAGGCGGATGGACATGGGTGCTCCTGGTAAGTACACGGGGGCATTGTAGCCGCCCGCGCCAGCGCACCGCCGCAGGCGTGCGTGCTGGCGAACCGGGCGCCTCAGCCCTTGCGCCGGATGTCTGCCGTGATCTCGTAGGCGCGCAGGCGCGCCGCGTGGTCGAATACCTGCGAGGTGATCATGAGCTCGTCGGCGCCGGTGCGTGCAATGAAGGCGCGCAGCTCGGTGTCTACCGTCGCCGGCGAGCCGATCGCGCTGCATGAGAGCACGCTGTCGAGCATCATGCGCTCGGCCGTGCCGAGCTGTTCGAGGTAGCCCGGCAGCGGGGGCTGCAGCTTGCCCGGGCGGCCGGTACGCAGGCTCACGAACGCCTGCTGCATCGAGGTGGCCAGCAGCTGCGCCTCGGCGTCGGTCTCGGCGGCGAACACGTTAAAGCCAAGCATGACGTAGGGCTTGTCGAGCTGCGCGGACGGGCGGAAAGTAGAGCGGTAGAGCTCGATCGCCTGCATCATCATCTGTGGCGCGAAATGCGAGGCGAACGCGTAGGGCAGACCGAGCGCGGCGGCCAGCTGGGCGCCGAACAGGCTCGACCCAAGGATCCAGACCGGTACCTCCAGGCCCGCACCCGGCACTGCCCGTACCTGGCGGCGCGGGGCATCGGCGAAATAATCCAACAGTTCGACGACGTCCTGGGGGAATTCGTCGGCGCTTGACTCCAGGTTGCGGCGCAGCGCGCGCGCGGTGACGTGGTCGGAACCGGGCGCGCGGCCCAGGCCGAGGTCTATGCGGCCCGGAAACAGCGATGCCAGCGTGCCGAACTGCTCGGCGATCACCAGCGGCGAATGGTTGGGCAGCATGATGCCGCCGGCGCCGACCCGGATGGTCGAGGTGCCGGCCGCCACATGGCCGATCAGCACCGCGGTGGCGGCGCTGGCGATGCCCGGCATGCCGTGGTGTTCGGCCAGCCAGAAGCGGTTGTAGCCCCAGCGTTCGCCGTGCTGCGCGAGATCTAGTGAGCACTGGAATGATGTTGCCGCATCGCTGCCTTCGACGATGGGAGAGAGGTCGAGTATCGAGAGTGGGATCATGCGGCGATGATACGCCGATGTGCATATCCGCGTGCGGGAGGCTCCGAAGCGCGGCGCACAGCACGCGCATATCTTGCCTGTAGGCTAACGTGCGCCTGTGTATGTACAGGCTCACTACACTCGGACTCCTATCGCGATATCTCATTGATATTGTTGAGCATTTCGCCCCGAAGCTACATTCCAGGAGATCGACATGAAGATGAACAAGCTACTGAAAGGCCTGTTGGGTGCGTCCGTTGCCACTGCCATGCTCGCTGCCACGACCGTCCATGCGCAATCGAGTGGAACTGCCGGCCAGGCCGGTACCACGTCGGGGACCGGCACCAGCGCCGGCACCGCCCATAGCGGCAGCATGAACGACCAGAGCAGCGGCAGCTCGTCGGCAAGCGCCACCGGCAGCCCGCAGCACCATGACATGAAGCACAGCAAGAAAGACAAGGATCACAGAAGCTCGGGTCACATGCACGGCGCCAGCGGTACCAGCGGCGCCAGCGGCGACACCAGTGGCGCAGCCGGTTCAGGCACCTGGAGCGGCAGCACCGGTTCGACCGGCGCCACCGGCGCCATCGGAGCGACTAGTGGCAGCGGCCAGGCCGACTGGGGCAGCTCGGGTGTCGAGGCCGGACGGACCAGTACCGGTGCATCGAGCGAACCGCCACCGCGCAGCGCGTGGGGCAGCAGCGGGGCCTCCGGATCGACCGGGTCGACGGAAACGACCGGCACCACGGACAGCACCGGAACCACCGGAACCACCGGAACCAGCGGAACCAGCGAGTCGGTGGACGATAGCGGCGCGACCGGCACGATGGACGAAAGCGGCCGCAGCGGTACCACCGGCACCACCGGCACCACCGATACGGATACCAAGAGCACCGGCGGCACCGGCCGCGGCTACTGACTTAACAGTTTCCCCCTGACGCGGCCCGGGTGGGCCGCGTGCGACACCGGCCTGCGGGCCGGTGTCGTCGTTTTTTGGGAGCGCCAGCCGCGCATGGCTCACCGTGCATGACGTCCGCGCAGGCCCGCGCGCGGCGATCGCGGCGGCAGGCCGCCATCGAGCAGCTCGATCTTTTCGAGTGGCGCGGGTGCCGGGCCATGCAGCACCTGGCCTTGAATGTCGAAGCGCGACGCGTGGCAGGGGCAGTCCCACGAACGCTCGGCCGAGTTCCAGTGCACCGCACAGCCCAGGTGGGTGCACCTGGCCGACACCGCGTGCAGAGCGCCCTGGGCGTCGCGGTACACCGCGATCTTGCGCAGGCCGTCGCGCACCACCGCGCCTTCGCCGGCCGCGATTTCCTGGACCGAGTCGACATCGCCCCCGGTCAGCCATTCGCCGTAGCGGGCCAGCGTATTGGCCTGCTCCGCGGCGAAATCGGCCAACCCGTGCACCGGCTTGCGCGCCGGGTCGTACAGCGCCTCCCATGGGTGGTCTCGGCCGGCGATCAGGTCGGTGATGAGCATCGCGCCGATGGTGCAATGGGTAATGCCATTGCCCGAGTCGCCGGTGATCAGGTAGACGTTGTCGTCGTCCATCGGGTTGCGGCCGAGGTAGGGCAGGCCGTCGGCGGGTTCCATTACCTCGCCCGACCAGCGGTAGGCAAGGTCCTGCGCGGCCGGGAAATGCGCGCGGGCCCAGCGCTCGATCTGGTCGTAGCGGTGTTCGGGGTGGTCGTCCTGGCCGGTCTTGTGGTCGGCGCCGCCCACGACCAGAATGTCGTGATCGCCCGCCGCATCGGGTGTCTCGAGGCGCACGTAGTAATACGGGTCGCCGGTATCCCAGAGCAGGATGCGCGGCAGCGCGCCGCGCGGCACGCGCAGGCCTACCACATAGGTGCGGTAGCCGGCCTGCTTGGTATGCATCACCACGCGGTCGTTGAAGGGCGTGTGCGTGGCCAGCACCACCGCGCGTGCGCGCACCTCGCCGTGTTCGGTGGAGACGGTTTGCTGCTGCTGGTCGCCGCGCACCCGGCACGCGTGGGTGGCGCCGAACACCCGGCCGCCAAGGCGCTCGATGGCGCGCGCCAGGCCTGCCAGGTAGTGCAGCGGATGAAACTGCGCCTGGTTCGCGAAGCGCACGGCAGGACCCGAATCGAAGGGCAGGCCGGGCACGCGCGGCAGCAGCTCGACCGCCACGCCGGCGCGTCTGGCGCAGTGGTATTCGTGCTCGAGGTTGCGCAGCTTATTGCCGGGCAGGGCGTACAGATAGCCGTCGACGCGCTCGAACTTGCAGTCGATATGCTCGTCGGCCTTGAGCATGGCGGCTATCGACTCGACCAGGCCGATCGCGCGCGCATGGCTGTCGGCCACCAAGCGGGCATTGCCGGGACCGAACTTGTGCTCGATGGCGGCGTACCACTCGTCGGGCGGGAACAGGTGGGCGCTGCTGCGCCCGGTCTCGCCGGCGCCGATGCCGAGCGCGTCGATCACGACAACGCGGCGCCCCTCGCGGGCCAGCAGGTAGGCGGTGCTCAAGCCGGCGATGCCGGCGCCGATCACGCACACATCGGTATCGAGGTCGCCGGGCAGCGGGGGGCAGGGGGGCAGCACCGCGCTGTCGAGCCATACCGAGAGCGAAGCGCCGTTCGTGGTAGCAGACATGTCGTCGTCCTTTCTGTGCAGGGCGCCGTACGCCGGCGCGTGCAAGGCAGTGCGGCCCGGAAGAGAGCCTGTATGCACAGTCTACTGTGACGAACAAAAGGCCGGAGCACGATGGCCAGCGCGGCGGCAGCTTGCGAAGGTTTGTGGCGGCTTTGCCGCAGCCGTAAGCAATTCCAGCCAGGCGGCGAACTTTCCTGAAAAATGTGGCGTAGAATCAATTTAAATTACATACAGGAATTTTTGCAATGGTTAACGTCACCGGCCACATTCAGCCGTCCCCCAGCGCCATGAAGCTTTCCGAACTGATCGGGGCGCTGAGCTACGCGCTCGACATCACCGAGGGCCAGCCCGACGGCCATTGCGTGCGCTGCTGCTGGATCGGCATGCACATCGGCCGGGCCGCCGGATTGCCCGAGCACCAGCTGTGGGAGCTCTATTACACGCTGCTGCTCAAGGACCTGGGCTGCAGCAGCAATGCGGCGCGCATTTGCGAGCTGTACCTGACCGACGACCTGCAATTCAAGCGCGATTTCAAGACCGTGGGCGACAGCCTGCCGCAGGTGCTGTCGTTCGTGCTGACCCATACCGGCCTGAAAGCCGGCCTGGCCGAGCGCTTTCGCAGCGTAATGACGATACTGCGCGACGGTCCGGCGATTGCCCAGAGCCTGGTCGCTACGCGCTGCCAGCGCGGCGCCGAGATTGCCCGGCTGCTGCGCTTCTCCGAAGGCGTGGCTGCCGGCATCTATTCGCTCGACGAGCATTTCAATGGCAAGGGCAAGCCGCAGGCACTGGCCGGGGAGGACATTCCGATCTACGCGCGCATCGCGCTGATGGCCCAGGTGATCGACGTGTTCAATACGTCGTCGGGACGCGACAGCGCGCTGGAAGAAGTGCGCGGCCGCGCCGGCAGCTGGTTCGACCCACGGCTGGTGGCGGCGCTTGAGCAGGTAGCGGCGGCGCCTGCCTTCTGGGACATGCTGGCAGCACCTGCCATCGACCAGGCCGTGTTTGCGCTGGAGCCAGCCGGACACGAGGTGGCGCTCGACGACGACTATCTCGACGACATTGCCACCGCCTTCGGCCAGGTGGTCGACGCCAAGAGCCCCTACACCAGCGGCCACAGCGCGCGCGTGGCGCTGTACACGGACATGATCGCGGAAGAGCTGGGCATGGACGCGCGGCAGCGCCGTTGGCTCAAGCGCGGAGCGCTGCTGCACGACGTGGGCAAGCTGGGCGTCAGCAACAGCGTGCTGGACAAGGCGGGCTCGCTCGACCGCGACGAATGGGACGCGGTCAAGCAGCATGCGCACTTCACGGAAACGATCCTGGGCCGTATCAATGCATTCGCGGGCCTGGCCAAGATCGCCGGTGCGCACCACGAGCGCCTGGACGGCACCGGCTATCCGCGCGGCCTGAGCGGGGACGCGATCGGCCTCGAAACCCGCATCATCACCACCGCCGACATCTTCGATGCGATCACGGCCGAGCGTCCCTACCGCGGTGCGATTCCCGTGCAGCAGGCCCTGGCCATGATGGAAAAAACCGTCGGCAGCGCACTCGATGCGGACTGCTTCGAGGCGCTGAAGACGGCGGTGGCGCGGGTGCCGCTGCAGGCGGCGGCTTAGCCCGGCGGGGTAGAACTCAGCGGCGGCGGCGCGCCAGCGACAGGCCGGCCAGGCCGAGCCCGAAAATCAGTAGGCTAGCCGGCTCGGGCACCTCGGCATCCTCGACCGACTGGATCAGCAGCGTGTCGAGGCCGACGTAGTCCGAGGTGAGCTGCGGCTGCCGATGGACGAATCCGAGCCGTCCGTTGCCAGCCCGGGCACCGATCGTGATGGTGTACAGGGTCCATTCGTTAGGCGGGGTTGCGACCATCTCGGCGATGAAATCCATCGGCTCGGTGCTGCCCTCGGTATAGCCATAGATGACGATATCGCCGAAGCCGGGCGTGTTGGCGCTGCGCAGGTAGAAGGTAGCGACCGCACCGTTTTCCAGCGAGAACAGTGGCGTGAACAGGCGGTTGTCGATCAGGCCGCCCTCGGCGGCCGCGTTAAAGTCGGACACGATATACGAATTGGGCGGCCCCGACTGCGCTTCGAACACATCCGGATTGCCCTGCACCCAGCCTGGCGCCGGGCCGGGCGGGATGCTCTGGTTGTCGAACACCCAGCCCTGGCCTGGCAGGGCGCTGACATCGTTAAAATCTTCCTGCAGCAAGATGCCGGCCTGAGCGAAGCCCATCGTGGACAGGAATGACAGGGCAATGAGCAGTGTCTTGATCATGTATCGCCTCCGTGTTGAGTTATAAGGGAATTCATCCGAGAAATTCGTCGCTGGCGCTGTCGCCTGTGAGCTTGATCGCAACTACTCAAGCACAGAGCGTGCCAACACGCTAAAGTATTGATTTAACTAATAAATAGCATATTGACTATTAGCAAATATTGTAAATATGTAAAATTTGTCGACAACCTCGATGGGAGCCGTAGGCGTCCTGATTGTCCAATGGCTTGACTATTGCTGAGCCATGGCGGGCGTTGCCGTTGTCCACGCCGGGCGCGGTTTGCTATGCTAGCGGCTTGACGCGGGCCGGCAGCGTGCGGGCCGGCATACGAAGGAGCAGGAACTATGGTGTCGCTGGCGGAGCAATTGCTCAAAGCAGGTCTGGTGGACAAGAAGAAAGTCCAGAAAGTCACCCAGGACAAGACCAAGCAGAAGAAGATCGAACGCCGTACCGGCGCCGAATCGGTAAACGAATCGCGCGAGGCCGCGCTTGAGTTGCAACGCAAGAATGCCGAACGGGCGCGCGAGCTTAATGCGCAGCGCGACGCAGCCGCCCGGCAAAAAGCGGTGGTAGCGCAAATTGCGCAGCTGGTGCATATCAACCGGCAGCCGCGCGGCGCTGGCGACATCGCCTACAACTTCACGCACGGCAGCAAGATCGAGCGGATCCATGTCTCGGCCACTGTCCAGAAACATCTGGTTGCCGGGCGCCTGGCGATTGTGTTCCTGAACGGGACCTACGAACTGGTTCCAAAGGTCATCGCCGCCAAGATCGCCGAGCGCGACCCTGCGATCGTGATCCAGGTAAAGCAAACCAGCAGCGAGATCGACGCCGACGATCCTTACGCCGATTACCAGATTCCGGACGACTTCACCTGGTAAGCCCGCCGGCTGTGGCAAGCGTGTGTTCTTTTGCCGTTCCGGATGCGGGCGTCATGGTTCTTGCGCTACACTGAAGGCCGTCTCGCATTTGTCGCGGG
Source organism: Massilia sp. H6 (assembly GCF_024802625.1). Taxonomy (NCBI): domain Bacteria; kingdom Pseudomonadati; phylum Pseudomonadota; class Betaproteobacteria; order Burkholderiales; family Oxalobacteraceae; genus Massilia; species Massilia sp. H6. The sequence continues at coordinate 824,831 of NZ_CP103371.1, forward strand.
ACATGTCCATAATTTACTGGTTCAGCGGCGGGTCAAGCGAGCGGCGATATGAAAATCGACATGAACGAACAGCGGGAAGCGACACACCAGGGCCAGGGCCAGCGTCAGGTGACCTATCGTAGTGGCGTGGCGGCGCGGCTGGCCGGCCTGCCAGTAGAAACGCTACGGGTATGGGAGCGGCGCTATGCGCTGTCGGACACCCAGCGCTCGCCGCATGGGCAGCGCCTGTATACCGCCGAGCAGGTCCGGCGCCTGAGCCTGCTAAAGCAGCTGGTCGACCTGGGGCATCCGATCGGCGTCCTGGCCGACCTGCCGGTTGAACGGATCGAAGAAATGATAGCGCCCGACCTTGCGCGCGCGGCCGACGCGAGCGGACCGATGCGCGTTCTGGTGGTCGGCGACGGCCTGGCGCGGCGCATTGCGGCGAGCGGGCGCGATGGCCGGGCATTGCAGGTGCAGCGCCATTGCGCGCGTCTCGATGGCGTCGCGGCGTTCGCTGACGGCCAGGCGCTGGATGTGCTGCTGATCGAAGCTTCTGAGCTCAACGACGATTTGCTGCCCCAGATCGCGGCTGCGCGCGCCATCGCGCGCGCCACCGCAGTGGTGGTGCTGTACCGGTTCTGCGGCAGTGCGACCATCCGCGCGCTGCGCGAGCAGGGTTGCCTGGTGGCGCGCGTGCCCGCCGAAGTCGGCGAACTGGTGCTGCTGTGCCGGTCCGCGCTGGCCGGTCAAGGGCTGCCGGCCCCCGAGCCGTCCGGCGAACAGATCGCGCCGCGCCGCTTCGACGACGAGATGCTGGCCACCATCACCGCCGCCGGCAACCGCATGTCCTGCGAATGTCCGCGCCACCTGTCGGATATCCTGATGATGGTTGGCAGCTTCGAGCGTTACAGTGCCCAGTGCGCATCGCGCAACCAGGAAGACGCACGCCTGCACCACGAGCTCGGCGTGGCCGCGGCACGGGCGCGCATGGTGCTCGAAAACGCAATGGAGCGGCTGGTGCTGGCCGAAGGTTTGCCACTGCCGAACAAGGCCGCCTAGGCGACCAACTCGATGCAGCACCGCAACTAGCCTGGTTCGCTGACTAACGATCCTGCCGTGCGAGTCAGGAACGTATGCTTCAATGGTGGCGCGGCGCCCCGCCGCGTGAACCCAGGAGACCCCGCATGAGCGACCCTTTCAAGGCTGGCGACAAGGTGCAGTGGCAGTCATCTCAAGGCACCGTGCACGGCACCATCAAGAAAAAGCTGACCTCGCCCACCGACATCAAGGGGCACCATGTGGCGGCATCGCCCGAGCACCCGGAATACCTGGTCGTGAGCGACAAGACCGGCGCCGAAGCGGCGCACAAGGCCGATGCGCTCAAGAAGGCTTGAGGCGAGGCAGCCAGGGCGGGTCGGCGGCACGACCTATGCTAATGTCTCTCCTGCCAAAACCACATGATGGAGATCCGGATTGAAAAACCTCACCTTAGTACTGTTGGGTCTTGCGGGCGCTTGCGCCCATGCCGCCGACACCCCGGTGTTCGACCCGCAACGGCTGGCGCGCGATGTCAAGGTCTTGTCCTCGGACGCGTTCGAAGGCCGCGCCCCGAATAGCGCCGGCGAGACCAGGACAGTCGATTACCTGGTCGAACAATTCAAGGCGGCCGGCGTGCAACCCGGCGGCGACCTGGTGGACGGCAAGCGTCGCTGGACCCAGGACGTGCCGCTCGGCCGCTTCGAGATCAAGGGCCCGGTCAAGCTGACCCTGTCCGACGGCAAGGGCAGCCGGCAGCTGGTGCAGGGTGAAGACATGGCGGTGCGCGCATCGATGAGCGGCGCAAAACAGGTCGACTTCAAGAACGCGCCGCTGGTGTTCGTGGGCTATGGCGTCACCGCGCCCGAGCGCAAGTGGGACGACTTCAAGCAGATGGACCTCAAGGGCAAACTGGCCGTGGTCCTGATCAATGATCCCGACTTCGAGTCCGGCGCAGGCGATTTCGGCGGCAAGGCCATGACCTTTTATGGCCGCTGGACCTACAAGTTCGAAGAGATGGCGCGCCGCGGCGCGCTGGGCACGATCATCGTGCACGAAACCGCGCCGGCCTCGTATGGCTGGCCGACGGTAAAAAATTCGAATACCAATGTCATGTACGACATCGTGCGCCAGGAGCCGGGCAAGGCGCACGCCCCGATGGAAGCCTGGATCCAGCGTGACCTGGCGGCCGGCATGTTCAAGGCGGCGGGGCTCGATTTCGAGGCAGCCAAGAAACAGGCGCAGACCCGCGCCTTCCAGCCCGTCGAGCTCAAGGGCGTCACCCTGTCGGCCAGCTACGCGGTGGACGTGCAAGTGATCAAGTCGCAGAACGTGGTGGCGATCCGCGAGGGCAGCAAGTATCCGAAGCAGGTCGTGATGTACAGCGGCCACTGGGATCACCTCGGCGTCGGCCAGCCCGATGCCAGCGGCGACAAGATCTACAACGGCGCGGTCGACAACGCAACCGGCATCGCCGCCTTGCTGGAAATGGCGCGCGTCTATGCCAGCCAGCCGGCGCCGCAGCGCAGCGTTGTGTTCCTGGCCGTGACCGCCGAAGAAAAGGGCTTGCTCGGTTCCGAATACTACGCGGCGAACCCGCTCTACCCGCTGGCGTCGACGGTGGGCCTGATCAATATGGACGCACTGAGCCCGCGCGGCCCGGCACGCAACTTCACCATCTCGGGCAGTGCCAGGCTGGACCTGCTCGACCGGCTGGTTGCCAAGGCCAAGGCGGCAAACATCGCTTACTCGCCGGACCCGAAGCCGGAAGCGGGTTACTTCTTCCGCTCCGATCATTTCCCGTTCGCCAAGCGCGGCGTGCCGGCGATTTCCTTCGGTTCGGGCAATGACTGGATCGATGGCGGCATCAAAGCGGGCAAGGCATCCGAAGCGGCCTACACCGACAAGGCCTATCACCAGCCGGCCGACGAATTCGACCCGGCCTGGACCTTCACCGGCATGGCGCGCGATCTCGGCCTGCTGTACGCAGTCGGTGCCGAGTTGGCCAATTCGACCGCCTGGCCGAACTGGTCGCGCGATTCCGAATTCCGCGCGGCGCGCGACAAGTCGGCGGCCGAGCGCAAGTAAGCCGGCCGGGCCAGGCAGGCCTGGCCCGGAACCAGCGGCGGCAGCGCGGGTCTCACGCTTGATTGTCGGTCAGCCTCGAACGGGCAATGACGCTGTGCGCATTGGTTATACTGGACCGACCCGCATGGCAGGCAGCGTGGTGCTCGCGAAGCCCGGTTGTCCAGTGATAAGCTATGCGTGTTGCCAGTTCAACCTGAAGGAATGTGATGAAACCGCTGTTCTCCTCCGACGAAGAAGCGAATGCAGCACCCGTGGCGCCGTTGGCGCCTGCGCCCTTGCTGACTCCCTCGCTCAATGCGTCGTCAAGCCACGCCGGCGCGCCAGACCTGCTGCCGGCATCGCTTTCCGCAGCAAGCGCGGCGCCGCAGGTGCGTGTCGATATCTCGGGTATCGACGACAAGGCCATCGAGGCCCTGGGCGGCAATACCGGCGCGGGGGTCGCCAAGGTATCGGCCAAGCTGCTCGGCACGGTGCGGGCATCGGATGCCGACGTATTCGGCACGCAGTTGAACGAACTGATCGTTACCTCCAGGGGCCTGGACCCGGCCAAGCTGCGCTCGGGCGGGCTGCTCTCGCGCGTGACAAACATGTTCGGCTCGGTAAAAGAAAAGATGCTGTCGCAGTACCAGGTGGTCGAATCGCGCATGGATACCCTGGTCGCGGAAATGACGCGCCATGCCAATGTGCACCGGGGACGCATCCAGGATTTCGACGAGATGTTCAAGGGACTCGAAATGTATTACCAGGGCCTGGACGCCGACGTAAAGAAGGGTGAAGCCTGGGCCGAGCAACTTCGGCAGGCGGTGGCGCAGCAAGCCGCGCCGGCCAACGCCTTCGAGGCGCAGCAGGCGACCGAACTCAAGCGCCGTCTGGAGCGCCTCGAAAAGCGCATCGACGACCTGCGCCGCGCCATGCTGATGGCCACGCAAATGGTGCCGCAAATCCGCCTGTCGCAAGACAATGCCCGGGCGCTGACCGACACCTTCACCGACATCGTCAATGTCTCGATTCCGGCCTGGCGCAACGTGTTTTCGCTCTACCTGCTGCAACTCGAGGCCAAGCAGAGCGCGGCGATCGCCAACGCCGCCTACGACGCCACCGACGCGGCATTCCGGGCCCAGGCCGACATGTTGCTGGAAAATACCGAGACCGTGGCCCGCGCCAAGCAGCGTTCGCTGGTCAGCCTCGAAACCGCCCAGCACGTGCAGACGCAGCTGATGACCGCTTTCGACAAGCTCGAGCAAATCTCGCAAGAAGGCCAGCAACGCCGCAGGGACGAGCTGCCGAAACTGCAGCAACTCGAACGCGAACTGATTGCGCGCTTCTCCCCATCGGGGGCTTGAACGCGATCACCACGGTTGCCGCGGCTGCGCAATTTGGCGAAAATACCATTTTTACCCTACAAGGAAACTCCATGGCGACGACGCTCGAAACTGGCCACCGCATCAATCTCGAAAAAACCGTTCCGGGCTTGAAACGTGTTCGGATCGGCCTCGGATGGAAGGTCAACGCGGCCGAAGGCCATGCCTTCGACCTCGATTCGTCGGTATTCCTGTGCAAGAAAGATGCGAGCGACCATCCGGTCATGCTCAGTAACGCCCACTTTGTCTATTACAACCACACCACCTCGCCGGATGGCGCCGTGGTGCACTCGGGCGACAACCGCACCGGCGACAAGGATGGCGACGACGAAGTCATCACCGTCGACCTGGGCAAGGTCGAGGCAGCGGTGGTGGAAATGCCGATCGTAGTCACCATCCACGAGGCAGAGATGCGCAAGCAGACCTTTGGCCGTGTCACCGATGCCTACGTCAAGGTATACAACGACGACACTGGCGAAGTGATCGCCGAATACGACCTGGACGAAGACTATTCAGACAAGACCGCACTGCAGTTCGGCTCGCTGTACCGCAAGGATGGCGAATGGCGCTTCCAGGCGGTTGGCGCCGGCTTCAAGCTGAACCTGGCGACCTTCATCCGCAAGCTCGGCGGTACCGTCTGAGAACGGGCACGCGTTTGCACTTTGCATCCAAAGCGCTGGCGTCGGTCGCCAGCTAGACGATGACAGATCAGACGCCCAAGGCATTCGATTTTGACGGCGAACCGGAGCCTGGCTCCGGTCCGGTTCGGCACTCGGCCGTGCCGCAGGCGTTTGACTTCGGCGACGCGCTGGCACCGCCGACCCCCGCCAGCCCGCCCAGGGCACTGTCGTTCGACGATCCTCCCGCAGCACCGGCACGCACTGGCGCCGCCCCGAAGGCAGGGGCCAGGGCGCTGTTCGAGAGCGACGACCATCCGGCGGTGCGCGATGCCCTGGCCAGCGCCCGCACTGATTATCCGAAGCTGGTCGAGCACGCGGAGCCGCGCCTGGCGGCCTTGTTCCGGCGCATCTTGCCGGTCAGGCTGCAACTGGTCATGCAGTGGGCGCAGCAGCCGCTGATGGAACAGGCCGCGCTGCTCCAGCCAGTGACAGAATTGGTGTTGACGTTTGCCCGGATGGCGGTGCCGGCCTTGCTCGAAGCCGCGCTCGAGAGTACCAGGGCGCCGACCGGCATGTTCGGCAAGCTGTTCCGGCGCCCGACGTCGCCGGCCGAGTACAAGCCGGCGCTCATCGCAAGCCATGCGCAGCTGGTGCAGCTGATGGCCGACAGCGAAGTCGCCATGCGCAACCTGGAAGCATCGGCGCACAACCTGGCCCTGCATGCGACAGTGCTGGCCGTCGTGGCCAAACTCGCCGGCGGCGCGGCCGATGCCACCTTGCTCGACGCCTTGACGCAGCGCCGCACGCTGATCCAGCAGGCAGTGCGCCAGGCCGAGCTGTCAATCTTGCAGATGGGGCAGGTGCGCCAGCAAGCCGCTGATCTGATCGGCCAAGTGTCTTCTTTCCTTACAGTCACATTGCCCGCGCTCGACATGGCGCAAGCCCAGGGCGGTTCTTGACCCCCCTTTTGCCGCGCTGCCCCTCGCGGCCATTGCCGAGCCATCGGCATAGTCTTGCTTGCGGCTGTCGAAGGTAGGCACTATTTCAGGCAAACCTGCCGACCGTGGTGTAAGCTGATTACTGAAACAACATCGTAAACTGTCAACATCTTGGGAGGAAATATGCCCTGCGTTGATCATGACTACAAGAACTGTCCCGCCTACATAGAACTGAGAAACGGCGAGCACTGCAAACAGCCTGGCTGCCAGCGAACCAAGACGGCCTTGCAGACTTCGCCGGCCTTGTTTGCACACGAAGACGATGATCTGGAGAGCGTCGTCATCCCGGGCAAGACCGGAGGGCGGCAGGGAACGATCTAGCAACCATCGGGTGTGAACATCCGTGGTGGTGGGTGTGCTGGTAAAATTCGTGACAGCGTCACGTTATTTGCAGGAGCACACCCATCCTACCTTACCTGGTCACAGCTGCCTGGCGCATGCCAAGGCTGACATTCGCAGTCGTCGTATTGGCACTGGTCGCATTGGCCAGCACGATGACCTATACCGGCTTCCTGGTCGTCGGGGTCCTGGCCGAGCAGCTTGGCACGGGCCGGGTAATCGCCGGCTTGCTGCTTGGCGCCGTGTTTGCAAGATTTCCCTGGATTAGCCAGGGCAAGCTGCGCATCGTGGGTCTGTTGCCCAAACCTGTGCGGCGACCACTCATCGTGGGCCTGGTCGCGCTGTGCGCCGTGGTTTTCCTGGTGCAGGGCCGCTACGTGCCCGCGGCCTTCACGGGCTTTACGACGGCGTTTGTTCTCGGCTTCCCGTGGCTGAGGCGGGCCATGCTCGATCGAATCTTAGCGTCGGTCTACAAGTTTGCTGGCAAACAAGCCCCCAAGAGCACCGACGGCATGGTGATCGATGCCGAATTCAAGGAAAAGAAAGATCGCGGCGTGATCGAGAAGTAAGACGGGATCGTCAATCCTGGTTCTTGCCGCATTGCGCCACTGCTGGCTTGACGGCGCGGCGGCAGCGTTCCGAGCAGTATTTCACCTGGTCCCAGTCGCGTTCCCATTTCTTGCGCCAGGTGAACGCAAGCGAGCAATGCGCACAGATCTTGGATGGCAGCTCGGATTTTTTGCGCATCTTCATGCCAGCAATTGTACAGTCGCTTACTGGAACGCTGAGTTGCAACGGGGTGACGTCTGCTAGCGGCGATAATGTCGGTTGTGATTACTCCTACCAGTTTCTCCCCCATGCCCATTCCCTTTTTCAGCGACAGCGATGTGTACGCCAACATCGACGGCCCGACCTGCGCGCGCGGCCTTGACTATTTTCGACAGGGAAAGGTGCATGCCTGCAGCTTCACGCAAGAAGAAATCGAGGGAGTGGTCGGCGGTAGCTGGCGCCAGGCCTACGAGCAAATTATTTACATCAGCCAGGATGGCGGCATTGTCATCGACGGCAGTTGCACTTGTCCGATGGAGTACAACTGCAAGCATGTGGCGGCCGTGCTGTTCGCCTACCTGGAACGCCAGCCGGTGCAAGCCCATGGCGCTGCCCCCTTGCCGTATGCCAGTTCGGTATGGCTCGATCGCCTGGCGCAGGTCGTCAAGCCTGTAGCGCCCCATGGCGCGGCGCAGCGGCAGGGCGCGGACCTGGTATTCGTGCTTGTCCCCGGCAAGCAGCAAGACCGCCTCGAACTGCTGGTGTGCCGCTCACGTCCGCGTCCCGGCGGCGGCTATGCCAGTGCCAGCGCGGTCAAGTATGGCTATGAGTTGGCTACCTCGGCGTCTGGCGGGCAGCCCCATGAAAGCGCCCTGATTCGCAGCTTTCTTGCCTTGCGCCCCGATAACGACACCTTTGGCACGGTGGCATACCCACGCGAAGCGCTGGGAGCACAACTGCTGATGCAATTGCTCGATCGCGGCATCTTGCTGCAGGCCGACTCGCGCAAGGACCTCAAGGGCAAGATGCAGCTGCTGGCGCGCGGGCCGCGCCGCCGTGCCGAACTGGCCTGGCGCGACGATCACGGCATCTTGCGGCTGCTGTGGCAAGCCGATGGCCAGGCTATCGAAACGATCTTGCCCACCGATCCGCCAATGTATCTGCATGCGGGGCAGATGGGCGAACTTGACTTGCCGGCAGGGCTCGCCACGGTGCCTGTGGCAGCCTTGCTCGAGGCGGTGAGACAAGCCCCCGTGGTCGCGGATGGGCAAGCTGCCGGCCTGGCCGCCAGAATGCAGTCCTTGCAGCTCGATCGATTGTTTCCATTGCCGCCTGTTCCGGAAACAGCCGTGCGCAGCGATATCCTGCCCACGCCTTATCTATTGCTTGGCAGCATGGAGCATCGTCAGGACGGCGCCACCGATCCCGGCGGCCGCGATTACGCCGTGCTGGCCTTCGACTACGACGGCAAGCGCGTGCCCGACGACGCGAACCAGGTGCTGCTACGCATAACGGCCAATGGCAGCGAGCAGATCGTGCGCGACCAGCCTGCCGAAGCGCGCGCACGGGCTATCCTCGACGGCTATGGCTTCCAGCGCAGCAGCGCGCCTGAATTGAGTCGCGTCCATGGGGCGCGCGCCCTGGCCAGCACGCACGCCTGGATCGAGTTCGCGCGCGCAGGCTTGCCAGCGCTGCGCGCGCAAGGCTGGCTGGTGGAACTGACGCCCACATTCGGTTTCGACCTGCGCGAGATCGACGACTGGTATGCCAACGTCGATCAGGGCAGCGCCGGACAGGCCTGGTTCGAACTGGAACTGGGGATCGTGGTCGAAGGCGAGCGCGTGCCCTTGCTACCGATCCTGCTGCAACTGATCCGCAGAGCGCCCCAGGAATTCGACGCACAGGCGCTGGCCGCCCATGCCGATACCGACCTCTTGATGGCAAGCCTGCCCGGTGGCGGGCGCGTGGGCCTGCCCTGGAGCCGCGTCCGGCCCATCCTGACTACCCTGGGCGAGCTGTATTTTTTGGAGCGCGTCGGCAAGGCCATGCGCCTGCCCAAGCTCGACGCGGCGCGGCTGGCAGCCCTCGAGGCCGGCGCCCAGTTGCGCTGGATGGGGGGCGAGCAGCTGCGCGCCCTTGGCCAGCGCCTGGCCGGATTTGGCGGGGTGCGCCCGGTTGCGCCGCCTGGCGGCCTGCAAGCGACGCTACGGCCCTACCAACAGGACGGTCTGGCGTGGATGCAATTTCTCCGTGAATACGACCTGGCAGGCATCCTGGCTGACGACATGGGCTTGGGCAAGACCATCCAGACCCTGTCGCATATCCTGCTCGAAAAGGAAGCAGGTCGCCTCGACCGGCCAGCGCTGGTGGTGGCGCCCACTAGCCTGATGGCCAATTGGCAGAGCGAGGCGGCGCGCTTCGCGCCGGCGCTGCGCGTGCTGTTGTTGCATGGGGCCGATCGCGCTACCCGCTTTGGCGCGATGGCGAACCACGACCTGGTGCTGACCACTTACGCGCTGCTGCCGCGCGACGAAGAAGATCTATTGCGGCAGGAATTCCATTTGCTGATACTCGACGAGTCGCAGTACATCAAGAATCACCGCTCGAAGGCGGCCGAAACCGCCTCTTTGCTGCGCGCGCGCCATCGTTTGTGCCTGACGGGTACGCCGCTGCAAAACCACTTGGGCGAACTCTGGTCGCAGTTTCATTTCCTGCTGCCCGGCCTGCTGGGAGACGAGAAGCAGTTCAACAACGATTTTCGCAAGCCCGTCGAGCGCGACGGCGACAGCCAGCGCAACGATTTCCTGACGCGGCGCCTGAAACCATTCTTGTTAAGACGGACCAAGGACCATGTCGCCAAAGAGCTGCCGCCCAAGACGGAAATGCTCAGGGAGGTTACCCTGGCCGGCGCCCAGCGCGACCTGTACGAAACGGTGCGCCTGGCGATGGACAAGAAGGTGCGCGAGGCGATCGCGCGCAAGGGCGTGGCGCGTAGCCAGATCATCATCCTCGAGGCCTTGCTCAAGCTGCGCCAGGTGTGCTGCGATCCGCGGCTGGTCAGCGTGCCTGGTGGACGCAAGAGCAAGGCGCCGTCGGCCAAGCTCGCTGAGCTGACCAGCATGCTCGACGAGTTACTCGACGAAGGGCGCAAGATACTCGTGTTCTCGCAATTTACCAGCATGCTGTCGCTGATCGAGGACGAACTGCGTGCACGCTCGATTGCCTATGCCTTGCTCACCGGCGACACCAAGGATCGTAGCGCCCCGGTGGAGGCCTTCCAGAGCGGCGCAGTAGCAGTTTTCCTGATCAGCCTGAAAGCCGGGGGAGTAGGCCTGAACCTGACGGCGGCCGACACGGTCATCCACTATGATCCATGGTGGAACCCGGCCGTGGAGAGCCAGGCAACCGATCGCGCCTGGCGCATCGGCCAGGACAAGCCGGTCTTCGTCTACAAGCTCATCGCCAAGGCAACGCTGGAAGAAAAAATCCAGGAAATGCAGCACAAGAAGGCCGCGCTGGCCGATGCCGTACTCAGCGGCGGCGCGGCCCAGGCCCTGCAGATTACCCAGGATGACCTGCAAGCCATCTTTGCACCGCCTGGCCCCACCGGGGCCTTGAGCGCATGACCGTACATTGAAAAGCTCGTGTAGCGAGAGTCGCCATGCGCGCGCCTTACAATCGGCCTCCCTCCATTCGTTCTGCAGCACGCAGCCATGCGGCGGCAAATGCCAGGCCGCCGATCAGGTAGCAGGCACCCATGGGAATCCACATCAGCAAGCCGGCGAGTTGCTGGTCTCGCAGTGCCATGGCCACGCTGCCCTGAGTCTCGATATAGGTGAAATAAATGGGACGCGATGCGAAGGTAAACAATGCGCCCAGCAGACCGGTATGCATCAGCGTGGACAGCACCGACAGTGTTGCCGATGCATAGGCTTCGTTCTCGCTATGGCGGATCAGCACTGTCCAGTACCAGTAGCCGGCAACCAAAAAACTCAGATGTTCCAGCGTGTGTATCCACTCGATCCGCAGCGCCAGTTCGAACAGCGCCGGCGAATGCCAGCCCCAGATCACCGCGCCGTGCAGAACGAACACAACGGAAGGCAGCAGCAGCAGGCGCAGCCATTTGCGCGGGTGGGAAAGTACCGCCGCCGTGGCAGGCGATACGGCGGCGATGGCGGCATTGATGGGAATGCCAAGCCTTGCCAGTGCCAGTAGCGGACCGGCAACCGCGATCAACAGCATATGCTGGGCCATGTGTACGGCAAAACTGGACTCGGAAAAAGCGTCCAGCGGCCAGATCAGTGCAAAGAACAGAGCAAGTGCTCCCAATACCGCGCTTGCAAGCGCCAGGGGCTGCATTGCAATGCCTGCGTGCTTCCTGCGCCGTAGCGTGAACAGTCCGCCAAGATAAAGAACGCCGAACAGGAGCATCGGCGTGATGATTAGCGGGTCCAGCGTCCACCAGCTGTCGTGATTTTCCCCGGCATGGGCGAAGGCCCGGGTCGGCAGTAGGGCAAGCGCGCAACACCGCCAGTAAGAAGGCTTCAGGAAGCGCATGTGGGCAGCATGGAAGTTGGAAACGCGACCCATAGCATGGACAGCAGCGATATCGCGCACAGCAACAAGGTACTGATGGCAAAGAAGCGGCTGAGCTCTGGATCGGGCCCGGTTGGATGGCGCCAGTCGCGCAGCCTGGGCGCGGCGATCATGACGATGAGCGCACCGGCAACCAGGGTGGAAGCGGCGATGCCCAGTTGTACGGCACTCAGGCCCATGACGCGAACTTCATGCAGCGACGAAGCGCATGCGAGCGACACGATGACATAACAGGCAAGGAAATGCACCATCCAGACAAGCGGGGCGCCTGCCAGCGTGAGTAGTCGCCTGAAGGTCGAAGTATCCATCAGCCAGCTCCCACGACCAAGGGAAACACGTGGATGGTGGCGAAACCGAGGAGCCATTGCAGCATCGTGTATTTCCAGAAAAGTGACACTACCTTGCCTTCGCCTGGCCTGGTGGGATGCAGGTAGCCATGTCGCACCCGCAACAAGGCAAACAGGGCCATCACGACCGCAATGACGACATGCACGAACTGGAAGCCGCTGATGGTATGAACCAGGGCGCCGTAAGCATGTGCCTTCGCCGATAAGCCGCTTCCCTGCAGCGTCCATACCTGCAGGACGACGAACAGCACACCGGATATGGCCGCCGTGGCATACAGCACTTGCGCCCGGCCGCTGCGCGCCTCGCGCACGCTGGCTTCTGCCAGGCATGCCGCCAGTCCAGCCAGCAGCAGTACCGCGAACGCAGCACTCGGCAAGCCCAGGCCGATCTCGCGGTAGGCCGCTGGCGGCCACTGCGCAGAGACGGTCCACAGGAAAAAATAGGCGAAGATCAGGGAAATGAAAAGCGTGCCGTCGGCCAATAGGGCGAACAGGGTGCCCCACCATCCGGGCGTCAGCGACAGCCGATAATGCACTGGCAGCAGACCATGCCTACCCTCATCGACATCGCCCAGCTCTTGACGCGATCCGTTTTGCCAGGCCCATACCAGCAGGGCGCCCAGTGTGGCTGCCGCACCGATGGCAGCGAGCCAGTAGAGCTTCGCGAGGAAGCCAATGAAGAACACCGAAGTCAAGCCGGCGGCGATCAGCGGCACAATGGTATTGCCAGGCAAAATCGCGACTGCTTGCGGCTTGGCATGCGTAATGCTGGTCATCAGGATCTCGCGGCGGCTTGGATCGGCATGGCCGAGAAGATGGCGTCCCTCTTGTATTTCCTGCGCTAGAGCAGGATTCTTCCATAGCGGCTCGCGGTCGTCGACATGCGCTTGCGACGCGAAATTGTAGGCCGGAACCGGCGTCGGCGTCGCCCATTCGAGAGTGCCTGCATTCCAGACATTGGGTCTGGCGCGTTTGCCGGCAATAAAATGCGTGATCACGTCGATCATCAGGATTGCCACGCCGATGGCTGAAATGAACCCACCCACAGTGGATATCAGATTGAGCGGGCCCCAGCCCAATTCGGGCAAATAGGTATATACCCGCCGCGGCATGCCCAACAACCCGGTCAGGTGCATCGGCAGGAAGGTGATGTTAAAACCGATAAAGATGGTCCAGAAGGCGACGCGGCTCAGGCGCAGGGAGGGTTCACGCCCGGACAGCAAAGGCAGCCAGTAATAAAAGGCGGCAAACATCGGGAAGACCATGCCGCCAAACAAGACGTAGTGCAAATGGGCGACGACGAAATGCGTGTCATGGACCTGCCAGTCGAACGGCACGAGCGCCACCATCACGCCAGTCAGGCCGCCCAGCACGAAGATGAACAGGAAGCCCAGGATATACAGCATTGGCGTACTGATCACCGGCTTACCGCTCCACAGCGTAGCGATCCAGGCGAACACCTGGATGGCGGTCGGGATGGCGACCGCCATACTGGCCGCCGAGAAAAATGCCAGCGACAATAAGGGGATGCCGACCGCAAACATGTGATGCACCCACAGGCCGAAACTGATGAAGCCAGTGGCGATCACCGCCATGACCACCCAGTTGTAGCCCACCATGGGGCGCCGCGCGAAGGTGGGAAGTATCGTCGTGACCAGGCCGGCCGCCGGAAGGAAAATGATGTACACCTCAGGATGGCCAAATATCCAGAACAAGTGCTGCCACAGCAAGGGGTTGCCACCGAGCGCAGTGTCATAGAAGGGCAGGCCGAAGGCGCGTTCAATCTCCAGCAAGATCGACGCCAGGATCAGCGGCGGAAAGCCGAAAACGATCATGAATGCCATCACGAGGATGTACCACGCGTACAGCGGCATGCGGTGGATGGCCATGCCGGAAGTGCGGGTCTTCAATATTGCGACGATCAGTTCCACACCGGCCGCCACTGCCGAAATCTCGGCAAAGGTCACGCCCAGCAACCAGAAATCGACATTGCTGCCGGCTGAGAATTGCGCACTGTTGAGCGGCACGTACATGAACCATCCGCCGTCCGGTACCGCGTCGAACAGGAAGCTTGAATACAGCAGTATGCCGCCGAAGAGATAACACCAGTAGCCGAACGCCGACAGGCGCGGATAGATCAGGTCACGCGTGCCGATCATCTTTGGCAGCAGGTAGACCGCAATACCTTCCATCATGGGCACCGCGAAGAAGAACATCATCGTGGTGCCATGCATGGTGAACGCTTCGGCATACGTCTTATGGTCGAGCAGCTCGTTGCCGGGGAACGCGAGCTGGCTGCGTATCCACATCGCCAGAATGCCGCCAATCAAGAAGAAGATGAAGCCGGTGATAATGAAGCGCAAGCCGATCGTCGTGTGATTGACCACCGTGAGCATGCCCAGGCCGGAGGGGTTTTCCCAGATCGCCTGCAGGCGGGCCAGGTGGGGGGCAGGGCCGGATGCCGCAGGCGAAGGTGAAGCTGGCAATGTCATCAGGGCGAACCCTCCAGGTAAGACGCTAGGGCCTCGAGCGCGTCGGCGCTGAGGTCGGGGAAAGCAGGCATGTGACTGCCGGGCTTGATGCCCTGGCTGTCTGCGATGATGCGTTTGAGGTTGTCGCGGGTGTTCGGTAGTGTGCCGCCTGCCAGATGCGTCCGGCTGGCAATATGGGTCAGGTCCGGGCCATTGCGCGCCGAATTGACGGCCGCGTCGTTCCCCCGTACGGCATGGCATTCCATGCAGCGATTGTCCCGAAAGATTTGCTGGCCGCGCCGCCCCATGTCGCTGGTGGGCGCAGCCATTGGCGCGCGCTGCTGCGCCATCCAGGCATCGAACTTGTCGCGCGGCTGGGCAATAACAAAAAAGGCCATGCGCGCATGCTGCGCACCGCAGAACTCGGCACACTGGCCGCGAAACACGCCTTCTTTGTCAGCCTGGATCACCAGCGAATTGACCTGGCCCGGCATGACATCCATCTTGCCGGCCAGGTTAGGCACCCAGAAGCTGTGGATCACGTCGTTTGAATGCAGCCTGATTTTTGCCTGAACGCCCACCGGAATATGGATTTCATTTGCCGTGGCAAAGCCTGCGCCCGGCACGTCGCGCTGGTAATGCACTTCCCACCACCATTGTTTGCCGATCACATCGATGGTTAGTGTCGGTTGGGGATCGCCGCGTAACGAGCCCATGGACCATACGCCATAGACCAGCAGGGCCGTCAGTGTCACTGCCGGGAAGGCAACACCGCCTGCAATAATCAGTTTATTTGCCGCGACAGGAATACGCTTGTCCGGGGCCCGGTACATGGCGTACAGCGCCAATGTCATGACGAGCAGCAGTATCAAGGCTGCGCCGATGAACATGATCCAGCTGATGTGCGCAATTTCCGCTGCAGCCGGGCCCTTGGGCGCAAGGGAAGACTGCACGCCCTCGCAGCCCGCCAGGAGCGCTAACGTTGCCGCGATCCCGGCGCGGGTTGTGAAGCTGATGGGAGAATCGTCATGCATGGCGCCAACTTTATGCTAGTAATGTTAATACTGTAGGAGCGGTCCGGGTGTTGCCTGGATCTGCGCTGATCGTTATTCTCAGGACAGCTCGAAAACTGCAGCGCGCCGCATGCGCGATGATTTTTCGAGGTGCCCAACCACACTGCATTAGGGAAAGTCACGCTCATGTTACTCGTGCTCACTCTGCATATCGCCTTTCTGTTGCTGTGGTCTGCCACCTTGCTGTATTTTCCACAGTTGCTGGTTCACCAAGCTTCAGCAAAGGACGATGAAGAGAGACAACGTTTCCTCAAGGTGCAGCACACGCTTTATGCGTTCGTCATGACTCCCGCGGGTTTGCTGACCATCATTTTCGGAATCTGGTTGCTGTTCCTGCAGGGTTTTTCCGGCGGCTGGTTACCTGTCAAGCTGAGCCTGGTTCTATTCATGGTGTTCTTCCATGTCTATTGTGGCAACCTGATGGAGGAGCTCAAGGTCCAAGGTCCGGTGCACTCGATATGGTTCTACCGCCTGCTGTTGCTGGCCCCGGTGTTGCTTATTACCGCAGTGGTGACCCTGGTGGTGCAAAAGCCATTTTGAGCGCCAGCTTATTCTTCTAGATTCTCGCTGCCGATGCTGTGATGGAATACGAGCTTGCCTCCGAACCAGCCAACCACGCTCAAAGAAAGCGCACTGACCGCCGACATAAACAGGCCCCAGGGCAGCACCGCCGCTTCGTGATCCACCACGCGCTGCCACCAGTTCGCACCAATTAGCGAGATCAGCATGACTGCGGCAATGAAATGGCTCCAGCTCGCCACGTGCCGGCGAATCTTGTGCACCAGGATGAAATCCATGGTGCCGGCCAGGCCGGCCAGGCTGCCCAGGATGAACGAAGCGCCGATGATCCAGAGCGAGACGCGGGCCCAGAACACATCACCCGTCCACCAATAAGCCAGGTCGCATGCCAGCCCGCCTAATGTGAAGGCGACCGGGAAGGACACCAGCATCGCGTGAACCGGATGACCTGCGATGGAGAACGCACTGTGCGTGCGATGCGGCGCCGGTTTGAGCAGCGGACTTTTAATGGTCATGAGCGAAGGGACGCCTACATACAAAGCAGAACAGGATTGGGCAGGATGCTTACCTGGATCAGTCCGGGTAACTCAGCCAGCCCGCGTCGGCAATTCAATATCGGATAGCCAGCTCAGTGCTATGGAACTTTTGTTGCGTGAGCGAAGCTTCAGTCTATCAGTGCTTGTTTATCGATGATGTTCAATTGGAATCACACTACTGTCGGGAAGTGCTCTGCGCATGGGGGGCATTGTTGGGCACGGGTCAAGCCATGCTGGCCTGTTTATGCGCGCGGTGGCGGCCTTGCACCTTGCACGTCGAGCAGTGCAGCATCATTGCTGAAGGGGGAAATGCGGGAACCGGAGCCAGGTTATATCTACCTCCGTCACATTCACAGGCTTCGAGTAAACCCACGATCTCAGTGCTGCACAGTACGGTTGTGCAATTTTGTCGCAAGTGAAGTATTGTGTCAGGCTATAAATTTTTTTGATCTGCCACAGGGGAAGCAATGCCGCAAAATCAAGTTGCCGTCAGCCACACTGTGCTTCGCAACGAAGCCGACGCGGGCAGTTTTCTGGCATCTGAGGTGGTCAAAAAGCTAGGGGGGCACAGCCCGGACGTGGTGATTGTCTTTGCCTCTCCCGAATTCGATTACAGAGCGCTGCTGCAGGCGATCGAGTACGGCTGCAAGCCTGGCATCATGGTTGGCTGTTCCTCGGCCGGCGAGTTTTCTGGCTGTGATGATAGCAACGCATCGGCCTCGCTCATGGCGATCCGGGGCGAGGATATCCGCTTCAATGCTGCGCTCGGCAAGGGCGTCAGCGTCGATCCCATGGCCGCATTGGATCAGATCATGCCAGTGTTTACTGGCGCGCAGCACGGTGATTTTCCTTATCGCTGCGCGCTGGTTCTCACGGATGCTCTTGCCGGCTACACCGACGACATGATCCACGAAATGACAGTGCGCACGGGTGGGATGTACCAGCTTTTCGGCGGCGGCGCTGCCGACGATGCGCGCTTTCAGCAGACCCATGTATTCATGGGCAGTAGCGTGCATGACGATGCGGTCGTCGTGCTTGAAATGCTGTCGAAGCGGCCGATTGGACTGGGCGTTCGCCACGGCTGGGAGCCCGCTAGCGAACCTCTGCGCGTGACTGAATCCGATGGCAACAGGGTGATCAGTCTGAACGCCATCCCGGCCGGAGACGTGTTTGCCGACCATGCCGAGCGTACAGGCCAGGTTTTCCGGCGCGACGATCCGCTTCCCTTTTTTCTTCATAACGTGATCGGCATCGATACCGGCGACGGCTTCAAACTGCGTGTCCCGCTCTCGCTCGGCGAGGATGGTTCGGTTTCGTGCGCGGCGGCGGTGCCCGTCGGAGCGACTGTGCACCTCATGGTCGCGACCGCAAGCTCGGCTAGTGAAGCGGCAAGCCAGGCTTCGCAGGCGGCGCTTGGCGGCCTGCGAGGGGGGCGCCACGCGGGATCGCTCCTATTCGATTGCGCCGCCACTCGCCTGCGGCTGGGCCGGGCTTTTGGCGATGAGCTTAAGGCAGTAGCAGAGACGCTTGGCTCTGACAATTTCGCCGGCTGCAATACGTACGGGCAGATCGCCCGCGCGGAAGGTCAATTCTCGGGATTCCATAACTGTACTGCGATCGTTTGCGCGATTCCTGAATAGTACCTAAATGATTCCGTTCGAACTCGTCGCCATTTTCACGCAGTTGCAAGCGCCCGATAGCCGTATCCAGGGCGCCGCTGCGCTGGCAGCCTATTGTGGCGCGCATCAGGTCCTCTTATTCGGCAAGGACAGCGAAATCGGGGTGTTCTTACCGGCGACCGGGCTGCCGCAAACCTTGCGCGAGGGCCGACGCTGGCAAAGTTTTTTAAGAGAGTGCGAGCAAAAGGGGCTGGCCGGGGCCTTGATGCCCGCTCCCGGCGTGGGCGAAATCATGGCCTTTGGCATGACCGACTCCGCCGCGCAGGCAACGATTGTGTTCTTGGGAAAACGTCCGCATCCGGACCAATGCGAGCAGATCCGCGCCCTTCTTCCATTGCTCGCTGCCAAGCTCGCCGTGGAGCGCATGGCCTTTGCGGCCGATGGCCATGCCGCTGCCGCGCGTGAAAGCAGTAAGCGGGCCGGGGCGCTGAACGTCGCGCTCGACGTCAACCGCCGCGAACTTCAAGAAGCTTACCGATTGGCTGAGCGCGAACTTGCATCCCGCCGCGAGGCCGAGAGTAAGCTGCGCGACGCCGACCGCCGCAAGGACGAATTCCTGGCCATGCTCGCGCATGAACTGCGCAATCCGCTCGCACCGATCAGCATGGCCGCCCAGATCTTGAAGATGGGCCCGGCCGATCCGGCGCGTCTACAGCAGACTGGCGCCATCATAGATCGTCAAGTACTGCATATGTCACGTCTGCTCGACGACCTGCTCGATGTCTCGCGAGTGACCCGTGGCATGGTAGTACTGTCCCAAGACCTGCACGATATGCGCGCGATTGTCGGTCAAGCCGTGGAGCAGGCGCGGCCGCTGATCGACGCGCGCGAACACTTGCTTACAGTGGACATGCCTGACGGCGAGGTGCCAGTGTTTGGCGATGGCACGCGCCTGGTCCAGATAGTGACTAACCTGCTTAACAATGCAGCCAAATACACTGAGCTTAAGGGCAACATCGAGCTCACGCTCGCCCTTCGCGGCGATGAGCTTGTGCTGGCGGTCAGCGACAACGGCATTGGTATCGACCCGGCGCTGCAGGCACACGTGTTCGAACTATTTACCCAGGGGGAGCGCGCGTCCGATCGCTCGCAGGGTGGCTTGGGACTTGGCCTGGCCCTGGTACGGAGCCTGGTTGAGCGCCACGGTGGCGCGGTCCAGGTGTCCAGTCCCGGTCCCGGCCCCCGGATGGGCAGCACATTCACGGTGGTCCTGCCGCTTGCACGTCCTGCCGTAGCTGAAACCGACGACCTTTCGATCAAGGACGTGTCTCAGGCTAGAGCGCTCGATATCCTGGTCGTGGACGATAATGAAGATGCAGCGCGGACGCTAGCGCTATTTCTTGAGGCGCATGGGCATCGAGTACGGGTAGCTTTTCGAGGCGCCGCCGCGCTGGCCATGGCCGGAGTGGATGCCCCCCAAGTCATGTTGCTTGACATCGGTCTGCCTGATATCGATGGGCGCGAGCTGGCGCGACGCATGCGCGCCCAGAATGCGAGCGGCAACTGTACCTATATCGCCTTGACCGGCTACGGCCGCCTGGAAGACCGAGCATCGTCTCGTGCGGCGGGTTTTGATTATCACCTGACCAAGCCGGTAAATCCGGTCGAGCTGGCGCAGCTGCTCGGGTCCCTGCCTTGACATCGCCCGGCCTCTATTGAATTGGCTCGCGCCCGAACGCAGTGCCAGCTCCACGCCACCCTGGCGCGCCCAGCTCGAGACCGCGGCTGCGGCCGGGCGCAATGGGGCGTACCAGGAGGAGCGTCAAGAATCGACGCGCCGTTCTGGCTGCGCACGAATTCGCATATTGGAGGTGCGCGCCCGCCTGCGCCAGCAGTGAGGCCACATGTCAAGCGCCGATGAACGCAGCTGCCTGTAATGCCTGGTCATGTTCCGTTCAAAACGCCGATCTTGTCGCAGCGCGGCTTCATCGGGATTGTCGCACGGCCCGGTTGATCGGCCTGCACCACGCCGCCCTGCGCTTCTCTGTACGCCGCCAACACGCACGCAGCACCCATCCGTTGCTTATTGACATCCCTGCTATTGACGTGGAGCCGGCAGTGCCAATTGCAATATATAATGCAAATGATTCGCATTAAGAATTTCTCTCATTTGCGAAGCGCGAACGCACTCAAGCCACACTGCACCCAATGACCACTTGCAACAACAACCCCCGCATCCTCCGTACAACGCTCCGTCCACTGATCCTCGCTGTCCTGACCGTCTGCGCGTCCGTCGTATCGGCACAGGCCCAGAACACCGAGTCAGGTGAAATCGCCGTTCCCAGTGTGCGCGTGATTGGCTCCGCTGCCAATTTGCCCATGATCGCCGGTGCCGGCCAGATCATTGACGCCAAGACCCTGGAAACCAGCCGAGTATTTACCGCCAACGAAGCGCTGCGCAAAGTGGCTGGCGTAAATGTGCGAGATGAGGAAGGTTTCGGCCTGCGCCCGAATATCGGCATGCGCGGCCTGAACCCAACCCGCTCGACCAAGGTGACGCTGTTGGAAGATGGCATTCCGCTAGCCTACGCGCCGTACGGCGACAACGCCAGTTACTACCATCCGAACGTCGACCGCATACAGCGCATCGAGGTACTGAAAGGCGCTGGCTCGCTGCTGTTCGGCCCGCAGACCGTCTCTGGCGTGATCAACTACGTTACTGCGGCGCCGCCGATGGCGCCGGGAGGCTATGTCCAGGGCACCGTGGGCAACCGCGACTACGCCAACGGCAAGGTGCGCCTCGGCGGGCATGGCGCAGTCCTCGAATACTCGCGCAAGGAGGGCGAGGGTGCCCGTGACAACAATGAGCACAAGGTCGACGACCTGAACGTCAAGTACGTGCTCGAACTGGGCACCAACCACGTGCTGACCCTGCGCGCCAACCACCAGCGCGAGGACTCAAAGGTCACCTATTCGGGCCTGACCCAGGCCGAGTACGACCGCTTTGGGGCGCGCTACAATCCGTTCAAAAACGACCGTTTCGAGACTGCGCGCACCGGCCTGTCGGTTACCCAGGAATGGGAGTTCGGCCCCGGCAACACGTTGCAGACCAATGTCTACTACTCGAAGTTCGACCGCGACTGGTGGCGCCAGGCCAGCAACAGCCAGGACGCGCAGTGTGGCGCAGCCTTCAACGCTGCCCGCCTGGCCGGCAGCGTCGTCGACCCGGATCAGTGCGACTCGGTGCAAGGCCGCCTGCGCAATTACGAGACCTGGGGTGTCGAGCCGCGCCTGAACGTCAGGCATGCAATGGGAGAACTGCAGGCCGGCGTGCGCATCCACGGCGAAGAACAGCAGCGCCGCCAGATCAACGGCAAGTCGCCATTGGCACGCACTGGCACCCTTGCCGAATCGAACCTTCGCGAAACCCGCGCCTATTCAGCGTTCCTCTCGAACCGTTTCAATTTCGGCGCGCTTGATATCACCCCGATCGTGCGCCATGAGCGGATCGAGGCTGAGCGCACCAATCGCCTGAGCGGCGCGAACGGCGCGTCGACAGTCGAGGCCTGGATGCCTGGCGTCGGCCTGACCTGGAACCCGAGCTCGTCGCTGACCGTCTTCTCCAGCCTGCACAAGGGCTTTGCGCCGCAGCGTGTGGAAGACCTGGTAGGCAATGCCGGCACCGTGACCGAGGTGCCGGAAGAGCACTCGGCAAACTTCGAAGCCGGCCTGCGCGGTCAGCCGTGGACCGGCTCCAGCTTCCAGGTGGCCTACTTCAGGAACGATTACCGCAACCTCATCGCGGTTGGCTCGATCGCCGGCAATAGCACCCCGCTGTCGAATGGCCGGGCGCTGTTCTCTGGCCTCGAGGTATCTGGCCAGTCTGACCTGGGCAGGGGCATGTACGGACGCATGGCCTGGACCTGGCTGCCGATCGCGAAACAGGACGAGGCGTTCCGCAGCGTCGCGACCCGCGCGGTTATTGCCGGCAGTGCCGCCGGCAAGCGCCAGCCCTACGCGCCCAAGCACACGCTGACCTTGGCGGCCGGCATAGAGGCAGGTAGCTTGCGCACCGAACTCGAAGCGCAGCACGTGGGCCAGCAGTTCAGCGACTTCGCCAACACCGTGGCAGCATCGGCAGACGGGCAGACCGGACGGATCGGGTCGTACACAGTATTGAACGCGTCGGTCAACTATCGCTTTTCTGGCGCATATACCGCCTTCGTCACCGTGAAGAACCTGGCCGACAAGGAGTATATCGTCGACCGTACCCGTGGCATCCTGACCAGCATGCCGCGCCTGGTACAGGCCGGATTGCGCTACAACTTCTAATCCCGATGGCGCCCCTGTGCGCCGTCATTTTTAATTTTTGAGATTATGAAATCCGTGAAACTCTCGACTATTGCCTTACTGTACGTGTGTGCGTCCGGCGCTGTGCACGCGCAAGAAAAGGTGCTGAACCTGTATTCGGCACGCCATTACCAGACCGATGAGGCGCTGTATAGCGACTTCACCAAGCAGACCGGCATCAAGATCAACCGCATCGAAGCTGGCGAGAACGAGCTACTCGAGCGCATCAAGAACGAAGGCGCCAACTCCCCGGCCGACGTGTTCCTGACCGTGGATGCGGCGCGCCTGGCGAAGGCCGACGAACTGAACCTGTTCGGCAAAGTCAATTCCAAGCTGCTGGAGGCGCGTATTCCGGCCCACCTGCGCACCGAGGAATGGATCGCGTTTTCCACGCGCGCGCGCTTAATCGTGTACAACAAGCAAGCTGTCGCCCCCGCCGACGTGCAAAACTACGAAGACCTGGCAAACCCCAAGCTGGCCGGCAAGGTCTGCGTGCGTTCGGGCTCGCACCCATACAACCTGTCGCTCGGCGCCTCGCTGCTCGATCGCCTGGGCGAGAATAAAACCGAAGCCTGGGCCAAGGGCCTGGTTGCCAACTTCGCCCGCGCCCCCAAGGGCGGTGACACCGACCAGATCAAGTCGGTAGCGGCAGGCGAGTGCGGCGTGGCCATCGCCAACTCCTACTACCTGGCGCGCATGCTGCGCTCGAC
Source organism: Massilia sp. H6 (assembly GCF_024802625.1). NCBI lineage: Bacteria > Pseudomonadati > Pseudomonadota > Betaproteobacteria > Burkholderiales > Oxalobacteraceae > Massilia > Massilia sp. H6. The sequence goes on from NZ_CP103371.1 coordinate 848,024, forward strand.
CAAGCCGGAAGACAAGAAGGTAATGGAATCGATCGGCGTGGTATGGCCGAACCAGAAAACCAGCGGCGCGCACATCAACGTGTCCGGTGGCGGCATGCTCAGGCACGCGCCGAACAAGCTGGCGGCGGTCAAGTTCCTGGAATACCTGGCATCGGACCAGGCCCAGGTGTATTTCGCTGACGGAAACAACGAGTGGCCAGTGGTTGCCACGGTGAAGCCGCAGAACCCGGCGCTCGAAGCGCTCGGCAAATACAAGGCCGAGACCATCAATGTCGGTACGTTGGGTAAGCTGCAGGCCAGGGTGCAGAAGATCTACGACCGGGCCGGCTGGAAGTAATCCACACGCCGATGCGATCGGCGCACCGTATCAAGAGCCTGCTCCGTTAAACCGGGGCAGGCTATTTTCACTTGGAGTGGCGGTCGCGCGCAATCTGGCGCGAAATCAGCAGCAGCGGCAACAGGCCCACCGCCACGATGGTCAGCGCTGGCGTGGCCGCTTCGATCAGCCGCTCGTCAGACGCGAGCATATAGGCTTGCGTGGCCAGGGTATCGAAGTTAAACGGGCGCATCACCAAGGTGGCTGGCAATTCCTTCATCACGTCGACGAAGACCAGCAAGCCGGCCGTCAGCAGACTGCCACGCACCAGCGGCAAGTGGATCTTCCACAGTGTGGCGCCATGGCCGTAGCCAAGCGAACGCGCGGCGTCGTCCATGCTCGGTTTGACCTTGGTGAGGCCCGCCTCCACCGCCTGCAGCGAGACGGTCAGGAAGCGCACCAGGTAGGCGTACACCAGTGCGGCAATGCCGCCAGTGAGCAGCAGGCCGGGATGACGGCCCGTGAGTTCGGCGATGGCCACACCAAGCCAGGTATCGAGGCGCGTGACTGGGATCAGCACGCCAACCGCGATGACCGAGCCGGGCAGGGCGTAACCCAGGCCAACAATGCGCGTCACCACGCGCGGCAGCAGATGGCGGCTGGCCCGCACCGCGTAGGCCAGCAGCAGGGAGATTGCGACCGCTGCGACTGCCGTGCCCAGCGCCAGCACGAAGCTGTTGCGGCCCAACTGCACGAAGCGCGCGCCGAACTGGGCGTCGCCGCCGGTGAATGACATGTGCAGCAGGGTACCCACCGGGATCAGCAGACCGAGCGTCAGCGGCAGTGCGCACACCAGTACGGCGCCCAGCGCGCGCAGGCCATGCAGACGCTGCGGCGGCGTGTTGCGGCGCTGCGCGCCGGTGACGTGAAAGCGCGCCCGCCCGCGGCTGAAGCGTTCCAGCACCACCACCACTGCTACGAAGGCCAGTAGCACGGCGGACAGCTGGGCCGCCGCCACCCGGTCGCCAAACGAAAACCAGGCGCGGTAGATGCCGGTGGTGAAGGTCTGAACGCCAAAGTACGATACCGCGCCGTAATCGGCCAAGGTTTCCATCAGAGCAAGCGAGGTGCCAGCAACAATCGCTGGTCGCGCCATTGGCAGCGAGATGCGGTAAAAACTCCGCCACGGCCCCAGGCCAAGCGATCGACCGACTTCCACCATGCTGCTGGCGCGCTCGAGAAAAGCGGCACGCGCCAGCAGGTAGACATAGGGGTAGAACACGAATATGAACATCAGCAGGGCGCCACCACTGGTGCGGATGTCAGGAAGGCGAAATTGCGATGGCTTGATGCCCAGGCCCTCGCGCATCCAGGTTTGCACCGGCCCGACGAACTGCAGCAGGTCGGTATAGGTGTACGCCATCACGTAGGCGGGTACCGCCAGCGGCAGGATCAGCGCCCATTCGAACAAGCGGCGTCCGGGAAAGTCGGTCATGCTGACCAGCCAGGCAGTCGGCACGCCGACCAGAATCACGCCCACCGATACGCCGAGGCAGAGCATTAGCGTGGTAGCCACATACTCGGTCAGCACGGTATCGACCAGGTGGCGCCACACTTCATTGGTTCCCCCGACCAGCAGACTGCCCACGATACTGAAGATCGGCAGGGCGATCAGCAGCGCGACCGTAAACGCCTGTACGGTGAGGAAAGACCAGCCGGATTTGTTGGACATCGTGAGGAAGAATGGCGCTGCGCGGCGTCAGGTGAGTGCTGTTGAGAATGAGAATTATAATGGATGCCCTTTATGGAGTTGCCCTATGTCGGTTATTGAGCTGAACAATATTGACTATTCCCACGGCCGTCATGCCGTGGTCAACGGCCTCTCGCTGCGGCTCGAGCCCGGTTCGGTCGGCTGCCTGCTGGGTCCATCCGGTTGCGGGAAGACCACCGTATTGCGCTGCATTGCCGGCTTCGAGCAGGTCAGCGGCGGTGAAGTATGGATCGACGACGTTCTGGTCAGCAGCGCCAAAGTGCACATGCCGGCCGAACGGCGCCGTGTCGGCATGGTGTTCCAGGATTACGCACTGTTCCCGCACATGACGGTTGCCGATAACGTCGCTTTCGGCTTGCGCGAACTGGCGGGCGGCGAGCGGCGCGCCCGGGTCGCCGACCTGCTGGAGACGGTCGGCCTGGCGCGTGAAGGAGGGCGCTATCCACATGAGCTGTCTGGCGGCCAGCAGCAAAGGGTCGCTCTGGCGCGCGCTCTGGCGCCGCGCCCGCGCCTGCTGCTACTCGACGAGCCGTTTTCCAACCTCGACGTGGAACTGCGTGAGCGCCTGGCGCTCGAAGTGCGCACCATCCTGCGCCACGAGGGCACTACCGCCATCATGGTCACGCACGACCAGCACGAAGCGTTCGCCATGGCCGACGAAGTCGGCATCATGCATGAAGGGCGTATCCAGCAGTGGGACCGCCCTTACGAGCTCTATCACCGGCCGATCAACCGCTTCGTGGCGGACTTTGTCGGCCAGGGGGTATTCCTGCCGGGCAAAATGCTCGGCGATAACCAGGTCAATATCGAACTGGGCACGCTCTACAGCAGCAAGCTGTCGGGTGATGGCGGACGAGGGCGCGGCCAGCGGGTTGAAGTGCTGCTGCGGCCCGACGACATTATCCATGACGATGCCAGCCCACTACAGGCCGAGGTGGTGGCCAAAGCCTTCCGCGGCGCAGAGTTCCTGTACACCCTGCGACTGGGCAGCGGGGCACAGGTGTTGTCGCTGGTACCCAGCCATCACGATCATGCGCTGGGAGAGTCCATCGGGATTCGCGTGGCGGTGGATCACGTGGTGGTGTTTCAGGCTGCGCTTGCCTGAGTAGGCTCAGGAGAGGAGGGCAGCGCCTGGGCGCTTGCTGCCCGAGGCCAAGCTTCGTCGGGGCGTTACCCATACCCAACAGGCTTCGGTCCTGCTGACGCATCATGCCGCGGTCTTAGCGCGCTCGAACGATACTCTTTGTTGTGGGCAGTTTAACCAGGCTTTATTGAATCACCACTGATAGCGGCAACGCCAACCACAGAAAGCGGCGCTAGTCGAGCAAGCTGCAGCAGTAGCCCCGTCGAGGCAAGAGCGAGCCGACGTCCTGACGCACGTGGTCGGCTCACGAAACCACTTTCCGTCGCCTGATTAATAAAAAAATACAAACTAATCGCGTCGCGGCTGTGTACGCGAGCAAACGCGCCGATGTGTTTTAACTACAGCAAAGCAATCGACCTTGCGTATTTCACATAAGCAACTTATTATCGGTTAGCGAAATAATGACTTCAGGTTGCCCATTTCTCCAAGGTTTCCCAGCAGGTAGGCAGGGTATGTTGCCAGATTGATAGCGTCAGTCCTGCTGCGGTTAAAGCTCGCCAAGTCAACGCTCCCGTTCTGACCGTCAAACCAGGACTCTGCAACTGCAGACAACAACGCTATTTTAGGATGCAGCCATGCCACGCTTATCTATCCGATCATTGAAAAAAATGTATGTCACCCTGATTGTGGGAGCCGTATCAGGGCTTGTTTCGATCGGAGTCCATGCCGCTGATGAGTCGAAACAACTCCTGGTCGGTGGAACAGGCTCAGCGCTGTGCACCATGCAGAAGCTAGCGGACGGCTTTGAAAAAGCCAATCCAGAAATCCAGGTCAAAGTTCTTCAGAGTCTTGGTAGCGGGGGAGGGATCAAAGCCCTGATGGCCGGCAGGCTTACTGTAAGTGTAAGTTCCCGGCCCCTAACCGAATCTGAAATACTTAACGGTTTGTTGAGTCAGGAAATTGCTAGAACACCCTTTGTATTCGCTGTTCACTCAAAAACTCCTGCAAGCAATATGACACTAGGCCAGGTCGCTGCAATGTACGCCGGCAAAACAAAGACATGGTCAGACGGCACGACCGTTCGCCCTGTGCTAAGGCCGATCAGTGATATTGATACCGATACTGTACGAAAGATGTCCGCTGAGCTCGATCAGGCGATTCAGTCAGCGCATCAGCGTGAGGGTAAAAATATCGCTATTACAGATACCGACGCAGCTGATGAGCTGGAGCGAATTCCTGGTTCAATTGGAACATCGGCGCTGGCATTGATAGCCTGCGAAGAAAGGCGGGTCAAGGTGCTAAAGGTAAATGGAATAGAGCCTAATAAGTTAAATCTGGTAAACATTCAATATCCGCATATGAAATCGATTTACCTTATAGTGAACAAGAATGCCCCTTCTATTGCGCAAAAATTCGTTAAATATATTAATTCGACCGCAGGATCGAAAATTATAATGAGTAATGGAAACCTGGCTTCCGCGTCGAGCAAATGAAGCCGGATAAGAGTGATTCACGACTGACCAAACTTATTGCCGCTGTGGCATATAGCGTCGCAGTTTTGGTGACGATTTCGATACCGTCGATTTATTTTGCCGCTCAGTACAAAGATGTGACAGGCTCAGTCAGAACGCTAAGCACGATCTACGGATCGCTGGTGACGAAAGCCATCAATAAGAACCCGGTAATGTGGCGCTTCGAAGAGCATAAGCTCATGGCGCTGGTCGAGGAGAACGCTGCGGCGGATGCGTCGTTCATCAGGTACGCCGTTCTGGACCTCGGTCGCAATCCAATTGTGCGCAGTTCGCAGAAGCCACTCCCATGGCCCGTTATCGATCATGAAAAGGAGCTATACGATTCGACAACTCTGGTGGGTTATTACAAAGTCGAACAATCGATCCAGCCACTTCTGGCAAAGACCATGTGGGCGCTGCTCGGCGGAGCAATACTTGGGCTGCTGGTAGCGCTTACGTTAAAATATTTGCCGCTTCGTGCATTAATGCAGTCGCAACAGCGTCTAATGCATCTGGCACATCACGATGTTCTGACTGGCTTGCCTAATCGTGCCTTGCTAAACGATAGGCTCGAGCAGGCTATTTCGCATGCGAAGCGATATGATCGATACGTCACAGTTGTTTTTATCGATCTCGACAATTTCAAGCATATTAACGATAGCTTGGGTCATGATACGGGCGACGAGTTGCTTCGGCAAGTTGCTGATCGATTGCAGCGATCAGTTCGTGGAACCGATACGGTGGTCCGACTTGGGGGCGATGAATTCGTCATTATCCTGTTTGACCAGCCGGATCAAAATGAACCGGTTACGGGCACTATCGTCAGGATGCGGGATAAAATTGCAGAGCCAATGCACATTGGAGCGCAAATCCTGCAAATTACTCCAAGCATGGGGATCGCCAACTATCCAGGCGATGGCGAAGACGTCAATACGTTGCTCAAGAACGCAGACGCGGCTATGTATCAAGCAAAAGACCTCGGGAGAAATAATTTCCAGTTCTATACACATGAGATGAACCGCAAAATGCAGGAGCGAATTTTCCTGAAGGAAGGCCTTGTAAAGGCACTGAAAGGCGACGAATTCGTTCTTGTATACCAGCCTCAGGTCGATCTCCGGTCCAAGGAAATAGTTGGCGTCGAAACGCTCATTCGATGGAAGCATCCGGAACGCGGTCTCATTCCTCCGGTGGAATTCATACCTATGGCGGAAGAAACCGGCATGATCGTTCAGATTGGAGCATGGGTTCTACACACGGCGTGCCAACAGAACAAGGCTTGGCAGGATGCGGGGCTGGCTCCTATCAAAATGTCCGTTAACGTGTCACCACGGCAGTTCCGAGAAAAAGACTTTGTCGCCTGTGTGAAATCAGTACTGGAAAGTACCAAAATGGAACCGCGGTATCTCGAGTTGGAGATTACTGAAAGCCTTATTATGGATAATGTCGAGCGGGCCGTTGTAACCATGAACGAGCTTAATGCAATAGGTGTCCAGCTCTCTATTGATGACTTCGGAACGGGTTACTCAAGCCTGAGCTCGCTTAAGCACTTTCCTGTTGCACGGTTAAAGATCGACCGATCGTTTGTAAAAGGGTTGCCGGGAGATAAAGATGACAACGCCATTGCAATGGCTGTCATTGCCCTCGGTCACCGTTTGAATTTGAAAATCGTAGCCGAAGGCGTCGAAACCGAGCAGCAGCTCGGTTTCTTATGTGATAACGAATGTGATGAGATGCAGGGGTATCATTTTAGCAAGCCCATATCAGCGGCAGAAATCTTCGAAATGATGACAGCTGCGCGCGATACGCCCCATGAAGCAATAGCTGTATAAGATACAGTCTTTTTTTGAAAAACCAGGCTGTCAAGAAGTTTTCGTACTAAGCTCGCGACAACGACATCTTTTTAAGACATGAATTTTCTTGGGAAGGCCGCCGTGTACTGTGACAGGGCAGCCTGAGATACACCTTGAGTGCCGGATAATCTAGTCGTAATCGCGCTCGAGCCGGCTGGGCACCGACTCCACCCGTCTTGCGCGTTAAAACTTGTGGGACAAGCCAAGCTGAATTGACGTCAGAGACTTGACGCGCTCGCGTCCGGCATAGGCATATAAGTCGGTGCGTTTTGACAGGTGATAATCATAACCGATGCCCAATTCCTTGACTGTATTGAGGTTGCTGACCCGGCTGTTGCTCTGCGTCTGATTGCCGTACCCGGCTTTCGCATCGCCCTGACCGATGGTATAGACCAAGCCCACCAGGTAGCTGTTGAAAGTGCCGGTAGTGCCGACTCCGGTGTCGCCCTTTGAGTACGCTGCGGTCACTTTCGCCGGACCAATCTTGTAACCGCCACCCACAACCCACAGTGTCGGCTCGACCAGCGTCGCCATGGTCTGCACTGTGCTCTCGTAACCAGCGTGCATGCTGATCGGGCCGTTATCGTAGGTTGCCAGCACGCCGAAACCACTGTGAGCGCCCGTCACTTCGCTTGCCACCGCTTGTGCGCTTATTACCAGGCCGCTGAGCGAAGGGCTTACATAGGTCAGCGAATTGCTGACGCGCGAGACGCCGACGCCACCTCGCATCATCGCTTCATTGACCTTGCCAACGACGCCGTCGGTGGCGAACGGTTCGACCCGGTTTTGTGCGCTATCAACCAGGTTTTTGGTACGCCCGAGGTACGCGGTACCGAATCCGCCTCGTACTCCAACGTTGGCTTGGCGCTCGAACAGTGCACCCTTATGCGCACCAGTGTCGGCCAAAATTTCGATTTCGAGATTGAATACCGCCGACAAGCCCCCGCCAAGGTTTTCGACCCCGCGAATGCCGAGACGTGATGCATGGTTTTCACGCACGATTAACGTCTTGCCAGAGGTCTTGGCTAAGCCAAGGTCGACCAAGCCGTAAATACTCATGCTCGACTGGGCCTGTGCATTTGCAGCGAAGGAGAAGAGCATGAGTGCTGCAAAATGCTTTTTTTTCATTTATGTACTTCTTTGATATTGGTGAATCGTTAATGCCGTCTGCTGCAAAGGGCGGAAGAGGGTTTTAATGCGAAATGCCTGCCCGTGCCGAATAAATGATTCTCGCATGCACAATTTCTTAAAGTCAAAATTATTCAGGCCGCACGTGTGCATTTTTTGGTATTCAAAAGAAACCTTGACGCTGAACCATAACGGTCATCTGCATGAGGTGGCGGTTCTACAACGGCACACCCAGGGCTTGGGTGGTACTGATGCGGCAATGCCAACGGTTACCTTAAGCTGCGTCCTCGGGGATTGCAAAAGAGCTGAGATCGGTTGCTGAGCCCGAAATTGATTGAACACGAGGATATGAATCCTGAAACGACATTCCTTGCTCAGTGGGAAGGGACGGCGACCTACGGACGTTTTTTGAACGATCTAGTCATTTGAAGTCGTGGCTGAAGCGTTAGAAGCTGGGCGCAACGCACGCCAAGACGATTCGGCCGTTTTAGGAACTGGTGCAAGACGCGCCGGAAATAGACCGGACACGAAGAATTTCTGTTCCACAAACAACAACGCCAACCGGTGAGGGTTGGCGTCTTGCAAGATAATTTCTTGGTGGCCCGGGGCGGAATCGAACCACCGACACAAGGATTTTCAATCCTCTGCTCTACCAACTGAGCTACCAGGCCAAGGGCTCGCATTCTATCACAAGCGGCAACCCGGCGGTAGTACCCGGAACGAAGGGGGGCGACCATTCACGCGCTTATTGCGCCTGCTTGGTGAGCTCGAGCCGGTTCAGGTCCAGGCCCTGTGCTTGCAGTCGGCCGAGCAGGGCATTGTAGGATGCCGGGTCGACCTTGGGCGTGCGCGCCAGGATCCACAGGTAGTCGCGCTGGGGTTCGCTGACCGCCGCCAGCTGGTAGTCGGCGTCGAGGTCGATCACCCAGTAGTCGCCCCAGACCATCGGCAGAAACGACAGAATGGCAGGTGCGAAGCGCACTTCCAGCTTTGGCGAGGCCGGCCCCTCGGGCTGGCGCGCGACGCCGCTGGCGACATTGTCGTTGCCGTCCGCTAGGCGGCAGCGGTTGATGACGTCGATCCGGCCGTCGTCGCGCGCGCGATAGGTGGCGGTCGTGAATCCAATGCATTTTTTCTGGAAGCTGTTCGGGAATTTGGCGATTTCGTACCAGGTTCCCATGTAGCGCTTGGCGTCGAGCGTGGCGATGGTGGCAAGCGGCTGGGTAGCGGCGGGTGCGGCGGCGGCAGGCTGGGCCTGGACCGCGATCAGCAGGGCCAGCGGGGCAAGTAAGGCAAGTAAGGCAGTGTGCATGACGGTGTTCCCAGAATGGTCGAGTAGACATGGTAGTCATCGATGCCGATCCGGGCCGCACGGCAGCTGGCCGTGCGGCGTTCATCTACCCAAGTGTGATTCGCATCGTTCCCATGCGGCGCCAGATCGGGTAGGCTCGCTGGATGAATAACGACTTTCCACATTCCACCGGCTCCGTGCAATGGCAGCTCGGTCCTATCATCGACGCACTGCGCACCTCGCGCGAGTCGACCCACAACATTCGCCACCAGGGACGCGTCCGCGAACTGCCCTCGCGCGAGGTCTTGACGCAGGTAGTCAATGGCGTGTCGGCGGCGCTGTTTCCTACCCATTACGGACGGCCTGACCTGAACGACGAGAGCATCGATTATTTTGTAGGCGACACGCTTAACGTGACCCTCGACCGGCTGGTCGAACAAGTGCGGCGGGCGCTGCGCTTTTCGCCGCAGTTCGCAGAAGACCAGGAGCCGGTGCTGGCGCAGCGCGCGCGCGCCATCACGCACGAGTTCGCGCGCAGCCTGCCGGCGATCCGCGCGCTGCTGGTGTCAGACGTACAAGCCGCCCTGGGAGGCGATCCGGCTGCCAGTTCGGTGGCCGAGATCATGCTGTGCTACCCCGGCACCATCGCGGTCTTGTACCACCGGCTGGCGCACTGCCTGCACCGCCTCGGCGTGCCGTTTCTGGCGCGCCTGGTTGCCGACATCGCGCATTCGCTCACCGGCATCGACATCCATCCGGCAGCAACCATTGGCGGCAGCTTCTTTATCGACCATGGCACCGGCGTCGTCATCGGCGAAACCGCCATCCTCGGCGAGCGCGTGCGCCTGTATCAGGCGGTGACGCTGGGCGCTAAGCGTTTTCCGGTGGACGCCAGCGGCGCACTGGTCAAGGGGGCACCGCGCCACCCGATCGTCGAGGACGACGTCGTCATCTATGCCGGTGCCACCATCCTTGGCCGCATCACGGTGGGGGCCGGATCTACCATCGGCGGCAATGTCTGGCTGACGCAAAGCGTGCCGCCGGGCAGCAACGTCTCGCAGGCCCAGTCGCGCAATACCTGAGGCATTGCCAGGCTGGCCGGAACGCGCGCTTTGCTATCATGGCGCGATGTCACTCCTCCTTGTTCCCGGCTATATGCTCGACGAGACGCTCTGGGACGACGTCAGCCAGGGACTCGGCAAGTTCGGGCCGCTGGCGCACGCCGATTTGCGTCATGATGCCACCATCGAAGGCATGGCCGCCCGGGCGCTGGCCAGCGCCGCACCCAGTTTCATTCTGGTCGGCTTTTCGCTGGGCGGCTATGTCGCCCGCGAGATCGTGCGCCTGGCCCCCGGGCGCGTGCGGGCCCTGGTCCTGATTGCCACCTCGACCCGGCCCGACTCGCCCGCGCTGCGGCATAGCCGCGCCACGGTCGGCAAGGCCGCAGCGTCGGTGTCATTCTCGGGATTGAGCCGCACGGCGATTGCCACCTCGCTGCACCCGAAACAGCGCGACAACCTGGCCATGATCGAGCGCGTGCGCGCGATGGGCATGGGCCTGGGCGGCGAGGTATTCCGGCGCCAGTCGGCACTGGAGCGCGCGGGCGACCGCGATCGGCTGCACGAGATCGGCTGCCCGACCCTGGTGATCGCGGCCGGGCAGGATCGGCTGCGCAGCCGCGCCGAGTCCGACGAGCTCCACGCCGGCATTCCGGGAGCCGACTATGTCGTAATCGAAGATAGCGGCCATATGCTGCCGATCGAGGCGCCCGCGCAGTTGCTCGCGGCCATGCTGCCCTGGCTCGATCGGATCGCGCCAGGCTAGGCGGGTGTGCCCATCGACCAGGCGCGCAGGCCGCGGATCGCTTCTTCTTTGAGCTTGGCCTCGATCTCGATATACGGCGCGGCAAGGTAGGACGAAGGCATGACAGAGATGAGATCGGAATGCTGGCGGTCGTTGAAGCTTTCGCGCCCATTCGAGATATGTACCAGCTGGTGGGCCGGATTGGCCCAGGTTGCGCGCGCCTTGCGCAGCATGGCGCCGACGCTGGGGTCTTCGTAGCTCGACAGCTTCGCATGCACGATATGGTGGTGGGCATCGAACACCATCGGCACGCTAGAGCGCATGCAGATGTCGTGAATTTCGTCGGCGCCGTAGGCGTATTCGTCGTTTTCCAGCCCGAGGCGGCAGCGAATGCCGTCGGGTAGCAGCGCAATGCGTTCGACCAGCGCATCTGCGCGTTGGCCCTTGCCCCCATGCACCTCTAACAGCGCCCACGGCGAGCGCGGCTGTTCGAGCAGGTCCATGATCTCGGCATGCATCTGCAGGATCTTGATACTGTTGGCCACGACGCCCTCCGAATCCGAGCTGAGCACCACGAATTGGTCGGGGTGCATCACCAGCCGGATGCCGAGATCAAGCGCGCGCCGGCCGGAGCGCCCCAGGGTGGTGGCAAACGGAGCCAGCACGGCGCGGCCGATGTCTTCATCGGCGAAGGGGAAGATCGACGACGGAATGCGGTACAGCCCGATTTTTTCGGCCAGGCAATAGGCCAATGCCTTGTCAAAGGTCTGGATATTGTCGCGGTAAATGTCTTCGAGGATGCGGCGCTGCCCTTCGTCGGACTGCTCGAGCAGTCGCTTGCGGGTGACCGTGCGGTAGCGGACGTCTTTCGACGAGGTGATGCAGACGAGGCCGAGCTCAGGAGGCATGGTGGCTGTCGCGCCAGGCGAAAAAGAGAGTGTGCCCCGCAAGGGGAGGAGTGAGCGCCGGTGCACGGAAAAAAGGCCGCGCCCTTGCTGCGTTCATGGAAAGTCTATCCGAATCGCGCGGCCAGGGCTGCACGGCAGCTGCTGCCACAGGGACAAACCATGGGCGAAGACCAGCGCCTGGCGTTGCCGCTTTAGCGGCGGCGCCCGAACACCTGGGTCCAATAGATGAGTCCGGCGCGATGCTCGCTGGCCATGCCGTAGGCGGCGCCCATCTCGGTGAATCCGGGGTTCATGATGTTGGCGCAATGGCCGGGGCTATCGAGCCAGCCGGCGACGACTTCTTCTGGTGTGCGCTGGCCGAACGCAATGTTCTCGCCCACGCGCTGCCACTGGTAGCCGGCGCGCCGGGCCCGTTCGGCGGCGGTACTGCCATCCTTGGCCTGGTGGCTGAAATAGCGCAGCGCCGCCATGTCGCGGCTGTGTGCCAGGGCCGCTTGCCCCAGCTCCGGGTCCCAACGCAGCGGCGCCGAGGGCGGGTAGGCCTGGGTGCCGCAGGTGCGTTTGCTGGCACGCGCCGCATTGACCCGGGCCAGGATCGCCTGGCCGGCGTCGCGCCAGTCTGGATACAGGGCAGAGGGTAGCGGTGGCGACGGACGGGCGAGCAGGACCGTCCAGGTATTGCCCTCGCGATAGCTGCCGACCGCCGAGAAGCGGGGGTTCAGCAGCGTCTTGCAGTATTTTTCCTGTAACACCGTCATGGCATCGGCCGCAGTCTGTGGGCCGGTGACGCTGACGGTCTCGGCATGGTCGGCGGCGTAGCCGGCGCGTTCCAGGGCTGCCTCGATAAAGGTAGCAGGCCCGATGCGCACGCGCGCCAGTGCCGGGGGCGTGGTGAGTGCATCCACCGGGGCGACGGCGCGGCCGCCGCAGGTGCCGGGTGCCTTGCGGTAGGCATTGACCAGGCTGGTCAATGCTTCGGCGCGGTTCGCTGGCAATGGCGCGGCAGCAGCCTGGCTCGGACTGGAAGACGCGAGCGCGAGCAGGGGCAGGAGCAGGAACGGGAGGAAATGTGCCGCCAATGTCGGATCAGACTTTTCTGACAAATGCTGTCTCAAAAGTAAAGGCGCCATCCGAAGGCGGCGTCGGACCGGTGCCCGATTATACCGCCGCTTTATTCGATTCCTTGCCGGGGAAACCACCGGCTCGGCTGCTACAGTACAGCGTGTCACCGGCGCAACAGAAAGAGTGTTGTGAAACCGGAACATCAGGTGAATCTGCGTGGTACGCGGCAACAGAACCAGCTTTGTTATGCAAAATTCATCAGGAGAATTCCCTGAGTGCATGTTAATAGTGCATGATTGCGTTACGTTAAATAGAACACCCGGACTGCTGGTACAGCAGGTGCGTGTTCGCGCGCGGCGATGACAACTCGCGGCGAATAATGAGCGATGAATGAAAGCTGACAAGACATGACGATCGACGTGCCGCTTTACAAGAACAAGGTATTGTTCTTGTCTCAGAACTTTTTCATCAAGGACAATCGGTCCGAGTTGCTCCTGTGCGCGCACAAATACGATTTCGACATTCTTTTCTTCAGCGAAGTCAGCAGTTTTGTCGCCGCGGTTGAAAGCGACCAGTGCAAGGGCCTGCACGTCATTGACCTGGATGCCCTGCATACCATGCAGGCAGACATGCAGGACAGCCGCAAGACCCTGATGCTGGGTGAACTGCTGCAGCGTCTGCCGAGCGAACAGAACTATGTCTACCTGCAGAGTGCGCGCCAGGGGAGTCGCTTCCTGCTGCAGCAGCGCCTGGTGGACAGCAATTGCCTGGCCTATGCCGAGAAGCCGATCGCCAACGACGTCCTGGTCGACAAGCTGTTCAACCTGTTTGTCCAGCAAAAGCGCGGCGACATGATCCGCCTGGTTTACCTGGGCGAGCTCGGTGACCTGGATCCGGCGCAGTTGCTGTGCGAGCGCATCGAAGTGACCCAGCACCTGGATGCCCAGACCCTGCATTTGCGGGTCAAGGAGCTGCAGCCCGATATCGTGCTCATCACGGACGCCGAATTCACGCGTACCGAGTCGCTGGTGCGGGTACTCAGGAAGAACATGGAGGCAGACCCGGTACGCGAAATCGCCCTGTTGCAGATGCAGCCGGACCCGGTGCTGACGCGGCGTGCGCTGGCCAGCGGTTTCGATGCGATCATACCGATGGGCGATGCGGGCCTGCTGGCGGCGCAGCTGATCAACCGGGCCAGCAAGATCCGTATCAGCCGCGATCTGATTGGCAAGGATCGCGCCACCGGCCTGCTCAACAAGGTCGGCTTGCAGAAGAAGGCGCAGGAACTGATCCGGCGCGCGGGACTGGAGTCGCGCCCGCTGGCGTTCGGCGTCATTGACATCGACAAGTTCAAGACCATCAATGATACTTGGGGCCATTATTTCGGCGACATCGTGATCAAGCGCCTGTCGTTGACGCTGGCATCACAGGTCGGCGAGTCGGACCTGCTCAGCCGTTTCGGCGGTGAAGAATTCGTGGTCGTGTTCTGGGATTGCACGCTCGAACAGGGGCAAGCGAAGCTCGATGCCATGCGCCAGGCCTTCGGCGCCATTGCGTTCGAGGTCGGCACCGGCGAGCTGCGCCATTTCTCCTTCAGCGGCGGGGTTGCATCCTATCCCGAGTACAAAAGCGAGAATGAGTTATTTTTGCAGGCGGACGCGATGCTGTACCAGGCCAAGCAGGGCGGACGCAACCAGATCTGCACCGGCTCGTCCGGACAAGCAACAAAAACGCCAACCGCATCGGTTGGCGCTGGCTGACGGGGCGCTAGCGATTATTCAGCCTTCGCCGCCTGTGTGTGCAAGTGCTCGCGCAGTTCCTGCGCGTTGGAATGCGTATAGTCCTTGTTGAACTCGGACTTGATCAAGCCTTTTACCTGCGCGTCCATATGTTGGCGCAAGGTTCCCAGGAATTCGGGCGAGGCGGCAATGATCAATTGTTGATAGCTGCCGTCCTGGTGTGCTTTCAGCAGGTAATCGGAGACATCTCTGGCAAACAGTTCGGCCTGGTGCTGGGCCGGCGTTTGCGCAGGCTGGTACAGCTTGTTTGGCGCCCCGGCCTTGGCATTGTGGGCCATGCCGGCGCCCTCGTGGCCGCCGATGCTGTGGCGACTGCCCGCCGCGGCGGTGGGGCCAAGTTTATCGGTCTCGGTATCCTGGGTGCGCATCTGCGCTCCCGAACTGATCATGTCTTTGATTTCCTGCAAAGGCTTGGCCGGATCAGACTCCGCGAAGAATCGTGCGCGGCCTGCGTTGGCCGAGAGAATCCAGGTCGTTGGCATGCTACCCCCTGTCAGAATGTTGCATTGTTGTATGTGCGTTCCGCCGCGGCGCCAGGCGTCGGCAGCTGGAACGGCGTTCCGCGAAGGAACCGCGATCGCCCCCTATCCAGCCCCTTGACAGGGCCGGGCGCTGGTCGACCAGGCTAAACCCGAGTATAGCCTCGGTTCCAGAACCCCGGCGCACCAACACCGTC
Source organism: Massilia sp. H6 (assembly GCF_024802625.1). Taxonomy (NCBI): domain Bacteria; kingdom Pseudomonadati; phylum Pseudomonadota; class Betaproteobacteria; order Burkholderiales; family Oxalobacteraceae; genus Massilia; species Massilia sp. H6. Next base: position 863,223 of record NZ_CP103371.1, read on the forward strand.
GTGCCGTGCGCGCGCTGCCGCCAAAGGCTTGCGCAGTGGCAGCGACCGACGTAAAAAACGCCACCCGTGGGTGGCGTTGTATCGTTAAGTCTGCTTAGTTCGGCATGACCACCGAGTCGATGACATGGATAACGCCATTATCGGCCTGCACGTCGGTCTTGACGACCTTGGCCTTGTCGACCATGACGTCCTTGCCCTTCATGCTGACGGTCAGCTTGCTGCCCTCGACCGTCGCAACGGCACCAGGCTTGACGCTGGCGGCCATTACCTTGCCAGGCACCACGTGGTAAGTCAGGACCTTGGTCAGTGCCGCCTTGTCTTTCAAGAGGGCGTCCAGTTTCGCCTTTGGAATCTTGGCAAAGGCTGCATCCGTCGGTGCGAAGACCGTGAACGGGCCGGGGCCCTTGAGAGTATCGACCAGACCCGCCGCCTGGACGACCGCGATCAGGGTAGTGAAGCTGCCAGCCGACTTGGCGGTGTCGACGATGTCGGCGGCGTTTGCGGCGGAAAGAGAGAATGCCATCGCGGCGCCGAGTAACAGTTTTTTCATTGTGAGCTCCTTGGGGGGTGGGTTTGTACCGTTCTTGTATTAGAATTTAAGCCATAAACCGTGAAGAATCCAGCGGTGACCCGATTAAGTCACAAGAAAAGCGGTTCAATATTGCGGCGAGAACGAGCTGATGAACCGGTAAGAGCAAGCGCTTACGGTGTATCACCGGCACCCGCGGCTGCAGCGCGGCATGCTAGGCTAGCTCTTTAACCACTTGATACCCGAGAATATGCGCTCTTGCCCCTTGATCATTGCAACGCTGCTGCTTGCCGGTTGCGCCACGCCCCCGCCGGTCGATTCGCGCGACGCATTCATGTCTACCTTGCAAGGCATGTGCGGCCAACGCTTCGAAGGCGGGTTGGCTTACGCGATTGACCCCGACAGTGAGTTTCGCGGCAAAAAGATTTCGACCGAGGTGGTCTGCGCGCCGGGCAGCGTGCGGCTGCCGGTCATGGTCGGCCAAGACCGTTCGCGTACCTGGGTGTTTACACGACCCGCTGCGGGGCTGGAATTACGGCATGACCACCGTCATCCGGACGGCAGCGCCCATGCCGTGACCATGTACGGTGGCATGGCCAAGCCAGGCGGTACGGCCCGCGCGCAAGCCTTCCTGGCCGATGCCGCGACCGCTGTAATGGTACCGGGAGCGCAAACCAATGTCTGGACCGTCAGCTTCAGCGAGGACGGCAAGGAATTGCGCTACCGTTTGGAAAGGGACGCCCGGCCACGAGCGGAATTCGTCATGCGGCGCATCAGCGGCTGACCAGACGGTTCAGATGGTTGCGTTATACATGGCGCGGCTGCGTGCCGATCAGTCGACGTTCAGCCAGATCTCGTTGCGGCGCATGAACCAGGGCGTCATGGGGCCATCGTAGCGCGACAGTACCGGCTCACCCTTCCAGGCAATCCCGGCTGCGCGCAAGCCGTCCTGCAGTTCGCGCAGATGCTTGTTGTAGTTGGCATCCGACCAGAAGCCCGAGTAGCGAATCACCGCCACGCGCTTGGGCGGCACCGCGCGTAGCATGACGCGCGGATCGAGCGGTTCCGGGGCATTGTCCATCGTGATGTCAGCTGGCAGCACGAACTGGACCAGCATGCCGCCCTGGGTGGCGCTCTGGGTCACCGGTGCGGTCATCTCCATCTTGACCGGCACCGGGGTCTGGGTCACCGGCGCGGTCATGGCCAGCTTGCGCTCACCCTTGTTCTTGCCAAAGATATAGCCCGCCAGGATAGGAAAGGCGCGCTTGCCTGCATCGTCCGCGGTCTCGTCGACGATGACTTCGGCGACGGTGTAGCCAGCATATTGGCGAATCTCGAAGCTCGGGAAGCTGCGCACCGTGGTGTAGGCGGGTTCCTCGACAGCCTGGCTGGCCAGGGGCAGCATGGCAAGCGAGAGCAGGGCGACGAAACGGGCGAGCCAGGCGGGGTGGCGAGCCGTGGCGCCGCGGCTGGAAATGCGCATCATGGATGTCATGGATCTCTTCGTGGTCAGGGGTGGCAAATGATGCGTTCGGTGAGGGCGGATGACTGTGTAGGCTACCAGGGCAATTCTGCCCCATTATAAGAACGGAACGCGCCGCTATCGGCCGGTGTCAGGGTATCGAGCACGGCAAGCATGTCGGCCGCGGCGTCGTGCGCCGGGCGACCGACAGTGTCGCCCCGAAACGGTCGCGACAGGCGCGAGCTGACGGTGCCAGGATGCAGCGCTACCAGCACGCTGTTGTTCTGGCTGCGCGCCACTTCGATAGCGGCGGTCCTGACCAGCATGTTGAGGGCGGCCTTGGACGCGCGGTAGCTATACCAGCCGCCGAGCCGGTTGTCGCCAATACTGCCCACCTTGGCCGACAGCATGGCCATGATGGCGCGCTCGCTATCGAGCAGACCGGCGAAATGGCGCATCACCAGCGCAGGGCCGAAGGCATTGGCCTGGAAGGTCGCCTGCATCTGCGCGTAGTTCAGGTCGGCGAGCCGTTTTTCAGGCATGAAGGCGTCGCTGTGCAGCAGGCCCGCCGCATTGATAACGAGATGCAGGCGTGGGCCGGCGGCAAGGCTGCGCGCCGCCTCGGCGATGCTTTTTTCGTCAGCGAAGTCCAGCCGCGGCGTCGAATGGCGGTGCAGGCCGCGCACCGACGCGCAGCGCGGCGAATTGTCGAGCAGCTCGAGCAGGGCGGCGCCGATCGACCCGGAAGCGCCAATGACGACGGCGTGATACTGGTCGGGGAGGCTGCCCATCATGACGTCGTGCTCCTGGTGGTCGGTGGACGCTCGAGTGTACCGGAGCCAGAAGGCTGGGCCAACGCCGCATACCGGATCGAGCCGAAAACAATCAGCGAAAGCCAGGCCAATCCCGGGACATTCCCCGGGCAAAAGCAGTGAGGGAGTGCCCGGTGTGGCTGGACACGGGCCAACACGGGCACAGGATAATGGCTGCCGCGCTCAATGCGACGTGGGGGCGCCGATACCTGTTCCTGGCGCCTGTCCGCCTGTCGGGAGATGCTCAGGCGGCATGCCATCCTTGAACATCTGGCGCAGTTGCTGGCGCAGTTCTGGCGAATCGTCGTGGTGGTGGACCGATACCGCATGGTCGACTGCTGCTTGCAGTAACTCTTCTTCGGTGTCGGCCGAGAGCGCAACAGAGCAATGTGTATCGCTGGGGAATTCTCGGCAATCAATGAATTTGCGTGTCATGACCGTCTCCTTTGCTGACAAGTCCGGGCAACGTGCCCAAGTCCATTATAGGAAACCGCTGTCGTTTCGCTATACCAGCCGTGCCGAGGTCCGAGCCGGCCGCCGGCCATGCTCGGCCCCAGTCACTGGTGCATGACGCGTCCGGTCCCTGATCTCGCGGCGATATGTCCCTGATCTGTTGGCTTGGGAAAGCCGCGCTCGCGATCCGTGTACAGGGGCCGTCAAGCGTATTCGAAAAGAAATTCATCCATACTATAATGACCACATGCACTGCGCCGCAGAGTCCGAAGATCACACGCTTGGACCTTCGCCCAACTACATTCGTGGGAAACCGTGGATCCAATCGAGCTTATCCCGCTGGCCGACTACGCGCCGCCGGCAATGCCAACCGAACAGGCGTTTCGTGCCCTGCTGAAGCGGGTGCAGCGCCGCTTCGGCGCGAAAGACGATCACGACCACCCGCTGCTGCCCAGCGGCGCACTGGTGCGCACGCCGGTCCCGGTTCTCGATGACATCGCCGATCCGCCCGACTGCGGGCCGATACTGCGGACGCTGCACTGTAACCTGGACAACTGGGCCGCTGGCGCCATGGCATCGCCGAGGGTGCAGCTGATCGTCGTGCCAGCGTGCGACCGCAGCGGTAGCATCGAAAGCTGGGCGCGTTCACAGAATCACATGCTGCTGCCTGCACCGGAGCGCGACGACCTGATCCATTCCGATGGAATGGCCGCGACCGAGAGCGTGGACAGCATCGGCGAAGGGCTGCTCGTGATTCCGCAGCTGGAGCGCTGGTTCTTGCGTCAGCGCAATGGACTGACAATGGTGCGGACCCTGCTGGCGCGTCTTGCGGCCAGCCAGCGGCGCTGCCTGATCGGCTGCGACGCCTGGGCATGGGCTTATCTGGCCAAGGCTGCCGATGCGAGCCTGGTGCTTCCCCGTCCCCGGACCTTTGCACCCTTCGATGCGGCGCGCCTGCGCGCATGGTTTGCCGAATTGGCTGTCGACGATGGCCCGGCTACCACCTTTCGCCTCGCGCGCAACGGCGAAGACGTGCTGGCCTGCGACGACGAGGGCGAACCTTGCAACAACTGGCTGCGGCTGCTGGCCGCGCGCAGCGGCGGTATCCCCTGGGTCGCCTGGCATCTGTGGCGCGCCAGCCTGCAAGTGCGCACCGACGACGCTGCCTTGTCGGACAAGGCTGCGAGCACTGTCACCGATGACCAGCGCACGGTGTGGGTGGTCGACACCGACGAATTTCCGCTGCCTTCAGGGCATGAAGAGCGCGCCTTGCTGACGCTGCACGCCATCCTGACCCACGGCGGCTTGAGTGCAAGCGAACTCGATGCCGTACTGCCCGCCACTGGCGAAGCCAGCGTATTGCAGGCACTGGTCGATTCGCGCCAACTGTGCTGCGATCGCGGCAATTTCAGCGTGCGTCCGACCGCCTATCCGGCCATCCGGCGCGCCCTGGAAGCGGCCGGCTTTCCCCTGGGAGTGAGTTGATGGCTACCGCAGGCGAAGGAGCCAAGAAGGCCAGCAAGCTACTCAATGACTTGCAAGATATTAGCTTCACGAAGATCGGGCTGATCCTGGCCGGAACCTGGCTGGTGGTGCTCATAGCGCGCACCTTGTTGCCGTATCTGGCCGAACGCGGCCCGAGCCGGATGCGCCTGTTCCTGCTGGGCGGGGTGCCGATCATCCGGCTATTGATGCTGGTGCTGGCGATCCTGTGGGTCATCCCGATCATCTTCAACATCACGCTGCAAAATTTCCTCGTGATCTCTGGCGCCCTTGGCGTGGCGATCGGTTTTGCCTTCAAGGATTACGCCAGCAGCGTGATCGCCGGCGTGGTGGCGATCTTCGAGCGCCCTTACCGGCCAGGCGACTGGGTGCGCATCGGCGACGATTACGGCGAGGTGCGCGCGGTCGGCATGCGCGCGCTCGAAATCTGCACGCCTGCAGACGACATCGTCCATATTCCGCACGGGAAGCTATGGGAAAGCAATATTGCAAACTCGAATGATGGCGCGCGCACGCTGATGTGCGTCGCTTCGTTTTACCTGCGCCCCGACCATGACGCTGCGCGCGTGCGCTGTGCGCTGCGCGATGTGGCAATGACCAGTGCCTACCTTGAATACGCCAGGCCGGTGCTGGTGATGCTGGCTGAAACGCCGCTGGGCACGCACTACCAGCTCAAAGCCTACCCGTTCGACATGCGCGACCAGTTCCATTTTATTAGCGACCTGACCACGCGTGGCAAGCTAGCCATTGCCGAAGCCGGCGCGATCGAAACACAAGCGATCGGCAGCGTGGACGCGGCCAAGATCGGCACCTGACACCACTGCATAACCTGGAGAGCAACATGGCAGACGCACCCGCAGAGACGGCCAACAACGTCGCAGCAATCGGCGACGCCAGTGGCAGCTTCAATCTCGACTTCAGTGCCGCACTCGTGCGCATCAACAACTGGATCGACGGCGGCATCCGCCTGTTGCCCAATATCGCCGTCGCCCTGGTGGTGATTCTTGTTTTCTACGGAATCGGCGTGCTGTTGCGGCGCTTGATCATGAAACGCGCGCGCAGCCGCAGCCGCGACAATCTGGGTGACGTACTCGGCGGCTTCATCATGTACCTGGTGGTCGGACTGGGCATCTTGCTCGGTGCGACGATCGTGATTCCGAGCCTTAAGCCAGGCGACCTGGTCGCCGGCCTGGGGGTGAGTTCGGTAGCAATCGGCTTTGCCTTCAAGGATATCTTGCAAAACTGGCTCGCCGGGCTGCTGATCCTGCTGCGCCAGCCTTTCAACATCGACGACCAGATCGAGGTCAATGGGTTCGAGGGCACCGTCGAGCGCATCGAGACGCGCGCGACGATCATCCGTACCTATGACGGCCAGCGCGTCGTCGTCCCCAATAGCGACATCTACACCAATGCCGTCATCGTCAAGACCGCGCATGAGCAGCGCCGTAGCCAGTACGACGTGGGCATCGGCTACGCCGACGACATCGGGCGCGCCTGCGACGTAATTCGCCGCGCCGTCGGCGAACTGGCCGAAGTATCCACCGATCCTGCGCCCGAGGCGCTGCCCTGGGACATGGCCGCCAGCTGGGTCACGATCCGCGTGCGCTGGTGGACGCACAGCCGCCGTTCCGATGTCGTGCTGGTGCACGCCCAGGTAATCCGGTCGATCAAGGAAGCCTTGCAGGAAGCCCGCATCGACTTGCCGTACGAAACCAGCGTCCAGCTATTCCACGACCAGACCGAAGCCGAAGACGGCGATCGCAGCCGCCAGCGCGAAGGCTGGCCCGCCCCCGAAGGCAGCGCCGGCACCAGGCCGCGCTGGCGCGCCCAGCTCGAAGACGCCGCTGCGGCCGGGCGCGATGGGGAGCACCAGGAACAGCGCTAAGAAGAGACCAAAGGAAGACCTGGTAGCGCAAGATCAATGCCTGACGACACTGGTTGACCTTGCCGGAGGTGAGATTTCAGCGGGATGGCCAGCCGATTCTGGACAGGATTGTGCTATGCAGCTTGACTAATATTGACATCTAAAACAATATGGTTCCAACATCGTTGGAATCGTTTCCAAAGCGCCGGTTGCCATTCTTGCCGATGTGATCGTGGTTAATGAGAGTCCCGACCAGCGGGACTCATCGCGTTACATAAGACAAGGAGACCTGCAATGTACTGGAACACCCGAGGAGTCAGCACTGCACACATCGTGGCAGCCACCGTTCTGGCGGTAACGGCCGGAGCCGCAACGGCCCAGCAGTGCCCTAGCGCTACCCCGCGATTTGCGGACGAATTCAATGGCTCGGCAGTAGACACCAGCAAATGGGAATTCCAGAACGGGGACGGGTGCAGCTATGGCATCTGCGGCTGGGGGAACAGTGAACTGCAGTCTTACCAGACAGCCAATGCAACTGTCTCCAACGGGATTCTTACCATCACAGCAAAGAAACAGCGTGTCGGCGCCAAGGCTTACACTTCTGCTCGTTTGCGCACCTTGAACAAGCCAGCCAGCGGGCAATGGACCCATGGCCGCTTCGAAGCACGCATGAAAACGCCCAAAGGCAGCGGTATGTGGCCGGCATTCTGGATGTTGCCAGCAAATACGACCATTGCCTGGCCTGCCAGTGGCGAGATCGACATCCAGGAATCGACCGGGCAAAAAAACATGTTCGCCCTTGGAACCATTCATTATGGATCGTCGAACGCGAATCGCCAGCAACTGAGCAGTTCGATCTACAAGCAGCCCGACAGCTGGGCGGATGCCTTTCACACCTACTCGGTGGTATGGACGCCTTACAAGATCAGCTGGTACGTCGACGATCTCCTGTACGCCACCAAGACTCCTTCGGACATGGCTAACGGGGCGGATTGGACGTTTGAAAACTACAAGTACTACCTCATCCTCAACCTGGCGGTGGGGGGCAATCTCGGCGGTCAGGTGAACGATGCCGCGCTACCGCAAACCCTGCAGGTCGACTACGTCCGCGTCTATGACGGCGCCCAGCCGTCCCTGAGCGGAGCGCACATTGTGGAACCGAACAGCGCCGCTACCTATACTGTCGTGGACGAGGCAGGCACGGGGTCCAGCTATGCCTGGTCTTCTCCAACCGGACAGACATCGAGCGGCAAATCCTTGACCGTCAACTGGGGAACCGCTGGGGGTAACGTGTCGGTGGTCGTGACCAATAGTTGCGGCTCCTTTACCAAGAGCCTGCCGGTGACGGTGTCACCGGTGTTGCGCCAGTCGGTGATGCTGGACGATTTCGAAGCCAATCGCAAGCTCAGTTATGTCAGCGTTACCGGTACGCTCAATCAAACTGCTACCAATCCCGCGCCGGATAGCCTCAACGGTTCGGCGAGCGTGGCCCGATACGTACGCAGTGCTGCCACCCAGTACGACCTTATTTCTGCCTCCACCAACCAGATTCCTGACGCTGGGCCATATATCCGTGGCGAGCAGGCGGTCTATCTCGATGTGTACAGCACGGCCCCGGTGGGTACCCCCATGCTGCTTCAAATGGAGAATGGAAGTACTGCCACGGCCAGCAACTTCCCGACGGGGCGCCACTCGCGCTATAGCACCCGCACAGTGGCGCAGAACGGCTGGCAGCGCCTGAAGTTCCTGCTCGACGATCGGCTTGACGGCGCGACGGCGGATACCGCCGTCAACCGGTTGGTCTTGCTGATCAATCCGAACAGCTATACGGGCGATACCTACTATCTAGATAATTACGCGATTTACGCCCGCTGAGAGAAGGTGTGACGCAAGCCAATGCGCCCCCGGGGCTACCTACGGTGATCTTGTCCTTCTGGTAAGGAAGTTTCACGCCCGGCGGCGCCGTGGTTCATGCTCCGGGGCGCAATCGAAGCACCGACACAAGAATCTCATTCCTGTGCAGTCGACGCCGGTCGGACCGGCAGCTTCCAGTCCGGCCGGATAAAATGGCAGGTATATCCATTCGGATTGCGTTCCAGATAGTCCTGGTGTTCCGGCTCGGCCTCCCAGAATGGTCCCGCCGCCGCGATTTCGGTGACAGCCTTGCCTGGCCAGAGACCGGAGGCATCGACGTCGGCGATGGTCTGCTCGGCCATGCGCTTTTGCGCATCATCGAGATAATAGATGGCGGAGCGATAGCTCATGCCCCGATCATTACCCTGGCGATTCGGCGTGCTCGGGTCGTGGATCTGGAAGAAAAACTCGAGGATCTGGCGATAGCTGATCTGGCCCGGATCGAACACCAGTTCAAGTGCTTCGGCGTGGGTGCCATGGTTGCGGTAGGTGGCGTTGGCCACATCGCCGCCGGTGTAGCCGACGCGTGTTGAAAGCACACCGGGTATGCGCCGCAGCAATTCTTCCATGCCCCAGAAGCAGCCGCCGGCGAGGATGGCGGTTTCAGTTTGCGCTGTCATTGGTTCCCTTTGCTTGAATGAGTGGTGGCGAAAGCGTACATCTTCCCACGTTGGCATGTTCGTTGCCGCGCCTGTCGCGTGCCGGGCCACATGGCGGCAAGGATGCAACGGTGAAGGATCGGGGCAGCCGTAATGTAGGACTTCTGTTAGTTCGCGTACCGCGCCTTTGCAATTTACGCCGCACAGTGGTTGGCCAAGGTTGCGGCGCTCGGCCGCCACCGAAAACTTTCAACACGGAAGGATTTCCATGAAAGCACTCGTCTACAACGGCCCCTGCGACGTCCAGGTTAAGGAGATGCCCGACGCAAAGATCGAAAAGCCGACCGACGTTCTGGTACGCGTCACCACTACCAATATCTGTGGCTCCGACTTGCATATGTACGAAGGCCGTACCAGCATGGAGAGCGGCCGCATCCTTGGCCACGAGAGCATGGGCGAAGTGATCGAAGTGGGCAAGGCAGTCGACCGCGTCAAGGTTGGCGACAGGGTGTGCCTGCCATTTAATATCGGCTGCGGATTTTGCGAAAACTGCGAGCGTGGCCTGTCCGGCTTTTGCCTGACGACCAATCCGGGTGTCGCCGGGGCCGCCTATGGTTTCGCCGGCATGGGGCCGTACAGCGGCGGCCAGGCCGAATTGCTGCGCGTACCCTACGGTGACTACAATTGCCTGGTGCTGCCGGACGATGCGCAGGAAAAGGAAAATGATTATGTCATGCTGTCCGACATTTTCCCGACCGGCTATCACGCCACCGAACTGGCCGGCATGCGGCCCGGCGATTCGGTCGTGGTCTACGGTGCCGGCCCGGTCGGACTGATGGCGGTGATGTCGGCTTACATCAAGGGCGCCAGCCGGGTATTCGTGGTCGACACCCACAAGGACCGTCTAAAGCTGGCTCAGGAGATGGGCGCCATTCCGATCGACGATACCGAGAAGGGCGGGGTACAGCAGATTCTCGACCTGACCGATGGCCAGGGCGCCGACTGTGGCTGTGAATGCGTCGGCTATCAGTGCTGCGACAAGCACGGCAAGGAAGTGCCGAACCTGACCATGAACAACCTGGTGCAGACGGTCAAGGCGACTGGCGGCATTGGCGTGGTGGGTGTGTTCCTGCCAGAAGATCCGGGCGCCAAGGGCGAGCTTGCCAAAGAGGGCAAGCTGGCCTTCGACTTCGGCCAGATGTGGTTCAAGGGGCAGCGCATCGCCACCGGCCAGGCCAACGTCAAGGCCTACAATCGCCACCTTGCCAAGCTGATCCAGGCAGGCCGCGCCAAGCCCTCGGCAATCATCTCGCACGAACTCGCCCTGCATGAGGCGCCCAAGGGCTATGAGCAGTTCGACAAGCGGGCAGATGGATGGACCAAGGTCGTGCTCAAGCCGGGGAAATAAAGCGCATCAATACCGTCGACAGCGAACTGCCAATCCGCATGGGTTGGCAGCCAGCGCCTTGAACCTGGGGTGACCGTTGCTGCTCAAGGCAGCAGGCAGCAGGCAGCAGATGAAGCTGCGCTTACCGCCACCTGCCTTGGTTCATGCTCTCGTAGAACAGAAAATCTTATGCCTGTCGGCGACGACGCGCCGCTGCCAAACCGGCCAAGCCTAGCCCGAGCAGGGCGATATTCGTTGGCTCTGGGACGGTGCCAGTATCAACCGCAGCAAACATGCCCGCGAATTGTTGATTGGTGTCGGTATAGAAAAATGCGTCATAAGCAGAATTAGTGCCAGAAAACACATCCTTCACTGAGCGGAAACTGCCTGCTTCACCGATGGTCCACGTAACCGAGCCAGTGCATTTGGGCGAAAAGCAGTAGAGGCCTGCATTAAAATTCCCGAATGATGTTCCCCAGCCAGTCCTATACCCTTGGCTCAAATTTGTTGTGGAGAAGTACTGTGCAGAATCGATACCGGCACCTTTCCAATTTTGGGTCGGATTGACAGGCTTGAGCAGCGCTGCGACCGATCCGTCAGGGTTCAGGGTTAGCGTGAGATTGGCCAGTGAGGTAACAGGACCAGAGTGATGGTACTGAGCAGCCGTAAAATCGGTGGTCATTGTGTCAGCTTGTGCATTGTGGGCCAGGAGAACAAGCCCCAGGACTGCTACGAATTTTTTCATGAATTCCCTCTTTGGATATCTATTCTAGTTGGAAATTAACTTAATGCAATTAGTGTGTCACCTAGGCAACTAATTGATTTCAAAAGGAATATTTTTTTTCGAAATTTAAGATGTAAAAATTTCCGACAGGATAGATGAGGGCGAATACGTTCGATAGCAGCTCATTGGCTGGGCTGGACAGGCCAAGTCTAACTTGCCAAGCCATCAGGCAAGGCTTGACCGCATGTTCTCCGGTCAACCAGGCACCGAGCTCGGCAGTGTTTATCGATGGCGTCGCAATGAACGTCAAGTCAAGTCGTGGACCGTAACTGCAGGCTCAAGCGTTCTTCTTGGCGCAATCGATCATCATCGTGCGAAACTGCAAGCGAAGCAGTGGCGCGCGCACCGGAGAGGGCGCTCAGGATCAGTTGTGTCGTCTCGCTTGGCGCATCCCAGTGCGGGAAATGGCCGCAACGATCGAACCAGTGCAGTTGAGCATCCGGGAACAAGGCCAGCGCGCGCCTGGCTTGCCGGGGAAAGCAGACCCGGTCACGCCGTCCCCAGCCGATGACGAGCGGATGCGCAATGCTGTTGCGGGGAGCCCCTTGTTGCTCTTCGCCGTAGGCGAGCTGGGCCAGAAGCTCATCGAACCCCGTCGAGGCGACATAACTGCATAATTCATCGCTCACCGTGTCCGGCGCCAGTCTGGTCGGCCTGGCGGAAAATTGCGCCAGCAACAAAGCGCGGCCAACTGGGTTGGCGCAGATCGCCGGCAATACCGGACGCAGCAGCCTCAGTAGCCGGATCGACAGGTAGATCGAGCTGAAGAACGCGTGACGCTCCCACCCCTGCCAGAAGCCGCCCGGGTTAAGCGCTACCACGCCACCGACAATTCCACCGCGTCGCGCCAGTTCCAGCACCAGCCGCGCACCCATCGAGCTGCCGACTGCATCGATGCCGCTCAAGTTATTGGCATGGAGAAAAGCGGTGGTTTCATCCGCCAGGGTGCGGATCGAGGTCTCGCCGGCCAGTTTCGGCGTGCGGCCGAAGCCGGGCAGGTCCACCGCGATGACTTCGCGCTTCGCCGCGAGATCAGCCAGGATCGGAGTCCAGCTTTTCCAATGGCCGCCGAGGCCATGGAGCAATAGTAAGGGCTTGCCGGTACCGCAACGAACGTGATGCATGATCAATTCTCCCAATTGCACTGGCGTGCAGAAGCTGCAAGCCTAGCGCAGCGGGGACAAAGACTGCGTTCGTTAGACATCCGGTTCGAAGCGACGCGCCAGCCTTGAGTCTGGCAGGGGTGCATCAGCTCGACCGATCCGCGCCGCTCGGGGCGCCGGCCGCTACAGGGTGTCGAGCAGGCTTTTCAGACCCATCAGGTCATATGGCTTGGTCAGCGTTGCAGTATCGCCATGCTCGCCTGGCGGGCAGCCTGCGCCGCTGACGTACACGATACGGCAATGCGGATAGCTGGATCGAATGTGACTTGCCAGCGCTGTTCCCGACATTCCAGGAAGGTGGATATCGGTAAACACGATATCGAATGCCCTGGCCGTGAGCATCGTGAGGGCTTCTTCCGAACTGGCGACAGCCGCGGCATCGTAACCAAGCAGGGCGAGCATGTCGCAGGTAATGGCTCGCAGGTCGGCATTGTCTTCCACCAGCAGGATGCGCTTTTTTGCTACCGGAATGGCGCCTGGCTCGGCATCTGGCCCTGACGGCCGGGCCAGCGGCGCCGGCGCTGCCGGAGCGGGCTTGCCCGCCAGGACGGCGCGCACCTTGCGCGCCAGGTCATCGCGCCCGTAGGGTTTGCTGAGCAGCTCCACCCCCGGGTCGAGACGGCCGCCGTGCACGATGGCGTTCTGCGTATAGCCAGATGTGAACAGCACGCGCAGTTGGGGAAGAATCTGGCGCGCCTGACGCGCCAGCTCAGGGCTGCGCAGGGGACCGGGCATGACCACATCGGTAAACAGTAAATCGATCTCGATGCCGCTCTGGATCACAGTTAACGCACTTTGCGCGTCGTTGGCCTTCAGGACCCGGTAGCCGAGCTGGGTCAGCATATCCACGACGGTCATTTGCACTTTCAGGTCGTCCTCGACGACGAGAACAGTCTCGGTGCCGCCCACGACGAGCGCCTTGATGCGAGAAGGCGTTTCTTCTTCCAATTCGAAAGAGCGGGGCAGGTAGATCTTGATCGTAGTGCCGTGCTCGAGTTCGCTGTAGATCTTGATATGGCCGCCACTTTGCTTGACGAAGCCGTAGGCCATGCTCAGTCCCAGGCCAGTTCCCTGTCCTTCTGGCTTGGTCGTGAAGAAAGGTTCGAAGGCCCGTTCGATAATCTCGGCCGGCATGCCGCTTCCGGTATCGGAAACCGCGAGCATGACATACTGGCCCGCCGAGATTTCGGGTGCCGACAGCACATACCCGTCATCGAGGCAGCTGTTGCCCAGCTCGATAGTGAGCTTGCCGGCGCCGCTCATGGCGTCGCGCGCATTGATCGCAAGATTCAATACGACATTCTCGAGCTGGTTCCGGTCGACCAAGGTGTTCCAGAGGCCACCGCCGACGATCGTCTCGATCTCGATGCTTTCTCCCAGCGCCCGCACCAGCATGCTTCCCATATCGTGCACGATGCGCGCCAGGTTGACCACGGTCGGTTGCAATGGCTGGCGCCGCGCAAAGGCCAGCAGTTGCGACGACAGCTTGGCCCCGCGTGCCACGGCGTCCAGGGCCAGCTCGAGGCGATCCGTGGCAACGCGGCTGGATGCGTAGGTGTCCCTGAGCAGCTGCAAGTTGCCGCTAATGATTTGCAGCACATTGTTGAAATCGTGGGCGACGCCGCCAGTGAGCTTGCCGATCGCTTCGAGTTTCTGCGATTGATTCAAGGCAGCGTTCGCGGATTCGAGCGACTTGGTCCGTTCTTCGACCAGCACTTCGAGTTGGGTCTGATAGCGCAACACGTCGTCCTGCGCCATTTTCTGGGCAGTGACGTCGACGCCGAGCGTGAAGATGCCCGAGACCTTGCCGTTCGCGTCGAATATAGGCTGATAGATCAGGTCGACGAACAAGGTGATCGGTGCACCATCCTTGTTGATCGTCACCGGTTGGTGACGGCCGATATAGGGCTCGCCGCTCGTGTACACATTGTCCAGCAAGTCAAAATAACCTTGCACGCCGATTTCGGGGAACACCTCGCGCACGGTCCGGCCGACCAGGTCGCAGCGACCTACAATGTCCAGATAGGTGTTGTTAACCAGCTCGAACACATGATCGGGGCCGTGCGTCACGGCGATTGCCGCTGGCGCCTGATTGAACAAGCGATGCAGGTACATGCTCTGGGACGCGAGCAGGCGTTGTGCTTCCGAGACGACCGATTGGTGCTGGTTGGTACTTCCACCTGTACTGCGCGCCGCCTTCAGGGCATCGCGTTCGCTTTCGACCGCACGCAAGGTGTTCTTGACCAGCTCCAGTTCGGTTACGTCGATCACATGGCCCAGGATAAATGCGGTATGTCCGTCGTCATCCAGCAGTGGCGTATTTGTTACGTTCCACACATGCCGGACGAAGTGGGCGCCATCGGCCGCCTCGACACGCATGTCATAAGGCAGCGCCGAAAACGTCTCGGTGCAGCCATGCCGCACGACGTTGTCGAGCGACGCCTTCAGTGCCGCGACACTGTCGTTGCCGCTGTCGGGAGCAGCCGGAAAAGCGTCGAACAGATACTTGCCAATGCTGTCACGGCCATGGCCGGTAACAGTGCAAAACGCCTGATTGACTTCAATAATGACAAGCTCGCGCGACATGAGCACATAGGCATTCGGCGAGATATTGAAAAATTGTTTGAAACTGAACGGGCTCTGCATGTAGGCGGTTTCCGGGGACGATCAAAACAACAGCAACAATCTGACCATAAATTACTTGAATGGAACAGTCGCGGGATCCGCACGCGCGCGTGACAATGGTGGGACACGGTCGAGCAGCGCGTGATTATACGAGTATTTTACGGTGGACAGAGCGCGTCAAACCTGAAACGTGCGCGGCAAAAAGGCAGCGCCATGTTGGGGCATAGCAGCACTAGAGCGTGTGCGAGTACATGAGCTGAAGGTTGCGCTGGCGATGCTTGATCTCAAAGCCCTGGGCATTGACCACTGTCGAGGTGGGGGCAAGGGTAACGGAAAGATTAATCTTGCTGCGCGCTGCAAGCTGCCAGCCAAGCCCTGCTGTCACATGGTTGCCGATGGTTGCTGGAAACAGGGGATTGACCAATTCGTCGGGAACTGGATTGCGCGACAGGTTAACGCCCCCACGCAAGGTGAGCGTTTCTGTTGCTGCCCAAGACGTGCCCAGGTTGAGGATGTTTTGATCCCTCCACTGTTGCGGCAAGGCGAAGCTGACGCTGCCTCCGCTATCGGCACTGTCGTACTGCATCTTGAAGTCGCGCAGGGTTCCCGACCATTGGATGCGCTTGAAGTCAACGCCTGCCAACCAGGTCGGACTGATCTGCCATGCCACACCGATAGCGGTCATGGCGGGCCATTGGAAATCCATGACGCTGATGCGGCCGTTGTCGACGAAGCCTCCGGCTGCAGCGATGCTCGCGCCTGAAGGACGCGTGCGCATGTCGCCCAGAGCCGTCTTGAAATGGTGAGACAATCCAAGGGTGAGCAGATTGTCGACTTTGTATACAGCGCCAATCTTGGAAGCCCACCCTGTTGCTCGGGCACTACCGGTGAATCTGTTCGAATTGCTGAATGCCAGGCGCGCCCACGGCGCCGTTGCAAGTGCTGGCAGCGCTGCACCAAGATTACCGCTCGCCGACGTCACCAATTGCCCGAATTGCGCCCCCGGGGCGGCCATCTGAAGGTCGAGGGAGCCCGAGATAAAATCGACGGTCGCACCCAGCGATAACGCCGGCGTTACCTGATAGGCAACTGGAAAGATCACCCGGCCCACGGCTAGTTCTGACCGGACAGGCAGGCCTGAGCCAGCAGCAAGCAGGCTGTCAGCCCGGTATTCGGCACCCATGCCACCCTGTGCAAACACTCCCACGCCATAGGTCCAGGCATGCGCGCGCCTGACATATCCCACCGCGGGCATGACATAAGAACGGCCGAGCGAACGGGCGGTCATTCCCCCACCGCTGACTTCAATACGTGGTCCGAGCTCACCCAGTGCGATCTCCAGAAGCGATTCGGCAGGAATGAGCGCCAGGGTGGCCGGGTTTGCCATCATCGCGGCGGTTCCATGCTCGATGGCTTGCGATATGCCTCCCATTCCGGTTGAGATCGGACCGTAGCCTTCCAGGCTCATTCCGTTGGTAGCATGAACAGGCGCGGTAGCCCCGATGCTCGCGAGTAGTATGACGAAACGCTTACTGTGCTGCTTAAATTCTTGCATGGGTAATCACATTGTAGGTGGATGGTGTAATGGAGATTTCAGCGATCGTTGACCGGGGGGGGGGGGGGCGATCGGCAAGTGCGGGACCTGCATGCCCGTTTTTCGCTGTGGAGCAGCCCAGTCCAGTATTGCAAAATTTGATGATTTTGATCATCGAATACCCTAGAATACCACTGTATCTCGCAACGATTGATTTACGGTAATTGAAGTTGCGGTGGGAATTGCCGAAACTGAAGCAAAGCGCCGGTTTTTTCGCAGTGTCGACCGGGCGTCGTTGATTCTTCGGAGCAGGGCAAACACATGGCCAACCTGCGGGCCGTGCGCATTGACATGCCCGCGCACGCGCGACAGGAAAGATCGATCCATGGTGAAATGGTCTGACGATTTCGACAACCTGGCGACCCGTTGACGCACCTTCAGCAGACGACCTTCACCAACGGGGACGCTGGCAATCCAGCTCTGCAAGGCCACTGCATCGGCCCCCTGACGCGCGCTGCCATCTGCCGACATCGCCAAGTTTCAACAAGAATTGATCCGCGTTGCCTGTTGAGACAGGCAACAGTCATGACATTACCAAGGAGAACACAGTGAGCAACATACGTGCATGGGCAGCCCAGGAACAGGGCGCAGCATTAGAAGTGATTGAATACGATCCGGGTCCGCTTGGCGCCGAAGATGTAGAAATCGAGGTCGAGTATTGCGGAGTCTGCCATTCGGACTTGTCGATGCTCGACAACGAGTGGGGAATCTCGTCGTATCCGTTCGTTCCCGGCCACGAGGCCATTGGCCGCGTTGTCGCGCTGGGCGAGGTGGCTCAGGCCAAGGGGCTGCGCGTCGGCCAGCGGGTCGGAGTAGGCTGGAATGCGCGTAGTTGCCTGTATTGCCCGGCGTGCATCCGAGGCGACGTTCAGCTATGCGAGCGCATCGAGCCGACCATCGTGGGCCACCACGGCGCCTTTGCCGAGCGGGTCCGTGCGCACTGGATCTGGAGCGTGCCGATTCCCGATGCGCTCGAGCCGGAGAACGCTGGCCCGCTGCTGTGCGGCGGCATTACCGTGTTCGCGCCGCTGATGCAGTTGCACGTGCCGCCAACGGCCCGCGTGGGCGTTTTCGGCATTGGCGGTCTGGGCCATATGGCGCTGATGTTTGCCAGCGCCTGGGGTTGCGAAGTGACGGCATTTACCTCGTCGCCTGAAAAGATGGAAGAAGCCAAGGCCTTCGGCGCCAGTCATACCGCCTCGAGCGTCTCGTCCGACGACTACGAGCGTCTGGCGGGCAGTTTCGACTTCATCTTTATCACCGCCAACGCCAAGCTCGATTGGGATGCGCTGATCGCGCTGCTGGCGCCGCAAGGCCGCCTGCATTTCCTTGGCGCCGTTCTCGAGCCAGTGCCGGTCCAGGTAATGCAGTTGATGATGGGACAAAAAGCCGTGTCCGCCTCGCCCACCGGCAGCCGGGCGCAGATTGACAGCATGTTGCGTTTTGCTTGTCACCACCAGGTCGCACCCAAGGTCGAGCATTTCCCGATGAGCCGGGTAAACGATGCCATGGACCATCTTCGCGCAGGCAAGGCAAACTACCGGATCGTGCTGGAAGCCGATTTCAAGGATTAACACCATCAACATCGCACCACTGCGATGAGGTCGCCATTTTTTAGGGAAACGAATGAATGTAACTGAAGCAATCCGCCAGCGCCGCGCCATCAAGCACTTTGATGCCGGCCACGTCATGAGCGAAGAAGAGCAGCGCACGCTGCTGGAGTTGGCAATGCAATCGCCAACGGCGTTCAACCTGCAGCATTGGCGCTTTGTCGTCGTTGCCGATCCTGCCGTGCGCAAGCAGATCCGCGCTGCCGCGTGGGATCAGGCACAGGTGACGGACGCGTCGCTGCTGCTGGTGTTGTGCGCCGACCTGAGCGTATGGAAGCAGCCGGCGCCGCTGTGGGAAAATGCCCCGGAGCCAGTACAAGCCATGATGGTGCCGATGATCGACACTTACTACAGTGGCAAACCGCAGGTGCAGCGCGATGAAGCGATGCGCAGTTGCGGTATCGCTGCCCAGACCATCATGCTGGCCGCTAAGTCGCTAGGCTACGATACCTGTCCGATGGATGGCTTCGATTTTGACGCGGTCGGCGAGATCATCGCGCTCCCCGAACACCATGTCATTACGATGATGATCGTGGTCGGAAAGAAAACCCAGGATGTCTGGCCCAAGCCGGGGCAGCTGGGCTACGATCAGGTCGTCGTTCGCGACCGCTTCCAGGCGGCTTGACGCAATCGGCGAGCGGGCGCGTGAACCTTGATTGAAGCGGGCCGCGGCGCCTGGCCGCTCGATGCGGCCAGCGCTTACCGGCCCAAGGCCCATTTTTCCTGGTCGCGGAATGCGATCAGCAGCAGGCTGCCGGCGAAAATGATCAGCGACGGATAGAACAGTGCGTTGCTGCCCTTGAACACCCAGCTCCAGGGATCGATTACCGACTGCATCACCGCGAGCAGCGACACGCCGTTGAACAGGGCTTGTGCCGGATAGGCCCAACGCCGCGCAACGCCGAACACCACGGCCAGGCCGACCAGCACTTGCACGACGCCGCCCACCTGCATCAGGGTGGCGTTGCCGAACAGGCCGAAATAAAACTTGTCTGCTACCGCCAGGCCGTGTTCGACGTTGACGATTTTGTCGGCGCCCCAAATGACGAGCAGCCAGCCCAGCGAGATGCGCAAGAACAGCAAGGTCCAGAGTTTCATGTAAATTCTTTCATTATTTTTTTAAGCAAGACTCGTTTAGCCACCGCCCCCGGTCATTAGTAGACCCAGGGTATCAGTCGCTTGGACTGCTGCTGATATTGGCGGTAGGCCGGATAGCGTTCTACCAGCCAGCGCTCTTCGCGCCTGGATTTCAAGTCGAAGAAAATAAACAGCACCAGCGTCACCAGCAGGCGCGCGCCGCTGGCGGTTGCCAGCGAAAACCCCAAGCAGACCAGTATTGCCGCCAGATACATGGGGTGACGCACCAGGCGGTAAACGCCGTGTGTGACAAGCTCGCCATCGTCGACGGGCCGCGG
The DNA here is from genome assembly GCF_024802625.1 of Massilia sp. H6. Taxonomy (NCBI): domain Bacteria; kingdom Pseudomonadati; phylum Pseudomonadota; class Betaproteobacteria; order Burkholderiales; family Oxalobacteraceae; genus Massilia; species Massilia sp. H6. The sequence goes on from NZ_CP103371.1 coordinate 882,937, forward strand.
AAAAGGCGTGAACGAGCGTCCCAGATTGAGTACGCTCGAGAGAAACAACAGCATGCCGATGATCCCGGCGATCCAGCCCGCCAGGCGCACGCCGCCGTCATATGCAGCCGGTGCGCTGCCGCCCGGCGCCAGCACGAGCAATATCAGCAGCGCAGCCTGTACCACTACCCATGACGCTCCACGTTCACGCATTGAGGTCCTGGCGCCTATCGGTTACTTGTTAAGCATCGCCAGCAGCGCTTCTGCAGCCGGCGCCGACGATGCCGGATTTTGTCCGGTAATGAGCAGGCCATCGGTACGCACATGTGGTTGCCAGTCGTCGGCCTTGGAGTAGATCCCGCCGTTTTTCTTGAGCATGTCTTCCACCAGGAAGGGAACCACGTCGGTGAGCCCGGCCGCTTTTTCTTCGGAATTGGTAAAGCCGGCGACCTGCTTGCCATCGACCAGCGGCTTGCCATCCGGTTGCTTGACGTGACGCAGCACGCCCGGTGCATGGCAGACCGCGGCGACCGGCTTGCCAGCGCCGATCATGGTTTCAATTAACTTGATCGATGCCTGGCTTTCGGCCAGGTCCCATAGCGGGCCGTGACCGCCTGGATAGAACACGGCGTCGAAGTCGCCCGCCGACACCTCGGCCAGCTTGCCGGTGTTGGCGAGCACGGCCTGGGCATCGGGGTCGCCCTTGAAACGCCTGGTGGCGTCGGTTTGGGCATCTGGCTCATCGCTGGTCGGATCGAGCGGCGGCTGGCCACCGTTTGGCGACACGACCGTGATCTTGGCGCCGGCGTCTTTCATGAGGTAGTAGGGAGCGGCGAATTCTTCGAGCCAGAATCCGGTTTTCTTACCGGTGTCGCCCAATTTGTCATGCGAGGTCATTACCATCAGGATCTTCATGTCGGAACTTTCAAAATGAGTAAGTAGCGGAAATCGACGCGGGCACGCTGGCTGCAGGCGTGCGTGTACAAAGCGCCAACTTAGCATGTTTCACCGGGCCTGGCCTGTTCGGCAGGGCAGGGGGCGTGTCCCGCGCTGAGCCCCGCCCTGTTGTTAAAACTGATATAGTGATTTTTGAACACTTTAAGTCGGATCTCGGCAGCGACGCGGTCCGGGGCCGCTCTGGCCTGGCCATCCTGCGGCGTTGGCTTAATGAATGAATCATGTCCAAATTACTTCCGCATTCGCTCTCTGCGTCGCCGCCCGATCCGGTCCGAATGATGTTGCTGACCATAGGTACGATCACGATCCTGTATTTCGGGCGAGACGTCCTGCAGCCCGTGGCGCTGGCGATTTTGCTGTCGCTGATCCTGTCGCCGCTGTCCCGTGCGCTTGAGGCACGCGGCATGCCGCGTGTCGTCGCCTGCATATTGACGGTAAGCGCGACGCTTGCATTGTTTGGTGTAGCGATCACCGTGGTGCTAGGTCAACTGGGCAAGCTCGCCGCCGAATTCGGCACTTACAAATTGGCGCTGGTGCAAAAGCTTGGTGCTGATGGGGGCGAGGATGGTGTGTTGACACGCCTGATGTTGCTGCTGCAGCAAGCCGCCGACACCCTGGCCGCATTGCTGAGCAACTCGCAGCCGATGGACGTGCGCATCGTTCCCGACCCGATCGCCCGCCTGACTGACACGATTGCGCCGTATCTCGCCTTCTTTGGCATTGCCCTGATCGTTCTGATCTTGTTGACTTTCCTGATGATCCGCCGCGAGGACATGAGCGACCGGATCGTTGGCCTGTTCGGGGATACCCGCATCGGCGTGACCACGCGCGCGCTCGATGAGGCGGGCGGTCGTATCAGCCGCTATCTGAGCGCGTTCACTGCCGTCAACGTGTTCTACGGCGTGGTGATCGGCAGCGGTTTATGGGCCATCGGGGTCCCCCTTGCCGTGCTGTGGGGTGCCCTGGCTGGCGTCCTGCGTTTTATTCCCTATGTTGGGGCGGCCGCCGGCATGGTCGGCCCGGTACTGCTGTCTACCGTGCTCGCGCCCGGGTGGCTCGATCCGATACTGGTGCTGGCCCTGTTCTTCAGCGTCGAGCTGCTATTGATTGCCGTCGTCGAGCCACTGCTATACGGTAAGTCGACCGGCGTGTCTCCGATCGGCTTGCTGGTTGCGGCCAGCTTCTGGACCTGGCTGTGGGGGCCGGTCGGCCTGTTGCTGTCGACGCCCTTGACCGTGTCGCTGGCCGTCGCCGGCAAATACATGCCGGGTTTGGGCGCGCTGGCGCTCTTGCTCGACGAAAAATCGAGCATGGCTCCTCACTTGCAGTTCTATCACCGCTTGCTGGCCCAGGACACTGCCGAAGCGCGGCAGATGCTGGCCAGTGCCCTTGAACACACGCCCATGACGGCGGTGTTCGATGCCTTGCTCTTGCCTTTGCTGGCAAAGTGTCGCAGCGATGCCGATAAGGGCGCGATCTCGCCGGCCGAGTGCAGCGCCATTCGGCGCCAGATCGACGACTTCCTGGACGAACTGGAATGGAAGGCCGAGGTATCGATGGCCGAGTATGTCCCGGGACGCGCATCGACTCCAGCGCAACAGCGCTTGATCGGCATTGCGTGGGAAGATGACGGCGATTTGCTGGCCCTGCGCATGGTCAATCTGCTGCTCGCGCCGTGGGACCAGGGGTTGATTGCTATTGGCCCGATGTTCCGCGGTAAGCAAGCCTTGAGCGTGACGGCCTTCTTCGCGCCGGCAGTGGTGCTGGTGACCCGTTCCGGTAGTAGCGAGGGCGAACAGTTCGGTCGCGTTGCCGCGGCGCTCCCGAACTGTACTATCGTGCTGCTCGACAGCGCCAGCAATCCGGGCACATATCCGGGCACTTCCGGCGGCGGCACGGGCTCTGGCCGCGAGCTAGTGCGGGTGCAAACGCTAGCCAAGGCACGCGACGCCATCCTGGGCGTGCTGCAATCGCATGCCGAGGTAGGCAAGCGGCTGCAACAGGCGATCGTAGCGGGCGCGCACGAACAGGCGCAATACTTATACGAACGCGCCGATGCCAAGCTGTCGATGGACCGGTTGGTGACAGAAGTGCTCGAACCCATGCTGCGCGCGCAATTGCAAGCGGCGGGCGGGGCGGGAGCCGCGCCAGGTAGTCCGGTGGTCGATTTCTTGTTAAACAAGCTCAGGCCTGTAGCAAACGCGGTTCGCACTTTCGACGCTGATGCCAAAAGAGCCATTATCGCCAGTCCGGACGGCGCCAGCGAAGACCTGTGGATGATGATGCTGGCCGTGTCGTTGCGCGCACGCGATTGGGATGTGCTTTATCTTGGCAATACCATCGCCCTGCCAGACCTCGCCGACGTGGTCGACAGTGCCAGCCCGGATGTCGTCATCCTCGACATCGATCACATGCAGCTGGCCCGGCGCGGCGAACTCGGCGAAATCTCGATGCCCGGTATCAGCCGATATATCAAAGCACGGATTGGCTTCGGCTCCGGTTCTATAGACGAGCCTGCCATGTCTGCCGCTTCAGCCCAGTTTTCGGTACTTCCTCCATCGGTGGCGGAATCGGTCGCCGTGCTGGAACAGGCGAACTGCGCCTCGACCCGATAAACCCCAACCAGGTAGACGCGCATCCCATGAACGCAAACACGACCAACGCGGCCTTGCCCAACGTGTCGGCAACGCCGGATCAGCTAGAGCGCGAGCGCCTGCACGCGCTTGACGCCACCGGCTTGCTCGATACCCAACCCGAAGAGTCATTCGACCGGCTTACCAGACTGGCGGTGGCACTGCTGCAGGTGCCGGCATCGATGGTTTCGCTGGTCGACTCGCACCGCCAGTTCTTCAAGAGTGCAACCGGTCTGCCACCGCCGCTGTGCGAGTTGCGCGAAACGCCTCTGTCGCATTCGATCTGCAAGCATGTGGTCGCACTTGGCAGTCCACTCGTGATCGATGACACGCGGCTTGACCCCATGCTAAATGCTAATCGCGCAGTCGATGAGCTCGGTGTGCTTGCCTATGCCGGTATTCCGCTGGTGACCGGCAGCGGCGCCGTGATCGGCAGCTTTTGCGTGATCGACACGCAGCCGCGAGCATGGAGCAGCGAGCAGATTGCTTATCTAAAAGACCTGGCGGCATGTGCAATGTCGGAGATCACACTGCGTGTGCAGATTGCCGATGCCGCAGCGGCGTCGGCTGAGATCGACCTGCGCGGCCGCGAGCGGCTAGCCTTGCTCGACGCCACCAGCGATGGCCTGTACGGCATGGATCAGTCTGGCTGTTGCACCTTCATCAACCGCGCCGGCGCTCAGATGCTCGGCTACACGCCGCAGCAAGTGATCGGCCAGAACATGCATGCACTGGTTCATCACTCCCACCGGGATGGCAGTGACTTTCCGGAGGCGCAATGCCGCTTGTCGCAAGCGGCGCAAGCCAGCGCCAGCCTTGCCGATTTCGACGATACGCTATGGCGGCGCGATGGCAGTTTCTTTACGGCGCGCCTCAGCGCGCGCAGTCTCGTCATGGCGGGCCAGAATAGTGGCGTCCTGGTGACCTTTGCCGATGTGTCGGAACGCGTGCGCAGCGAGCAGCGCACCGCAATGCAGCATGCGGTGGGGTGCATCCTGGCAGAAGCGGAGCAGCCCGAGAGTGCGCCCCCACTGGTACTGGAGGCCATTGCGCGCAGCCTCGACTGGCAGTTTGGCGCGGCGTGGACGCTCGACGCCAACGAGCAGCTTCGCTGTGAGGCAACCTGGTCTGCAGCACCGGATGCCAGCATGGCCTTCGAGCAGATCACCCGCGCGACCGTGTTGAACAGCGGGGAGGGCTTGCCAGGCCGGGTATGGCGCAATGCCGAGCCCGAATGGGTGGGAGATCTGGCGCAGGGCATGGTGCCGCAGCGTGCCAATGCCGCCATCGCCCAGGGCCTGGTAGCCGCCTTTGCGCTGCCAATCAAGCTGGGCAACAAGGTATTGGGGGTGCTCGAGTTCTGCTCGACAGTGCCGTATCCGCCCGACGCCGATTTGCTGCGGGCGGTTGACACCGTGGGCAGCCATATCGGACAGTTTATCGAGCGCAAACGTGTTCAGCAGGCATTGTGGCTTGCCGACCGGGCCATCGCATCGTCGGCCGTTGGGATTACCATCGCGGATGCCAACGATCCGCAATTGCGGATGGTGTATGTGAATGACGCGTTCGTCAATATCACCGGTTACCAGCGCAGCGAGGCGATTGGACGTAATTGCCGCTTCCTGCAAGGCGCCGACACTGATGCCGATAGCATCGCTCAGCTACACCGTGCCGTGCAAGACAAACACAAGACACGCGTGGTGGTGTTGAATTACCGCAAGGATGGCACACCGTTCTGGAATGACCTGACCATTTCGCCGTTGCTGGGGACCGCCGGCGAGCTCACCCACTTCGTGGGTGTGCAATCGGACGTGACGCTAGAGCGCAAGGCCGAGGAAGCCATTCGCCAGCGCGATTTCCTGCTGCAGGCGATCTTTCGCTCGGTGTCGGCCCAGGTCATTGTGCTCACACGCGATGGCACGATCGCTTATGTCAGCGAGTCATGGACGCGTTTTTCTGCCGACAATGCCAGCGGACTGGCCGGGCCGGGCGCCCTGGGCGTGGGCGACAACTATGTAGCCGCATGCCGCCAGGCCGCCCAGGCCAGCGAGCACGCCCGCGAAGCGCTGGACGCGCTGCAACAGGTGTTGAAGCATGCCGCGCCGTATATTGCGATGGAATTTTCTCATCCGGCCGAGAAGGGTCAGAGCTGGTTCGAAATGCGCATCGATTGCATGCCGGCCGATCACGGCGGCGCGGTGGTGACGTATATCGACATCACCGAGCGCAAGCAGGCGGAGCAGGCCATGCTTCAGTCCAAGCTCGACGCGGAAGCGGCCAATCGGGCCAAGAGCGACTTTTTGGCCAACATGAGCCACGAGCTGCGCACTCCGCTCAATGCCATCATTCTCTACAGTGAACTATTGCAGGAAGAATGCGAAGACATTGGCAGCAGCATGGTGCCCGACTTGCTCAAGATTAATTCTGCCGGCCGCCACCTGCTCGGCTTGATCAACAATCTGCTGGACGTTTCCAAGATCGAAGCAGGGCGCATGGAACTGTTTCTCGAAACATTCGAGATCGAGCCTGCCGTGCGCGCGATCAGCGCGATGCTGCAACCCCTGGCAGCCAAGAACGGCAACCAGTTGCTGGTCGATTGTCCAACCGAGATCGGAACCATGCATTCCGACCTCGTCAAGGTACGCCAGACGCTGTTCAATTTGCTGAGCAATGCTGTCAAATTCACCCACGACGGCGACATAACGCTGCGGGTGCGACGCGTCGGCGGCGACGGCGGGACCTGGCTCGTGTTCGAGGTGGCCGACAGCGGCATTGGCATCTCTGACGACCAGATGGAGCAGCTGTTCAAGCCGTTCGTGCAGGCAGACGCTTCGACCACGCGCCGGTTCGGCGGGACCGGCCTTGGCCTGCATATCAGCCGTACCTTTTGCCAGGCACTGGGCGGCGACATCCTGGTCGACAGTGTGTTCGGGCAAGGCACGACATTCTCGGTGCGCCTGCCCGATGCAACGCCGGCCCCGCGTACCTTGCTGGCGCCGCCCGCCGAAGGCGCGCGCGGGCCACATGTCATGGTGGTCGATGACGACCCTGCGGTGTGTGAGTGGCTGGCCCGCTTGCTGGCAAAAGAAGGTTTCCAGGTCACCGTGGCTGGCGACGGCGAAGCGGCATTGAATGCCGCTCTGGCGCGCCGTCCGGATTTGATCTTGCTCGATATTCTGATGCCGCGAATGAATGGCTGGACCCTGATGGGGCGCTTGAAAGACATTCCTGCATTGGCCGACGTGCCGATTATCATGATCACAATGGACGAAGACCGTGAGCGCGGCTTCGCCATGGGCGCATCGGCCTATCTGCCCAAGCCGCTCGACCGCCAGCAGTGTGCTGCCATGCTGGCCAAGTACCGCTCCAGGTTGCATGCACCAAAGGCCCTGCTGGTCGAAGACGACCCCGTGGCCAGCGAATTATTGCAAGGCATGTTAGCGGCGGAAGGCTGGACCGTCAGCCTGGCCTGCAATGGCCGCATCGGCTTGGACTTGTTGCTCACGGAGCAGACGGTCGATCTGGTGCTGCTCGATTTGCTGATGCCGGAAATGGACGGCTTTGAATTTCTCGAGCGCCTGCGCCAGGTTCCGGCGTGGCACGAAATCCCTGTGATCGTCATGACCGCAAAGGACCTGACCGGGACCGACATGGCGCGCCTGAATGGCAGCATTCAAGGCATGCTGCACAAGGACGCACCTTACGAACAACACTTGGTCGAGGAAGTACGGCGCATCATGCACGCCCACCCGCAGTAGGGTGCGGGCACTGTGCAATCGACGGATCAGTACTGGAGAAATACGTGATGGTCAAACTATTGCTGGTTGAAGACAATGAAGACAACCGTGACGCGATTTCGCGTCGCCTTATTCGCCGCGGCTATGGGGTGGCGCTCGCTTGCGACGGCGCCGAAGGCCTGCAAGCCGCGCAAAACAGCTTGCCAGACCTGATACTGCTCGATATGAACCTGCCTGAAATCGACGGCTGGGAAGTGGCCCGTCGACTCAAGGCGAGCGTTAAAACGCAGGGTATTCCCATCATTGCATTGACGGCCCATGCAATGCTGGGAGACCGCGAGAAAGCCTTGGGCGCCGGCTGCGACGACTACCATACCAAACCGATCGAACTGGCGGCCTTGATCGTCCAGATTGAAGCCTTGCTGCAAAAAGCTGGCGCAAGGTGAAAGCCCCGGCCCTTGTGCCTTGCATGAATGCTTTGCGCCAGCACAACTTATGCGTAACATATGTTGACTGTGATTAAGGGCCGGTCCTGCTCCGGCGGAGCGTGGCTGCTGCGATTGAAAACTATTGACAGGTTCAGCCTGTCACGCAAAGGACGTAATGACGACACAAGTGACTGCACAAAAGCAAGGCGTATTGAACCGCGCCCTGAACTTCATCGAGGTGGCCGGCAACAAGCTGCCTGATCCGGCGATCCTGTTTGCCTTGCTGCTGGCCCTGGTCTGGGCCTTGTCCTGGGCCATGTCTGGCCTGGTCTTTGCCGAGCTCGACCCGCGTACGGGCCAGGCGATCCAGATCAAGAACCTGCTGGCGCCTGCTGCGTTGACGGAATTCACGGCAAAGATGGTCACGATCTTCGTGACCTTCCCGCCGCTGGGCGTGGTGCTGGTGGCGATGCTGGGACTGGGCGTGGCGGAATATACCGGCTTCATTAATGCAGGCTTGCGCAAGATTCTCGCGATTACCCCCAAGTTCTTGCTCACCCCGGTCCTGATCGCAGTGGGCGTGCTCAGCCATGTCGCCGTCGATGCCGGCTATGTGCTCGTCATTCCGCTGGGCGCTGTCATTTTCTATGCCGCAGGACGCCATCCGCTGGCGGGTATCGCGGCCGCCTTCGCCGGCGTGTCGGGCGGCTTTTCCGCGACCTTCTTCGTGCCGTCGAGCCTGGATCCGCTGCTCGCGGGCCTGACCCAGGTTGCCGCGCGGCTCTCGTCCGACCCGAGCGCGGTATCGATCGTCATCAACCCGCTGAACAATTACTATTTCACTAGCGCGTCGACCTTGCTGGTGGTCCTGGTCGGCTGGTTCCTGACCGATAAAGTCATCGAGCCGAGGCTGAAGAAAACGCCGATCGACGGCGACCCTGCCGGCCTGCCCAAGATGGATCCCTTGCAGCCCAAGGAAATCAAGGGCTTGCGCTGGGCTGGAGTGGCCATGCTGGTGAGCCTGGCGCTGCTGGCGTGGTCGACCATGCCGGATGGCTCGGCCTGGCGCTCGCCGGACACGCGCGAACTGACGCACTCATCGGCGCCATTGATGCAGTCGATCGTTGCGCTCATTTTCCTGTTCTTCCTGATTCCCGGTATCGTCTACGGCTACGTCGCCGGCACCGTCAATAACCACCGCGATATCGTCAAGGGCATGAGCACGGCCATGAGCGGCATGGGCTATTACATCGTCATGGCCTTCTTCTGCGCGCTGTTCATCTATGCTTTCGGACAGTCGAACCTGGGGGCGCTGGTGGCGCTCAAGGGGGCGTTGTGGCTTCGCGAGATGGCCTTCCCGATGGGCGTGACGCTGACGGGCATCGTGCTGCTCTCGGGCGTGGTCAACCTGTTCATCGGTTCGGCTTCGGCCAAGTGGGCGCTGATCGGTGCAGTCATGGTGCCGATGCTCATGGAACTGGGCGTGTCGCCCGACCTGACCCAGGCGGCTTACCGGGTCGGCGATTCGTCGACCAATATCATCACGCCGCTGCTGCCTTATTTCCCGCTGATCATCGTTTTCTGCCGCAAATATGTGCAGTCGACCGGCATCGGTACCCTGATTGCCCTGATGCTTCCCTATGCGCTGACCTTGCTGGTGGTCTGGACCTCGTTCCTGCTCGGCTTCTGGGCGCTCGACATCCCGCTCGGTGTCGGCTCGACCTACACCTATCCTGCGGCAGGCTGAGCGCAGCCAGGGTGAAAACAAAACGCCAGGCTGTCAGCCTGGCGTTTTTTATCCTTCGTCACGACGTGACGAACCGATGCCCCCCACTAACCCCAAAGCTGCTTCAGGGTTGCATCACGACCGCAACTATTTCGGTAATACCTATAACGGATCGGGTTTTTCTTCGCGTAATCCTGGTGGTAGGTTTCGGCCAGGTAGAACGTGCTGGCAGGAGCAATTTCCGTATAAATGCGCTTGAATTTTCCTGATTTTTGCAGAGCATCCCGACTCGATTGCGCGGCCTGCCGCTGATCGTCAGTCAAATAATAAATGCCGCTGCGGTACTGGTCGCCGACATCACAAAACTGGCGGTCCTTGACGGTCGGATCGACATTGCGCCAAAAATAGGCCAGCAGTTGCGAATAGCTGATCTTGGACGGATCGTACACAATCCGCACTGCCTCGGTGTGCCCGGTTCCGCCAGCACTGACCTGCTCATAGGTAGGGTTTGGTACTCGCCCGGCAGTGTAGCCAGATTCTGCCTTGACAACCCCTTGCAGTTTTTCGAAATCGCTTTCCGTGCACCAGAAGCAACCGCTGGCGAAAATAGCCGTTTCCAGACCGGCGCCTGACTGCGCATGTGCCGGAGTGCCCATCGCTAACAGTGCAAGTGCGGTTAGCCCGGCCCATCGTGTGCTGGCGGTCATCATGCTCGCAACTCCGGAAATTTTTCACCCTTTGCCACGAATCTCAAGGCCACTCCATTGTTACAGTAACGCAGCCCTGTAGGCTTCGGACCATCGTCGAACACATGCCCCTGGTGCCCGCGACAACGGCTACAGTGGTATTCCTTGCGCGGCCAGATCAACTTGAAATCTGTCTTGGTGGCAATTGCGCCAGGACGATGATCGTAAAAACTAGGCCAGCCGGTTCCACTCTCATACTTGGTGTTGCTGTCAAAAAGGGGCTGGTAGCAGGCGGCGCAGATATAGGTGCCCGCGCGCTTTTCGGCGTTCAGGGGACTGGAGCCGGGCGGCTCGGTGTCTTCCTCGAACAAGACGCGGTACTCGGCAGGGGGCAGGATCGCCTTCCATTGCGCTTTCGTGTTCGCGCCGACAGCAGAAACGACCGGCAGCAGGGAGCCGGCGAGCAAACCAGAACCAATGAAGAGAAAATTACGACGCTGCATATCAGGGGCCTTCCGATTCAAAAAAATGTGCATTCACAAGCTCTTGGTCGCTGCGCAAAGCTCGGCTTTATTTTCAGGTCAGGTACAAGATTACTACGCATGGAGATATGGTGTCGCCGCGGCCTCGGAATCGGCGGGGGTGCACGAGAAAACAGCGCCAACCTGATGGCAGGGCGTTACGGAGTGACGCCGCGTACTGTATTGCAAGTGAGGAGAGGCATCGGCGATCACGAATGATGCACCACGGGGGGCGAGGTTTGCGTCGGCGAACCGGGAATGACATGGGCAAGAAGGCTGTGAGAGCCACAAACAAAAACGCCAACCGGTGATGGTTGGCGTTTCGTCAGCATATTCTTGGTGGCCCGGGGCGGAATCGAACCACCGACACAAGGATTTTCAATCCTTCGCTCTCCGCTGCCCGCACGGTGCAGGTTTTCGCTGACTGCCACGACCTCGATCAGCGCCTGGAGCCGCTCTGATTCCGCTCGGTTTGCTCATATTTCGCTCGGTTTGATATGGGCCAGCGGCTGCAACAAAGCGTTGTCGAATTGAGTCAGCGGGTCGTTTCGCAGGACCTTTTGCGGCCAATCGCGGTCTGCCAGCGCGCCTTTGCCAAGCGCAATGAGATCAACGGCGCCAGTGGCCAGCAGCGCGGCGGCTTAATCAATTTCGCATTCTCTTTGAAGCGGCCCCATTCATGACTAAGCGGGCACGACAGCTAATCGACGATCTGTTGAGACTTATGTTCAGGAATGATCAACGCAGCAGGATGCCGGTCCTGGCGGCCCCTGCTGGATTGGTGATGAAAATACCGCCGGCTTAAAGTTGATGCAAATGCGCCAGCTCAGCGAGGCCGCTACTTCCGTCCGCGTAAGCGCGTTGAAAGCCGGGACGCGTCTTCCATCGTTGCCATATCGCGTCAAGATGTTCGAATCGTTCATCAAGAGGCGTAGCATTCACTGGAAATTTAGAAAAGGCAATCGCTGTACATAGTGTGATATCGGCAAACGTCGGTTCGTCGCCCCCGAGCATCCATGCACGTCCGTCGGATAAATGGCGATCTACGAGGGTGGCGTGTGCCAACGCCTCTTTGCGACAATGCTCGCCCCACTGGCGGTTATGGGTCAGCTCGAGTTTCGAGCCCAGGCCTTCGTGCATCACGTGGAACATGGTCACGATACGGTACAGAATGTGAGTGAAGATCCTGTTTTCCCACATTGTGTCCGTCGCCTGCTCGAGAGGCGACTGACCCATGATTTTTCTACCGTCGTGCAGCTGGTCGAGGTAACGTGCGATCGCTGCCGCTTCGGACAGATAGTGCCCGTCGGATAACACCAAAGTAGGTGTTTCACCCCACGGGTTCATCTTCAAATGCGGCCACTTGCGTTGATCTCCGCCAGGCGACATATCGTAAATTGTTTCCTCAAAATGCTCCGCGATCCCTTTCTCATGCAGGAACAAGCGCAGGCGCTGGGGATTGGGAAACGCTGAGGGGGATGTATACAGTTTAAGCCGTTCAGTCATGGAAATCTTTCATGTATAAAGAAATTGAATGAGTCAGCCCGTCATCCTGTATGCCGGGGCTTTGGAGGTCATCGCCACCTTTTTGGCGCGGCTGTTCAGGCTGGAGCACCTGTCTGACGACTCGGCTTGGCTTCGATGAATGCCGAATGGGTATCGCAAGCTTCCATGATCCGATCGATCGTCGGTATATCAGGGATCGTAATCTTAAAAATCCTCACCATTTCCACAATGCTGGCCAGACAAATGTCGGCCATCGTCGGCGTGTCGCCATGACAAAAAACGCCTGTCTGGGGCTCGGCGGCAAGGCGTTGCTCGAGCGCGGCCAAGCCGGTCCCAAACCACTGGATCTGCCATGCACGCCAAGCCGTGTCGTCCATTCCAACAGCGGCAGTCAGGTATTTTTTGACGCGCCCCGTGATCAGCGGATGCGTATCGGCAGCGAGCATTGCAGCGATCGAGCGGACTCGGGCGCGCCCATGCAGGTCCTGCGGCAGCAGTGGGGGCGCTGGCTGGAATTCGTCCAGAAATTCCAGGATCGCCAGCGACTGTGTCAGCGGCGCATGGCCGATCTCAATCAAGGCTGGGATCGCGCCAAGTGGATTGATCTTTAAAAATTGCTCGTCGTGTTGCTCGCCAGCATCGATATTAACAATCCGTTCGTTCGCCGTCAGCCCCTTCAGATTGAGGGCGACGCGCACCCGGTAGGTGGCCGACGTGCGCCAGTAAGCATACAGCTCGAAAGTGGATGGAATAGTCATCGCTGATTTCCTTTAAATGCAGACATACATTGTGGACTGATCGATCTATAATTATAGCCATGTCCAGACTTACACGTTGCTCAACACAAAATCAGATGAAACCGACCTCCCCAATGGTGGGGCGGCCACGCCAGTTCGTGCCTCGCGAAGCACTTAGGAATGCACTCGAGGTGTTTTGGGGAAAAGGGTATCAGGCAACCTCGCTTGACGATCTCACTGCTGCCATGCACTTGAGCCGGTCGAGTTTTTATGCTTGCTTCGGTTCCAAGCACGCAGTGATGATGGCCGCTGTTGAACTCTATGCCGATGAGCTGTTTGCCAGGCTCGAGGCCATGGCGTCGTCCCTGCCTGCCCTCGAGGCCGTCCATGCCGTCCTGGCCGCAATTGCCGCCGTCGATGCAGGCCACCGTGGCTGTTTTTTTGTCAATTGTGTGACTGAACTTGCACCGCATGATGCGGCCCTGGCGGCCTTTGGTCAGCGCCACGTGGCCCGCACCGGCAAGCTGGTCGCCGGCCTGCTCGAGCGGGCCGGATTGCCCCTGGAGATGGCGCAAACGCGTGCCGCCGCCTTGTTGGCGCTGGTGATCGGCGCCATCACGCTGCGCAAGGCCGGCCTGCCAGCATCGGAGCTAATGACAATCCTGAACCAGGCGCAGCTGTTAATCGCCGATACCACTTCTTCTATTTAACGGAGTTACCCATGTCGCCACGCCTGCCCACTGTCTTCCTTCCCGCCTTGCTGTGCGACGAAAGGATGTACCAGGATGTCATCGCCGCCCTCGGCGACGCCATCGAACCGCAAATCCTGATGTCGCCGCAAGCACGCTTGTCTGACAGCGTCACCGATATTCTGGCGCGCGCGCCGCGCACCTTTGCGCTGGTCGGCACCTCATACGGCGCCAATCTGGCGCTTGCGATTGCCCTTGCCGCACCGGAGCGTGTTTCCGCACTCTGGCTTATGGGCTGCAATGCCAGCGTCCCGGCCGCTGGCGGACCCGATCTCGCCGCCGGACTCGAGGCGACGCCAGAGGCGATCATCGAGTTTTTGGCGGGAATCGTCGTGCGCCCGGCCGATCACGCAGCGACGGCCGCCTTCAAAGCCATGGCGCACCGCGTTGGCGCGGCAGCCGGCGCGGCGCAGGCACGTGCGCTGGCTGCCCGGGACGACATCTGGTCCAGGCTGGGCGAGCTGCGCATGCCTGCGCTGATCCTGTCGGGTGACGAAGATCCGATTGCGCCGCCGGCGTGCGGGCAGCAGCTCGCGCAAGCAATGCCGAACGCGCGCTTTGAACTGCTGTCGCAGTGCGGTCACTTGCCGTCGCTCGAGCAGCCAACGCAGGCGGCCGCGTCGTTCCACGCTTTTCTCGATTCCGCAATGCAGCCCGCACGATAGTGGGTAGGGCGACTTGCAGATCTTTTAGCGAGACTGCTAAAGGCGGCTCGGGTTACGCAAGCGGCAGGGCAATAGCTTCAGCCTGTGCTGCAATGCAAGCAGGAAGTTCGCAGCTCGGACTCGCTCATCACCGACGGGTAAGGGTACCGGAAATAGACCGGACACAAGGACTGCGAATCCCGGAAACAACAACGCCCACTGGCATGAGTGGGCGCTGCGCAAACGATATTCTTGGTGGCCCGGGGCGGAATCGAACCACCGACACAAGGATTTTCAATCCTCTGCTCTACCAACTGAGCTACCAGGCCAAGAGAGGCACGATTATAGCCAGCGTTTTTCATATGCGCAAGCCCCAGCGGTGCACAGGCGATGGAATCCATTGCCGCACGCACCGAGGCGCCCCGGCGCGCCGTTGCGGCGCGTAATTGGCATCTCGCTATAATGTCTTGCATGAACACGACTACCGCCCAGCACCGCAGCGATGTCTGCATCGTCGGCAATGGCGCCATCGCCAAGACCGCCGCCCTTGGTTTTGCCCAGTCGGGGTATAGCGTCACCTTGTTGGTGCCGCCGCCGCGCCCGGCGCCGGAACGAGCCGTCACGTCGGCCGCCGACAAGCCGTGGGACGTGCGCGTCTATGCCCTGAACCACACCGCGCACGACCTGCTGGCCTCGCTCAAGGTATGGGGCGCGCTCGACCTGGCGCGGGTGCAGGCGGTCGATGCGATGGATGTCCATGGCGACGGCAAGCAAGGCGGCAGCCTCGGCTTCGACGCGTTTGGCGCCCATGTCGGCACGCTCGCCTGGATTGTCGAGGACAGCAACCTCAATGACGCGCTGGATGCGGCGCTCAAGTTTGCCGCTAATGTCCAGCTGGTCACTGGCTGCGCGGCCGAACTCACCTGCGGCGAGCAGGGTGCCAGCGTTCG
The DNA here is from genome assembly GCF_024802625.1 of Massilia sp. H6. Lineage (NCBI taxonomy): Bacteria > Pseudomonadati > Pseudomonadota > Betaproteobacteria > Burkholderiales > Oxalobacteraceae > Massilia > Massilia sp. H6. The sequence continues at coordinate 898,190 of NZ_CP103371.1, forward strand.
GCTCGACGATGGCAGCAACATCGCCTGCGAACTCATGGTCGGCGCCGACGGCCGCGAATCCTGGGTGCGCGGCCAGTGCGATATCGGGGTCGATTACCGGATGTACCACCAGCGTGCCATCGTCAGCAATTTCGAGTGCGAACAGCCGCACCACGGCGTCGCCCACCAGTGGTTTACCTGCGCGGACGGCATCATCGCGCTGCTGCCGCTGCCGGGCAAGCGCGTCTCGCTGGTATGGTCGGCGCCGGAAACGCTGGCCGACACGCTGATGGAAGAATCGCTCGGCGAAATGGCGATTCGCCTTGCCGAATACGCCGACGAAAAACTCGGCACGCTGCGTCCGCTGCAACCGGCGGCGGTCAAGGCAGTACCGCTGGCGCTGGTGCGCCCGCATTCGCCGGTCGCGCCGCGCGTGGCCCTGGTGGGCGACGCCGCCCACGCGGTACATCCGCTGGCCGGCCATGGCATGAACCTGGGTTTTGGCGACATTGTCGACCTGCTCGAAGTACTGCGCAGCCGCGAGGACCGGCGCGGTATCGCCGACGAGCGCGTGCTGGCCCGCTACGCGCGCATGCGCAAGGAAGACGTGCTGCTCATGCAACTGGCAACGGACGGTCTCGAGCGCTTGTTCGGCGCCAATCTCGAACCGGTGCGCGTGGTACGCAATTTCGGATTAAACTTGCTCGATAAGTTGCCTGGGATTAAGCGCCGCCTGATGACGCATGCCATGGGCAAGTAATCGGCACGTTGTAGGCACGCAATAGGCAAATAATAGGCAAGTCAGTCTCTTTTTAAGGAATCACCATGTTGAAAACAAAGGTCGCCGTCCTGCTGGCGACGGGCCTGCTTGCATCCTGCGTCGAAGCGCAGAACACGACCGAGGCGAGCATCAAGAAGGCGCTCGAGCCGCGCCTGGGCGGCGCCAAGATCGAATCGATCCGCGAGACGCCTTACGGCGGGCTGTATGAGGTCCGGGTCGCCGGCGACATCCTGTACACCGACAAGAAGGGTGAGTACCTGTTCATCGGCCGGGTCTACGATACCAAGACCTCGACCGACCTGACCACCGCCCGCCTTGAAGAAATCAACAAGATCACGTTCTCCGACCTGCCGCTGGAGATGGCGCTCAAGCATGTCAAGGGCAATGGCAAGCGCACCATCGCGGTGTTCGAAGATCCGAACTGCGGCTATTGCAAGCGCCTGCGCCAGACCACGCTCAAGGATATCGACAACGTCACGATCTATACCTTCATGTACAACATCCTGTCCGAGGATTCGTTCGTGAAGTCCAAGAACATCTGGTGCGCCCCCGACCGCAACAAGGCCTGGGACGACTGGATGGTCAATGGCAAGCTGCCGCCGACCGCACCAAGCGCCTGCACCACGCCGAACGACAAGATCGTGGCGCTCGGACAGAAGCTCAAGATCCAGGGCACGCCGGCGATTTTCTTCACCGATGGCTCCCGCATCCCTGGCGCGATCGACCTGAAGTCGCTGGAGGCCAAGCTGCAGTCGGTCAAGTAAGACCATGCTCACCTTGCACATCAATGGGCAAGACCGACAGGTCGACGCCGATCCGGCCATGCCGATTCTATGGGCGCTGCGCGACAATCTCGACATGACCGGCACCAAGTTCGGCTGCGGGGCAGCGCTGTGCGGCGCCTGCACCGTGCACCTGGACGGCGATCCGGTGCGCTCTTGCATCACGCCGCTGTCCGCGGCGCAGGGGCGGCAAATCACGACCATCGAAGCCATGGCCGGCGACACGGTCGGCAAGGCGGTGCAGGATGCGTGGGTGAAGAACGATGTGCCACAGTGCGGCTACTGCCAAAGCGGGCAGGTGATGAGTGCCGTGGCCCTGTTGCGCAGTAACCCGCGCCCACGCGATGCCGATATCGACCTGGCGATGAGCGGCAACATCTGCCGCTGCGGCACCTACCAACGCATTCGCGCGGCCATCAAGGATGCCGCCGGCGCGCTGGCCTGAGGTGGTCCCCACGGGCGTGCTGCTAGCGGCCGGCAGGGGGCGCCGTTTCGACCCCGCGGGCGTGCGCAACAAGCTGCTGCAGCAGCTGCCCGGCGGCGACCTGGTGGTGCTTGCCAGCGCGCGCCGGCTGCTCGCCTGTGTTCCCCGCGTGGTCGCGGTCGTGCCGCCGCACGATGGCGGCGTGGCCGATGCGCTACGCGCGCTTGGCTGCGAAGTCACCGTGTGCGCCCAGGCCGACAGCGGGATGGGCGCTTCGCTGGTTCATGCCATTGGCCAATCCTTGCGCGACGCATTGCCGGCCGGCGGCTGGCTGGTGGCCCTGGGCGACATGCCCTTCGTGCAGGACGCCACGCTGGCCGCGCTGCGCGACGCGGTGGCGCCCGCGGCCGCCGCCGGCACGATCGCGGTGCCGGTGTACGCTGGGCGGCGTGGCAATCCGGTGGCTTTCGGCGCCCGCCATCTCGATGCGCTGCTGGCGCTGGGCGGCGACCAGGGCGCGCGCGGCCTGCTCGCGGCGCATGCGGTTACCGAAGTCGCGGTGGACGATCCTGGCATCCTGCGCGACATCGACACCCCCTCCGATCTTGTCCTGTGATATATGCATGCCAATGTTTCCCGCCGTGATCGAATCCGATTACACTAGGAAGGACAACAACTAGAAGCCCGGCCGGACGACCACGACCCATCATGAAGAAACCATCCCCGAAGAAGCAGCTCGCCATTCTGTACACGATCGTGCCGAAAGACCTGGCCGGCCATCTGTTCAACGTCACGGTCACGGTCGCGGCGCCGGATCCGGAAGGGCAGGTCTTTGCGCTGCCGGCCTGGATCCCGGGGAGCTACATGATTCGCGAATTCGCCCGCAACATCGTGCGCATTCGCGCCGAAAGCGGTGGTGCGGAAGTCGCACTGACGAAACTGGACAAGCATACCTGGCGCGCCGCCCGCACCGCCGGTGCGCTGACCCTGCACTACGAGGTGTACGCCTGGGACCTGTCGGTGCGCGCCGCCCATCTCGACCAGACCCATGGCTTCTTCAATGGCACCAGCGTCTTTTTGCGCGTAGCCGGCCAGGAAAGCCTGCCGCATCAGGTGGACATCCAGCGCCCGGCCGATCCGGCCGCGAAAGGCTGGCGCGTGGCCACGGCCATGCGCGAACTGGGCGCCAGGCGCTATGGCTTCGGCACCTATGTCGCGGCCGACTACGACGAACTGATCGACCATCCGGTCGAGATGGGCGAGTTCGAGCTGGCCAGCTTCAACGCCCATGGGGTCCCGCACGACATCGTCATTAGCGGGCGCGTGCCCAACCTCGACATGGCGCGCCTGCAGGCCGACCTGAAGGCGATCTGCGAAACCCAGATCGCGTTCTTCGAACCGCAGACGCGCCGTGCGCCGATGGAGCGCTACGTGTTCATGACGATGGCCGTCGGAGACGGCTATGGCGGCCTGGAACACCGCGCCTCGACCGCCCTGATCTGCGCCCGTGCCGATCTGCCGTGTACGGCGAGCGCGAAATGCGCCGAGCCGGGCGAAGGCTACCTGCGCTTCCTGGGTTTGTGCAGCCATGAGTATTTCCATACCTGGAACGTCAAGCGCATCAAGCCAGCGGTGTTCGCGCCCTACGACCTGCAGACCGAGAACTACACGCCCTTGCTCTGGCTGTTCGAGGGATTTACCAGCTATTACGACGACCTGATGCTGGTACGGGCCGGAATCATCGGCGAAGCGACCTATTTCAAGCTGCAGGCCAAGACCATGGGCGGCGTCCTGCGCGGCAGCGGGCGTACCAAGCAGAGCGTGGCCGATTCGAGTTTTGACGCCTGGAGCAAGTATTACCGCCAGGACGAGAATTCGCCGAACGCCATCATCAGCTACTACACCAAGGGCTCGATCATCGCGCTGGCCTTCGACTTGACCATTCGCGCCAAGACCGGCGGCGTCAAATCGCTCGACCACGTGATGCTGGCGCTGTGGGAGCGTTTCGGACGCGATTTCTATGCTGGCGCGGCCCGCGGCGTGACCGAGGCAGAGGTCGAAGCGATCTTCGACGAAGTCAGCGGCGCCAAACTGCGAAGCTTGTTCGAGCGTTGGGTACGCGGCCTGGAAGACCTGCCGCTGGCCAAGCTGTATGCCCCGTTCGGCGTCAAGCTGGCCGATGAGCGCAAGAACGCCAAGGCCTCGCTCGATGCCGGCATTGGGCGCGACCCGCTTGGCGCCAAGCTGACCCAGGTCCATGAAGGCGGCGCCGCGCACAAGGCCGGCCTGTCGGCGCAGGATATCGTCATCGCCATCGACGGCCTGCGCGTGAGCGGCAATCCGGCCAATGTCGACACGCTGCTGGCACGCTACCGCGTCGGCGACAAGGTGGCAGTGCACGCCTTCCGCCGCGACGAGTTAATGGCCTTCGAGGTGGTGCTGCAGGGCGACCGCGTGCCTTGCATTACCCTGTCGCAAGCAGTGGCCGGCAAGAAGACGTCGGCACTGAAGCGTCCAAGCGCCGTCTAAGGCGGGCGCTGGCTACCTTGGGCGGCGGGTCTTTCGGCCTGCGCGCTCACCACCAATTTTCCATGAGGTTCGCGTGAAAACTGCTGCAAACGGTATCGCTGTCGCCCTGCTTTCGCTGGCCATCGCGCCCGCGTTCGGCCAACTTTCGGCGCCCCTCAAATCGGACGTGACCGCCCGTGTCGACACCATGTACCCCTGGCTCGACACGGTGTACAAAGACCTGCACGCCCACCCTGAAATCGCGTTCCAGGAAACCCGTACCGCAGCCAAGCTGGCTGCCGAAATGCGCAAGCTCGGCTTCGAGGTGACCGAAAAAGTCGGTAAGACCGGCGTGGTGGCGGTGCTCAAGAACGGCGCCGGCCCGACAGTGCTGGTGCGTACCGACATGGACGGCCTGCCGATGGAAGAGAAGACTGGCCTGCCGTATGCCAGCCGCGCCCGCGCCATGAGCGATGGACGCGAGAGCTTCGTTGCCCATAGCTGCGGCCACGACGTGCACATGGCGAGCTGGCTCGGCAGCGCACGTGCGCTGGTCGAACTCAAGCCGCAGTGGAAGGGCACGCTGGTCTTCATTGCCCAGCCGGCCGAAGAAATCGTCGGCGGCGCCAGGGCAATGCTGGACGATGGCCTGTTTACGCGCTTTCCCAAACCGGACTACGCCTTCGCCCTGCATTCCTGGCCACTGGCGCATGGAACGGTTGGCTTCAATTCCGGCCCGGTCTCGTCCAATTCGGACGCCATCGAATTCGTGTTCAAGGGCCGCGGCGGGCACGGCTCGGCGCCGGACAAGTCGCTCGACCCGATCACCATCGCGGCGCGCTTCGTGGTGGACGTGCAGACCGTGATCAGCCGCGAAAAAGACCCGAAGGAATTTGGCGTGGTGACGATCGGCGCGATCCAGGGCGGCACGGTCGGCAACATCATTCCGGACAGTGTGCTGGTACGCGGCACCATCCGCTCGTACAGCCCGGCCGTGCGCGCCAAGCTGCTGGAAGGTGTACGCCGGGTGGCCAATGCGTCCGCCGCCATGGCCGGTGCCCCCGCGCCGGAGCTCAGGTTCACCAGCGGCGGCGAGGCCATCGTCAACAGCGAAGCGCTGGTGGCCCGAACCGAGGTCGTGTTCAAGGATGCCTTCGGCGCCGCCAACGCCCAGCGCATGCCGGCGATGACGGCCAGCGAGGACTTTTCGGTCTATGTCAACGAAGGCGTGCCGTCGATGTTCTTCTTTACCGGTATCTACGATCCGAAGGCGGTGCTCGAGGCCGCCCGCGAGGGCGGCAAGCCGATCGCGTTCAATCATTCGCCGTTTTACGCGCCGGTGCCGGAGCCATCGATCAAGACCGCCGCGCAGGCGATGAGCTTCGCGGTCCTGAACGTGCTGGGGCGCTGAACAGCGCGCGGCCCTGTTTCTACCGGGCCCTTAGCCGAACAAGCGCTGCAACTCCACGCCCGGATCAGGCGCCCGCATGAACGCTTCGCCGACCAAAAAGGCATGCACGTTCGCCGCGCGCATGCGCGCGACGTCGGCCGGCCCCATGATGCCCGACTCGGTCACCACCATGCGCTCCGGCGCAATGCGCGGCAGCAGTTCCAGCGTCGTATCCAGCGAGACGTCGAAGGTACGCAGGTTACGGTTGTTGATGCCCACCAGCCGTGTTTGCAGCTTCAGTGCCGCGGTCAGCTCGTCGCCGTCGTGTACCTCGACCAGCACATCCATGCCCAGTTCGTGCGCGCAGGATTCGAGTTCGGCCATCAGCCCGTGATCAAGCGCCGAGACGATCAGCAGGATCGCATCGGCTCCCATCGCCCGCGCTTCATAGACCTGGTACAGGTCGATCATGAAATCCTTGCGGATGACCGGCAGCGCGCAGGCCGCTCGCGCCTGGCGCAGGTAGTCCACCGAGCCCTGGAAGAACTGCACGTCGGTCAGCACCGACAGGCAGGCAGCGCCATGCTGCGCATAGCTTTGCGCGATCGCCGCCGGCTGGAAGTCTGGCCGCAATACGCCCTTCGATGGCGAAGCTTTCTTGACTTCCGCGATGATGCCGGCCTGGCCTGCGGTGATCTTGCTGCGCAGGCTGTCCTCGAAGCCGCGGATGGCGCGGCGTGCGTCGGCGTCGCCCTCGACTTCGCGGCGCAGGCTGAACAGGTCACGGTGCTTCTTCGCCGCGGCTACTTCGTCGGCCTTGACGGCCAGGATCTTGTTGAGGATATCGGACATGAAAAACCTTTAATCTAGTATCAGCGGTTCCCGGCCAGTTGCTGGGTTACCTGCACGAACTGCTCGAGCTTTGCCGTCGCCGCCCCCGAGGCGATCGCGGCGCGTGCCTTCGCCAGGCCGGCTTCGATCGATGGCGTCACGCCAGCCGCGTACAGCGCGGTGCCGGCATTGAGCGCGACGATGTCGGTGGCCGGACCCGGTTCACCGCGCAGCGCTTCCAGCACGCGCAGCTTCGATTCGGCAGTGCCGGTTACTTTCAGGTTGCGGCTCGAGATCATCGCCATGCCGTAGTCTTCCGGATGGATCTCGTATTCGCGGATCTCGCCATTGACCAGTTCGCCAACCAGGGTGCCGGCGCCAAGCGAGACCTCGTCCATGTTGTCGCGGCCCCAGACCACCATTGCATGCTGGGCGCCGAGACGCTGCAGCACGCGCACCTGGATGCCAACCAGGTCGGGGTGGAACACGCCCATCAGGATATTTGGTGCGCCGGCCGGGTTGGTGAGCGGACCGAGGATGTTGAAGATGCTGCGCACGGCCAGTTCGCGCCGCACCGGCGCCACGTGCTTCATGGCCGCATGGTGGTTTGGCGCAAACATGAAGCCAATGCCGGTCTGGGCGATCGACTGCGCGATCTGCTCGGGTTTAAGGTCGATGCAGGCGCCCAGCGCTTCGATCACGTCGGCGCTGCCGCTCGAAGACGAGACGCTACGCCCGCCATGCTTGGCCACGCGCGCTCCGGCCGCCGCGGCCACGAACATCGAGGCGCTCGAGATGTTAAAGGTGTTGGCGCCGTCGCCGCCGGTGCCGACGATGTCGAGCAGCCCGGAGGTGTCGGCCATCGGCACCTTGGTCGAGAATTCGCGCATGACCTGGGCGGCGGCGGTGATCTCGCCAATGGTTTCCTTCTTCACGCGCAGGCCGATGGTCAGCGCCGCCACCATGGTCGGCGACATCTCGCCCGACATGATCTGGCGGAACAGGTGCAACATCTCGTCGTGGAAGATCTCGCGGTGTTCGATACAGCGCAGCAGGGCTTCTTGTGGGGTAATCGGCATGTCAGGGTCCAGTTCAATTAGGTATTCTCAAGACCGGCTGCCCAGCGCTGGCGCGGCCTGGGCCGCAAGTCGTTTGCGCCGGTAGCGGCGGCGACGGTGCAATGGGTAGCGGTGTACGCAGGAGCCTAGAAGCCGCTCAGCGCGTGAGGAAGTTCTTCAACAATGCATGGCCATGCTCGGACAGGATCGACTCCGGATGGAACTGCACCCCCTCGATGTCGTAGTCCTTGTGGCGCACGCCCATGATTTCGCCGTCGTCGGTCCACGCGGTGACTTCGAGGCAGTCCGGCAGCGAAGCGCGTTCGATGGCCAGCGAGTGGTAGCGAATCACGGTGAACGGGCTTGGCAGTCCCTTGAATACGCCTTCTCCGGTGTGGGCGATCAGCGAGGTCTTGCCGTGCATGACCTGCTTGGCGCGGATCACCTTGCCACCAAAGGCTTCGCCGATGGCCTGGTGCCCCAGGCACACTCCCAGGATCGGCAGCTTGCCCTTGAGCTGGCGCAGGACGTCGAGCGAGATGCCTGCATCTTTCGGCGCCTTCGGGCCTGGCGAGATGCAGATGCGCTCGGGTGCCATTGCCTCGATCTGTGCCAGCGTGACCTGGTCGTTGCGCACGGTGTGCACATCTTCACCGAGCTCACCCAGGTACTGGACGATGTTATAGGTGAACGAATCGTAGTTGTCGATCATCAAGAGCATGTCAGAACTCCCCATCCAGGCCGTCTTGCACTTGCTCGGCCGCGCGCAGCACGGCGCGCGCCTTGCTCTCGGTTTCCTGCCATTCCATCTCGGGGATCGAATCGGCCACGATGCCGGCCGCGGCCTGCACGTACAGGTTGCCGTCCTTGATCACGCCGGTGCGGATCGCGATTGCCACGTCCATCTCGCCCCCGAAACTCAGGTAGCCGCAGGCACCGCCATAGATGCCGCGCTTTACGGGCTCGAGTTCATCGATGACTTCCATCGCACGCACCTTCGGTGCGCCGGTCAGGGTGCCGGCCGGGAAGGTGGCGCGCAGCACGTCGAGATTGGACATGCCGTCTTTGAGCTTGCCCTCGACGTTCGAGACAATGTGCTGCACGTGCGAGTATTTTTCGATGACCATGCGGTCGGTCACCTTGACGCTGCCGGTATCGGCGATGCGCCCGATGTCGTTGCGTGCCAGGTCGATCAGCATCACGTGCTCGGCAACTTCTTTCGGGTCGGACAGCAGCTCGGCGGCCAGCTCGGTGTCGCGTTCCGGCGTGGCGCCGCGCGGGCGGGTACCGGCGATTGGGCGCAGCGTGACCTTCTTGCCACCCTCCGGCAGGGCTTCGTTGCGCACCAAAATCTCCGGGGACGAGCCGACGATCTGCATGTCGCCGAAGTTGTAGTAATACATGTAGGGCGAAGGGTTCAGCGAGCGCAGCGAACGGTAGAGCGACAACGGCGAATCGACATACGGCTTGCGGATGCGCTGACCGATCTGCACCTGCATCAGGTCGCCCGCCATCACGTAGTCGTGCGCCTTGGCTACCGCCTTCAGGTAGTCTTCCTTGCTGAACTCGCGCACCGCCTCGGTGCGCACGGAGCTCGACGTCACCGGCGCGTCCACGCTCCGGCGCAGCATGACACGCAGGTCTTTCAGGCGCTGGCGGGTCTTCATGTAGGCTTCCGGCTGGCCCGGGTCGGCGTACACGATCAGATACAGCTTGCCCGACAGGTTGTCGATGACCGCCAGTTCTTCGGTCAGCATCAGCTGGATGTCGGGCAGGCCGAGTGCGTCCGGCGGGGCGCTGTTGGCCAGCTTGTGCTCGATGTGGCGCACAGTGTCGTAGCCAAAATAGCCGGCCAGGCCGCCGCAGAAACGCGGCAGGCCGGGACGCAGGGCCACCCGGAAGCGCGCCTGGTAGGCTTCGATGAAGTCGAGCGGGTTGCCGTCGTGTGTCTCGACTACCTCGCCGTGCTTGACGACCTCGGTGCGCTCGCCTTGCGTGCGCAGCAGCGTCGATGCCGGCAGGCCGATGAACGAATAGCGTCCGAAGCGCTCGCCGCCAACGACTGATTCTAGCAGGAAGGTATTCTTGCCGGCTCCCTGCGACTGGGCCAGCTTGAGGTAGAGCGTGAGCGGGGTTTCCAGATCGGCGAAGGCTTCCGCGATCAATGGGATGCGGTTATAGCCCTGGCTGGCCAGCGACTTGAATTCGAGTTCGGTCATGCTTTTCTCCGTGCCGCCCAAGGGGGAAGAGGGCGGTGGTTGATTCAAAAAACCTGCCGGGAACGAGCGCAAACTCGAACACACCCGGCAGCAATCGATACGGCTTAGTCAGCCCAGGATTGCCAGCGTCGCCAAAGCCAGGCCTCAAGGGCACCGGTTTGGTTGACAGTGTGTTTTTTGGTGAAAAACATGGATAGCGTCGTTAAGTAGTCGTGCGGTTGTGGGCAGCGATCAGCTGCGCTGCCTCGAGCAGCGAACCAACTATACCATCCGAATTAATTTCTTGTACAGGCCGCCCGTGGTTATAACCATATGGCACGGTAAGTACATGGCAGCCGGCCGCGCGCGCCGCTTCGGCGTCGTTCGACGAGTCGCCGATGGCCACCACCGTTGATGGCGGCAGGTCGAAGGCGCTGCACACGCCCAGCAACGGCATCGGATCGGGCTTCTTTTTCGGGAAGGAGTCGCCGCCGTAGACCAGCTCGAACCAGCCGGCCAATCCCTTCTGCGCGAGCAGCGGGGTAGTAAACGCCATCGGCTTGTTGGTGACGCAGGCCAGGCGCAGCCCGAGCGACTGCAAGGCTGCCAATCCGTCGAGTACGCCGTCGTACAAGCTGCTGAAATTGCCATTGATGGCGAGGTAGTGGCGCTGGTAGCCGGCCAGCGCGTCGACCAGGGCCGCATCCACGCGGGCCGCGTCCCAGTCGAGCAGCAGGGCGTCGCGCACGAGTTTTTCCGAGCCCTTGCCGATCAGTGGCTTGATCGCCGCCTGCGCCAGCGGGGGCAGGCCCAGGTCGGCGCGCATGCCGTTCAGGGCCGCCTCGAAATCGGGCAGGGTGTCGAGCATGGTGCCGTCCAGGTCGATGATGGCGGCCCGGATGGCGGCGCGGCCGGCGCGCATTATTTGGCGACCGTTGCCAGTTGGGCACGCATGTCGTCGATCACCGCCTTGTAGTCCGGCTTGCCGAAGATCGCCGAGCCGGCAACAAACGTGTCGGCGCCCGCGGCTGCTGCGGCGGCGATGTTGTCGCTCTTGATGCCTCCGTCGACCTCGAGCATGATGTCGCGGCCGGATTCGTCGATCATGCGGCGCGCGATCGCGATCTTCTTGAGCGCCTCTGGAATGAACGACTGGCCGCCGAAGCCGGGATTGACCGACATGATCAGGATGATGTCGATCTTGTCCATCACGTGCTCGAGATAGTGCATCGGCGTGTGCGGGTTGAACACCAGGCCGGCCTTGCAGCCGTGATCGCGGATCAGCTGCAGCGTGCGGTCGATATGCTCCGAAGCTTCCGGGTGGAAGGTGATGATATTGGCGCCGGCCTTGGCGAAATCGGGAATGATGCGGTCGACCGGCTTGACCATCAGGTGTACGTCGATCGGCACCTGCACGTGCGGGCGGATCGCCTGGCACACCAGCGGCCCGATGGTCAGGTTCGGAACATAATGGTTGTCCATGACGTCGAAGTGGATGATGTCGGCGCCGGCGGCGACGACATTGCGCACTTCTTCGCCCAGGCGGGCGAAATCGGCGGACAGGATACTGGGAGCGATGCGGTAGGTGGTCATGGCACGAATGCAGATAAAGTGAAGCCGCTATTCTACGCCGATGAGACGCTCAGGTGCTGTGGCAAGACGCCGCACACGGGCGGCGCGGAGTATGATTGTCGTTTGCGCCACACCGGCACGCCGGCTCGACAGCCGTGCGTTTTTAACTTTCGCATTGACGATCAAGCAAGGAACTACCATGTCCGCCTACCAATTCGCTGTCTCTGTCAGGACCCAGCACCTGCCGGAACAGTCCAAACCGGACCGCGACCAGTTCGTGTTCAGCTACACCATCACGATCAAGAACACCGGCACCGTTCCCGCCCAGCTCATTTCGCGCCACTGGGTGATCACCGATGCCAATAACACCGTGCAGGAAGTCAGCGGCCTGGGTGTCGTCGGCCACCAGCCGCTGCTCAAGCCCGGCGAAGAGTTCGAATACACCAGCGGCACCCAGATGGCGACCGCGCAGGGCTCGATGTATGGCGAATATTTCTGCGTCGCCGAAGATGGCCACCGGTTCGAAGTTCAGGTTCCCGAATTCGTGCTGTCGCTGCCGCATGCGCTGCACTGAATTTGGCCGCGCAGTCTGGCTGCCATGATGGCGACGATCATGGCTGTTTGTCGGCGTCCTGATCTTTCTGCGTTGGCTCGTCATGGGGAGCGTCCTTGCGTCCGGCGAACATCGTCCACCAGACGATAAAGACGAGCAGGAACAGTGCAACGCCGGCTTCCACCATCAAGATCCACATATCGGTTATTCCCATGCCATCAATACGCCGCAGTGTAACCGCTTCGCTTGTCCTCGTCGCCTTTTTGGCGGCCTGCTCGACCGAGCCGCCGCAGCCTGGTGCGCAGCCGCCGCAAGCGCTGGATCCGGCCGCGCCCGTGCGCATGCCGGCGCCGGTGGGGCCGGTGTATGTGCCCGAGCAGCCACAGCCCCCGGCGCCCTTGATGACACCAACGGTCTTTAGCGCGCTGCCGGGCTGGCAGCAAGACGACCTGCGCCAGGCCTGGCCGGCGTTCTTGCAGTCTTGCCGGGCGATCGGGAAGAAGCTCGACTGGCGCGAGGTGTGCGCCGCGGCGCGGCGCGTCGACGCCGCCGATGCCGCTGCGGTACGCCGCTTCTTCGAGGCGAATTTCGTGCCGAACCTGGTGCGCAGCCCCGACGGTGCGGACACCGGCTTAATTACCGGATACTACGAGGCCATGCTGTATGGCTCGCGCAAGCGCGGCGGTGTGTACCAGACCCCGCTCTACCGCGTCCCGCCCGATCTGCTGACCGTGGAC